>JBMTDJ010000004.1:0-67189 GCA_049431945.1 Candidatus Nanopelagicales bacterium | reverse complement strand
CTCCGGCGCCCGTTCCACCCGCGCCTGCGCCCCCCGGCTATCCCTACGCACCGCCCCCCGGCTTCCCGCCGGCAGCGCCGTACCCGCCGGCAGCGCCGTACCCGGTACGGCCGAAGACCAACGGCCTGGCCCTCGCCTCGATGATCCTCGGAATCCTGGGCATCACGATCGGCCTGTGCCTGCTCTTCTTCCCTGTCATGCCCATCCTCGCCGTCGTCTTCGGACACATCGGCATGGGACAGATTCGCAAGACGGGCGCAGCCGGGCGCGGCTACGCGATCGCGGGATTGGTCACCGGCTACATCGGAATCGGCCTGGCTGTCCTGTGGCTCATCGGCACCATCATCGGCACGTTCACATCGCCAATGCCGACCTTCTGACCGCCATGTCACGCCGGGGCTTGACCCTCTTCATCGCGCTGTCGATCATCTGGGGCACGCCGTACCTCTTCATCCGCATCGCGGTGGAGTATGTCGAGCCATCCGTGATGGTCGCGCTTCGAGTGGCTCTCGCCGCACTGCTCCTGCTCCCGGTTGCCCTCGCACGCGGGCACTTCCGTGGCATCCGCCCCTACCTGCCATGGATCGGCGTCTTCGCCGTCGTGGAGATCACCGGCCCGTTCCTCATGCTGGGATACGCCGAAACGGTTCTGCCGAGTTCGACGACGGCCCTCCTCATCGCGGCGGTACCCATCGTCGCGGCCGTGCTCGCGCGCTCCCTGGGCCTCGACGCCCGACTGGGTGGCATCCGGGTCGTCGGCCTGGCGATCGGCATCAGCGGCGTGGCCCTGCTCGTCGGCCTCGACATCCCCGGCGACCAGTGGTGGGCGGTGGGAGCGGCGGCAGTCACCGTCGTGGGCTACGCACTAGGACCGATCGTCATCTCGACCAAACTCGCCGGCGCGCCCCCGCTGGCCGTCATCAGCCTCGCCCTCGCCGCCAACGCGATCGTCTACGCGCCCATCGCGTGGATCCAGCGACCGACGCAGGCGGTGCCCGCCAGTGCCTGGTGGTCGATCGCGGTCCTCGGAGTCCTGGCGACCGCAATCGCCTTCCTCGTGTTCTTTGCCCTGGTCGCCGAGGTCGGTCCGTCTCGCATGACGGTGATCACGTTCGTCAACCCTGCAGTTGCGGTGCTTCTGGGCGTCATCGTGCTCAGCGAGCCGATCACATGGGGCCTCGTACTGGGCTTCCCCCTGGTGCTCCTGGGCTCCTACCTGGCGACCAGACCCGATCGGAATCCCATAGCCGCCGTGGAGGACTCACCGCACGCGTGAGCGGACTACGCCTGGGTGGCCAACCGTGCGTCCACCGTCTTCGCGACGTAGTGGTCGGCGAAGAAGGATGCGAAGGGGATCGTTCCCGCGAGCAGCACGGCAACGGTGCGCACGACGCTGAAGCGCATGCGAAACGAGATGTCCAGGCCTGCTGCGACGTAGAGGACGTAGAGCCACCCATGTGCCTGCCAACCGACGGCGTACACGGTCGCAAGGATGCCCTGCTCCGTGAGCCCGAAGGCGTACTTCAGCGGCAGGAAGACCACGGACATGATCGCGAGGAGCACACCCGTCACCCACGCCATGATGCGGAAGCGCACGAGCGCGCCATGCAAGCCCTTCATGCGTCCAGGCTATCGGGGTCTGCGCTCGGTGCATGTCCGCTCTGCCCTTCCTCCGGGCTCTTACGCACCACCCACAGCCACCACATGACCCAGACAAATGCAGCGAAGACGAACCACTGAAGCGTGTACGCCGCATTTTGGAAGGGGAAGGGCACATCGGCCGTCTGAACAGTGAGAGGGACGGGCAGGGGCGCGGCGTCCGATTCAGGATCCTGCTCGGCCAGCACGAGGACAAGGGAGACCACGGGCACACCCCAGGCACGTTCGATCTGATCGCGCGAGATCGCGACCAGTCGCCCATCCGGCCGGAGCGGTTGGTCGGCATAGAAGTCCTCGAAGGGTTGAAGCGCACCATTCAGGGTCACCGCGCCTTGGGGTACAACGAGTGACTCACTCGAGGGCGAGTCAACCCAGCCTCGAAGGACGGCGATCGTCACGCCGTCGACGACAAAGGGGGCGATAACCCAGTCGCCAGGACGGCCGTCGAGCTCACGCTGAGCGACGAGGAGTTGCGCCTGGTCTGCGAAGTCTCCGGTCGCCGTGACCGGGCGCCCGACTGACGAAGCAGGAAAGCCGTCGATGCCGGCGGCTTCGAGAATCGGAATCGGATCGGCGAGAGCGGCACGCTCCGCTTCGAGGATGTCGCGCGTCCGGGACCCCTGCCAGGTGCCGGCAACGATGCACATCGCGGATAGGGCCACCGCGAGCATCGTCAGCGCCACGGCCCGCGCATTGACCCGCATGTCAGCGTTGCTCGTCGGTTCCGCGCTCCTCGGCCTCTTCGGTGAGCTCCGCGTCCTCGGCGCGCTCGGCATCACCGGGACCCTCGGGGAGTGAGGGATCGACCTTGGCGATCTGCTTTCGCATGGACCGGTAGAGGAGCACGATCGCGATGACGAGGAAGAGAACGGAGATCAGCGCGAGCAGACCCGGCGTGACACGGGACGGGTCGATCGGAGGCTCAGTCGGCAAAGGGCTCGGAAGCGGGCTCTCCTCGAAGGAGATGACCGCGAGGGACCAGTTCACGGTCACCATCATCCCTCCCGTATGCCCGCGAAGAGATCCGACTCCGGAACCTCGGTATCCACATGGGAGATCGCCAGATGGTAGTCATCGGTGGGCCACAGCGTGCGCTGCATCTCCAACGGAACCGCGAACCACATGCCCTCAGGGTCCACCTGTGTCCGATGCGCCCGCAGGGCGTCATCGCGCACGGTGAAGTAGTCGTCGACGTGGACGCGTGTCGTCACGCGATCCTCCTCGCCTTCGTCCCAGTCCTCGAGCCAGTCCGCGTACGGGGACTCCAGGCCGGCGGCGACCAGGGCATCGTGGAAGGTCACCACGCGATCTCGCGTGAATGCCATGTTGTAGTAGAGCTTCTGGGGCTGCCACGGGGATCCCGCCTCCGGATACGCCTCATGATCCGCCGCCTTGGTGAAGGCCTCCATCGCCACCTCGTGACAGCGGATGTGGTCAGGGTGGGGGTAGCCGCCGTTCTCGTCGTACGTCGTCATGACGTGCGGACGGAATTCGCGCACCAGGCGCACGAGGGGAGCAGATGCGACGTCCAGAGGCAGATCGGCGAAGCAACCCTCGGGAAGCGGCGGCTTCGGCTCGCCCTCGGGGAAGCCGGAGTCCTCGAAGCCGAGCCATGCGTGTTGGACCCCGAGGATCCTCACAGCTTCGGCCATCTCCTGGCGGCGCACTTCCGCGAGGCCCAGAGCATCCACATCCGCTTGGGCGGCGGCATTGAGCACGTCGCCGCGCTCACCCCCGGTGCAGGTGACGACCATCACGTGCACGCCCTCCTTGACGTAGTGGGCGAGGGTCGCGGCACCCTTGCTGGACTCGTCATCAGGATGTGCGTGGACAGCCATGAGGCGCAGGGGTTCGGACACCCCGATAGTCTCGCAAGGGTTGTTCGACCGCGCGACGGGAGGTGTCATGGGCAGCGCCATCGACGGCCGCACGCTCCCTCCCGACCTCCAGGCGCGCTACGGCGTGGGACGGCGACCGTGGCCGGCGATCATCGCCGGGGTCGCGGCGATCGCCGTCTTTGTTGTCGCCCTCGCCTTCGTCACGGCGAACCTGCTCTCGCCGACAGTGAAGTACCAGGTGCTCGCCTGGCGCGATGTGTCCGCGGACCGCGTCGATATCACCTTCGAGGTCCGCAGGGCGGCGGAGTGGGATGTCTACTGCGTGCTGCGCGCCCAGGACGAGTCGCGTGCTGACGTCGCCTACACCGTCGTCGCCATCCCCCGCGGTACGACGTACGAGCAGGTGACCTACTCACTGAGGACGCTCGCTCCGGCTTACATCGTCGAGGTCCTCGCGTGCGAGGCGGGGTCCCCTCCCGAGCGAGTCGTGCCGCCTCAGTTCCCGCCCGGCGTCGTGCCGCCCGAGCAGCCCTGGACTCCCTAGCCGCGTACCCTGATGCGATGAGTACCGACATCACCTGGCTCACCCAGGATGCCTATGACCGCCTCGAGGCCGAACTCGAAGAGCGCTCGGGACCCCGCCGGAGCGAAATCACCAAGCGCATCGAGGCCGCTCGCGAGGAAGGCGATCTGAAGGAGAACGGCGGCTACCACGCCGCCAAGGAGGAGCAGGGCAAGAACGAGGCTCGCATCCGCCAGCTCAAGCAGCTCCTGGAGAACTCCCGCGTGGGTGCCCCTGAGGCAGAGCACGACGAGGTGGCTCCGGGCAAGGTCGTCACGGTGCGGTTCGTCGATTTCGGGGACGAGGAGACGTTCCTGCTCGGGTCGCGCGAGGAAGCCGCGCACGCATCAGTCGAGGTCTACTCGCCGACCTCTCCGCTGGGTCAGGCGGTGATGGGGTCCCGGGTTGGTGACACCGTCTCCTACCAGCTCGCGAATGGCAAGAGTGTCTCGGTCGAAGTCGTAGGCGCACAGCCCTACGCAGGCTAGCGACTCGTCGACGTCCGGTAGCGGCGCACGGCGAGCGGAGCGAAGATCGCGATGAGCACCGCGCACGAGATGAGCGTGTAGGCGATCGGATTCTGCTGGGGCCATGCCTCTCCCACGATCCCGGTGGGATTGCCGAAGAGCTCGCGTGTCGACAGGACAAGCGACGAGATCGGGTTCCACTGGGCGATCGGCTGCAGCCATGCCGGCATCGATGTGATCGGCACGAACGCATTGGACAAGAAGGTCAGCGGAAATAGCCACACGAGTCCGGCGGTATTGGCCGTCTCGGGATTGGGCATGTATAGGCCGATCCATGAGCCGATCCACGAGACGGTGTAGGCGAAGAGCAACAGGAGAGCGTAGGCGTAGATCGCGTTGAGGATTCCGTCATTGATCCGCCAGCCGATGATGAGCCCGGTCACGCTGAGGACGAAGAGCACGAGGATCTGCCGAGTCGCGTCGGCAAAGGTCCGGCCGATAAGCACTCCGCCGGATGCCATGGGCAATGACCTGAAGCGATCGATGATGCCGCGTTTCATGTCCTCGGCCAGACCCACCGTCGCTGCCGCCGAGGCGAAGGCAACGGTCTGACCGAAGATGCCCGGCATGAGGTACTGGCGGTACACGCTCGCGTCCGGCGCGGTCGTCGGATCGGATCCGGGGATCGGGATCGCGCCACCGAAGACGAAAGCGAAGAGGAGCACGAAGATCACCGGTTGCACGATGGAGAAGAAGAGCAACTCGGGGACGCGAATGGTCTGGATCAGATTGCGTCGCGCGACGACCAGTCCATCATGGAGGCTCCAGCCGAGAATCGGGCGGCTGCGAGTGGGCACGGCAGGGACGGCTGCACCATCCCCCCGCGCGGGTACGGCGGGGGCGCTCATGCCTGCTCCTCCTCGGCCGCATGGCCGGTCAAGGTCAAGAACACATCGTCCAGGGTCGGGCGCCGCAGTGCGACGTCGGCGATGGCCACATGCGCTGCGTCCAAGGCCCGCACGGCTTCGACGAGGGTGAGTGATCCGCCGACCACGGGCGCGACCACACGCGAGTCCTCCGCGTCGATCGTGATGTCGCCCGTCGACACGGGGTGAAGGGCCTGCGCCGCTGCCTGCACCTGAGCAGGGTCGGAGACGACGACCTCGAGGCGGTCCCCGCCCACTTGGTCCTTGAGGACGTCGGATGTCCCCTGCGCGATCACCCTGCCGTGATCGATGACCACGATCTGCTCGGCCAATTGGTCGGCCTCCTCGAGATACTGCGTGGTGAGCAGCACGGTCGTGCCATCAGCCACCAGGTCGGTAATGACCTCCCACAGACCCAGGCGCGACCGCGGATCCAGTCCCGTGGTCGGCTCATCGAGGAAGAGCACTCGCGGCTTCGCGATGAGGCTCGCAGCAAGATCAAGGCGCCTGCGCATTCCCCCGGAGTAGGTGCGCAGCGACCGATCGGCAGCATCGACGAGATCAAAGCGCTCGAGGAGCTCCTGGCTGCGCTCCTTAACGTACGCCGATGGCAGGTGGTAGAGGTCACCGAACATCCGGAGGTTCTCGCGACCGGTGAGGTACTCGTCCACCGCGGCATACTGACCCGTGAGACCGATGATTCGACGCACCGCATTGGGCTTGCGGACGACGTCTATCCCATCAACCTTCGCCATCCCGGAATCCGGCTTGAGCAAGGTCGTGAGGATGCGAACCGTCGTCGTCTTGCCAGCACCGTTGGGGCCGAGAAGGCCGTACACGGTGCCCTCGGGGACACTGAGATCAAGACCGTCCAGGGCGACGACATCGCCATACTTCTTGACGAGGCCACGAGCCTCGATGATGTCGGACACGAGGGATAACGCTAGTCCCGACTACTGCACCTCGGTGATCCGGTACCCCTTGTCGCGCAGATGACCGAGCAATTGCTCGCGGTGCTCAGCGCCCCGAGTCTCCAGATCGATGGTGATCTCGACCTCGTCCACGGCCAACCGCGGATTCGTGCGCAGGTGCGACACATCGACGACGTTGGCGTCCAGGCCGCCGATCTCCGCGAGAAGTCCCGCGAGCGAGCCGGGTCGATCCGGCACATGGACGGTGATCTGCGTGAAACGGCCTCCGGCGGTGAGGCCGTGGCGGATCACCCGCATCATCACGAGCGGGTCAACGTTGCCACCCGAGAGGACAGCGACCACGGGCGTCTCGAAGGAGTTCGGATCGTCGATGATGGCCGCGACGGCTGCGGCCCCGCCCGGCTCCACCACCAGCTTGGAGCGCTCGAGGAGCAGGAGCTGAGCCCTGGCGAGCATGTCCTCGCTCACCACGCGAATATCGCTGACGTAGCGCTGAATAATCTCGAAGGGCACGTCTCCGGGACGGCCCACGGCGATGCCGTCGGCCATGGTGCGCATGGTGCGCAGAGGGACCGGATGGCCAGCAAGCAGCGAGGGCGGGTACGCCGCCGCGCCTGCCGCCTGCGCTCCAATGACGCGCACATCCGGTCGCTTGGAGGCCACAGCGAGAGCGATACCCGCGAGCAGGCCACCGCCACCTGTGCAGACGACGATCGTGCGCACATCCGGGACCTGCTCGAGAATCTCCAGGCCGAGTGTCCCCTGGCCCGCCACGATGTCGGGATGGTCGAAGGGTGAGATGAAGAGTGCGCCAGTCTGATCGGCGAAGGCACGCGCCTCGACTATGGCCTCGTCGAGGGTCGAGCCATGGAACCGCACATCCGCGCCGTAATCCCGGGTCGCTATGACCTTGGGCATGCTGGCTGATCGCGGCATGAAGATCGTGGATTGGATGCCGAGCATCGACGCGGCCAGGGCGACCCCCTGAGCGTGATTGCCCGCAGAAGCCGCAACGACGCCGGCACTCCGCTCGTCTTCCGTGAGCTGGCTGAGCCGGTTATAGGCCCCACGGATCTTGAATGAACCGGCCCGCTGGAGGTTCTCCGTCGCGAGCCAGGCTGGCCCGCCGACGCGATCGGACAGCCAGCGCGCCGAGTGCACGGGGAGGTTGCGCACGACACCGTCGAGTCTGCTCGCAGCGGTCTCGATGTCAGCCAGAGTTACCTTGTCGGCCACGACCGCATCCTGGCAGATCCCAGCCCCGTAGACCCCGGCAACCGCCCCCTGGGCGAGACTGATTGCGTGACATCGACCGAACCCGACATTCGGGCGGCAGCACGCCTGGCCCGCGAGCGCGTCTACCACTCTGATGTTCCGATACCGCGCGACCGGCGTCGCGACGTAGCTCGCCCGCCGGGACCGAATCGCCTGCAGGCCTTGCGTGGCATGACGAAGGCCGGCGCGGCCCCGCGGTTCATGGTCGACATGGAGCGCGAGTACACGCCAATGGCTCACATGCGCCTCATGAGTGACCACATCTACGCGCTGACGGACCCTGAGGCGATCGTCGAGGTCTTCATTTCCCACGGGCGCGAGACGATGAAGGGTCGCGGTCTGCAAGGCGCGAAGGCCGTCCTGGGCAACGGCCTGCTCACAAGTGACGGTGACGTGCATCTGCGCCACCGTCGCCTCGTGCAGCCCGCCTTCCACCGGGATCGCGTTGCCTCGTATGCCGCGCAGATGGCTGCCCTCACCGACGAGCACGAACAGACCTGGCGCGATGGCGAGACACTCGACATGCAGTCAGACATGTCCACCCTCACCTTGGCGATAGTCGGTCGCACTCTCTTCGGATCGGACCTCACCGGTGATGCGCATGAAGTCGGCGAATCCCTGAGCGCGCTCCTCGACGGCATGGGCCGCTATCTGGCACTGGGGCCACGGGTCCTGAGCGTGCCGGCACCCGGGCGCAGCCGTGCCCTCGCCGCTTCCACGCGCATTGACCAGATCGTGCACCGCATCATCAACGAGCACCGCGCACAGGGCGACACAGGGGACATGCTGAGCCTGCTCCTTGAGGCACAGGAGGATGGGCACCGATTCAGCGACGACCAAGTCCGCGATGAGGCGGTCACCTTGATCCTCGCGGGTCACGAGACCACGGCCATGGCGCTGACCTGGACTTGGATGCTGCTCTCGCAGCATCCCGAGCGCGCCGAATGGCTGCATGAGGAACTCGATGCGGTGCTCAGCGGACGCACCCCGACCATGGAGGACATGGGGCAACTTCCCCGCTCCCGCGCGGTGATTGCGGAGGCCATGCGCCTTTACCCACCCGCGTGGCTCCAAGGACGCCGCATGCTCGCTGACATCGAGGTGGGCGGCTGGATGATCCCCCGCGGAGCGCTCGCGTTCGCTAGCCAGTTCGCCCTGCACCGAAGCCCCCGGTGGTGGGAGGCAGCCCTGATGTTCAGGCCACAGCGCTGGATTGGCGCAGAGGGCTCCTTCAGCGAGGATGCACCCGGCCAGCCGCGGGGTGCATGGTTCCCCTTCGGATGGGGCAATCGCCGCTGCATCGGCGAGCAGTTCGCGTGGACCGAGGCGATCCTCGTCCTCGCGACGCTGGCGCAGCGCTGGTCCCCCCAGCTCGTCCCGGGGATCAGCATCGAGCCCATGCCTGCAGTGACACTGCGCCCTCGCGCTGGCATGCCGATGACGCTCCGGCGTCGCTAGGCGCTGAGCCCAGGGCCCTTGGTTGCAATCCCCTTGGCGCTCGTGGTGCGTGCTCGATCGGCCGCGTCTCGCCCGGCGCGCGAAGCACTGCCAGCACGCCGGCTGACCGCACCCGAGTAGCCCGACCATCTCCCGCGAGCCGTGGAGGACTTGCGATAGAAACTGCGCACCTCCGACTCCTTGCTGCGCAGGACCAGCGCACCCGTCGTCGCCACGGCCTTGCCACCCGGGACTTCCGCCGGAATGTCGACCCGCTGTCTCTCGGCCTCGGCGAGTACCTCCTCGCGTGCCTCCTGCAGGCGATCCTCGATGCGATCGATGAAGGCTCGGTAGAACGCCGCTCGAGCGGTCTGAGCGGTGTGAGGCTTGCGCTGGCCGTCGCGTGCGACGTACGAGTCGCCCTTCCACTCCCCTGCTCCCAGCCATGTCGTGGCTGACGCCGTCATCTGGGTCGCCAACGAACCGAAGAGCGCCTCGACCAGCTCGATGTCGCTGGGCATCCCATACGCAATGACATAGGTGGAGTTGTGCGCGATATCGACCTGGATCGAGTTGCACCGTCCCACGACGACAAAAAGTGTCACCAGATGGGTGTTGGCTCGCTTGCCCCGCTCGCCGATGGTGATGGTGACGCTGGTCGGCTGCTCGCGGGCCTCGCGCTTGGCCGTGAGCGCTCGGGCCACCGCCAGGTCCACGCTGGCCTGGGTCGCGAGGACCTGCGCCTTCGCGAGATAGGCCTCAGCCTCATGGGGATTGTCGCTGCGCTCGGCCTTGACCAGGAGGGCGGCAATGGTGTCGAGGTGCCTCATCGCACCCGCTCCGCGACAGGCACGCCCGCACCGTCGAATGCCGCTCGCAGGAGCAGGGCCGCCTCAGGGCCGAGAACGATCTCGACCAGGCGCAGCTCATCCCCGCAGAATTCCGGACCGTGCGCGACCGCACCTGGATGGGACCGGGCGACAAGGTGGTGCGCAAGCTCGTGGAGAACGACCGTTTCACGTGCGGCCCAGCGCTCGCCGACGGCTCCGGTGATCGGTAGTGCGATGACGCCATCGACGTAGTGGGCTCGACCCGCGCCGCGTCGCTCACGCACACGCACGGGCCCCGCACCTGGCCAGTGAGTGATGATGCCGATAAGCCCGAGAACGGCATCGACGTAGGCCTGGACTGAGGCGATGTCGGCAAATCGACGCTCGGTGGGCACCTGAAGGGGCGACCCGAAGAAGTCGATCGCACCCCCGCGCGCGAGTTGTCGTGCCCACTGCTCCTCAGCGGCGTAGACCGCGGAGCGATGCTGGTCCCTGGCCATCACCTGGACACCGTAATTCGTGAACGAGCATCATGGTCAATGCCGCGCGGGAGTCTGTGGATGATGAGGTCACTCCGACCCGAAGAGGTCGCGCAGCTCAGCATCGAGGCGCGCTACGTCGAACTCCACGTCCCAGTCCGCGGGCCGACTCACCTCGACCGGTGCGCCGTCGACCCGCCTGGGCTCCACCACGAGGAGCACGGCGGTGAAGCCGTGGAGGTGGTTGTCACCACCCACGGGGCCGATCTCTCCCGCGGCGAAGAAGCCGCCCACGGCCACGGTGCCGAGCCCTTCCCGCACGATCGACGCGTCGTGATCCGAACTCGTGAACATCGCCCCGCCACGGCCATTGCACGTGAAGAGATAGGCCCCCACAGCGGCACTGTCGCGGCCGGCGAGTCCCACCACGGTGCGCAGGTCGGCGTCAGCAGAGTCGGCATCGCGCAGATGGAGTCGAACGAGCGATCCGATCTCGACGTCATCGCCGACCGACACTGCGCCGCTCTGGGCATCGACGCCGAGGATCCCGCGGATGACGAAGTCGGCCGCATGCCCGCCATCGACCCGATGATCGCGCGCGATGCCCACGTGAAGGCCGCGCACCGCAAGGGCCTGGTCGTCGGCATCGAGGCCCGCAACGACATCACGCAGGCGCTCCAGCGCCGGGCGACCGGCGAGCTCATGGACGGTGGTGCCGTCCGCCGCGGTCACCGTCATCGGGTCGCCGACCGGTCGGCACCCCTGGCTCACGACGACGCGCACGGGTGATTCAGCGTCGAGGACAACGCCCACGCCCCCGTTGTCGAACACCGCGCCATCCAGGAGGAGCCGGGACTGCCCACGGGCGCGACCACCCGAGACGAGACCGCCCACGACCGGCAGCGGGCCGTCGACGCGAGAGAAGGCGGCCACGACCTCGTCGGCCGGGAGGGTCCACGGATCGGCCAGCAGCAGTGCGAGCCGGTCGTCGTCCGCGAGTTCCGGGAGCCCGGTCAACGCCCGACCCCCATGCGGCGCGGGAACGGTCGCAAGCCGGAACCCGCGCAGTCGCGCCCCCGGCAGGTGGGCAAGCCACACCGAGATGGCCGGTTCGATCTCCACCGAGGCAAGCTCACCGATGACGCCGTGCGCATTCGAACCGATCACCAGGCATCCGGGGACGACCTCGTCGATGAGGGCCGCCGCCTGCGCCAGGGCGCGACCCGCGGAAAGGGGCTCACCCGGGGCGCTGACCTCGACAATGGCGAGGTGAGGGGCAGCGCCCAGATCGTTCACGGCCGCGCGTACCGCGTCCGGGACCGCAGCATCGAGCCCGCGGCGCAGGGCAACGGAGCACCGGGCATTGCTCGGGCCTCCGGGAGCCATACCCCCCATCCTGACGTACCGTCGGTGCATGACGTCTCTGGCTCCCCCTCCGCCCGACGACCTTCCTCGCACGCTCGGGGCCCTACGAGCGAGCGGCTACGAGTCGAGGAGCGTCAAGGAGGAGATCCGAGCAAACCTCGCCGCGCGCCTTGCCGCTGGGGAGCCCACTTTGCCGGGGATCGTCGGCTTCGAGCAGACGGTCATCCCCCAGGTGGAGCGCGCGCTCCTGGCCGGTCACGACATCGTTCTGCTCGGCGAGCGAGGCCAGGGCAAGACTCGACTCATTCGCACGCTCGTCGGTCTCCTGGATGAATGGACGCCCATCATCGAGGGATCCGAGGTCAACGACGATCCGCTGTCACCGGTGAGCGCCTACGGGCGGCGCCTGGTCGATGAGCGCGGAGACGACACCCCCGTGACCTGGAAGCACCGCAGCGAGAGATACGGCGAGAAGCTGGCGACGCCGGACACGTCGGTCGGCGACCTCGTGGGCGATGTCGATCCGGTCAAGGTCGCGGAGGGACGCACACTGGGCGATCCGGAGACGATCCACTTCGGGCTCGTGCCGCGCACCAATCGCGGAATCTTCGCGATCAACGAGCTTCCTGATCTCGCCGAACGCATCCAGGTCGCCTTGCTCAACGTGCTCGAGGAGCGCGACATCCAAGTTCGCGGCTACACCCTGCGCCTCCCCCTCGATCTACTCGTCATGGCGAGCGCCAATCCGGAGGACTACACCAACCGTGGTCGCATCATCACGCCCATGAAGGACCGCTTCGGCGCGGAGATCACCACCCACTACCCCTACGACGTACAGCATGAGGTCGACCTCATCGCACAGGAGGCTGACCTCGTCGCTGTCGTCCCCCTGCACCTCATGGAGGTCATCGCTCGCTTCACGCGCCTGGTGCGCGAGTCCGGAGCCGTCGATCAGCGCAGCGGTGTCTCAGCGCGCTTCGCGATCGCCGCAGCCGAGGCGCTCGCAGGTGCTGCACTGCGTCGTTCGGCCATCACTGGCGACGAGGCCGTCGCACGCATCGGCGACCTCGCAGGAGTGGTCCCGTCGCTACGGGGCAAAGTGGAGTTCGAAGTGAGCGAGGAGGGGCGCGAGGACGATGTGCTGCAGCACCTCGCGCGCAAAGCCACCGCCGAGGTGTTCCGGCGTCACCTCGGGGGTGTCGACCTCACACCGCTCATCGAGGTCCTCGACGAGGGCGGCGTCATCGAGATCGGCGACCTCGTGACATCCACCGACCTCCTGCAGGCCGCAGGCGCCTGGGAAGGACTGGGCCGACTTGTCGCCGCGGTCGAGGGTCCCGATGCGGAGCCCACGGCAGGCATTGCCGCGGCCAGCGTCGAGCTCGCCCTCGAGGGGCTCTGGCTGACTCGCCGCATCGACAAGGACGAGTCCGAGGGCGGAGCCCGCTACGAAGCGGTGGGGGCGGAGTAGGTGCGCTACCGCTACGGCGCCTTCCACGGCGGCCCTGACCCGCTCGCGGATCCGGTCGACGCGGGTGCGGCTGTCGACGCTCTGGGCGATCGACTGCTGGATGGCGCCAGCGTGCGCGAAGCGCTGCGCGATCTCATGCGGCGCGGGATGGACGGCGCTCGAGGCCTCGACGAGTGGCGTCAGCGCCTTGCGCAACGACGGCGCGAACTTCAGAAGTCGGGTCGACTGGATGGCCTGCTCGAGCAGGTGCGCGAGCACCTCGACCGCGCCGTCGAGCATGAGCGCACCGCGCTCTTCCCGGACCCTTCCGACGACGCGCGCTTCCGCGAGGCGATGCTCGACATGCTCCCCGAGGACACATCGCGCGCCGTCCGCGAACTCTCCGACTATGACTGGACGTCGGCCGGAGCGCGCGCGGAGTACGAGGCGATCAAGGACCTGCTCAAGCGCGATGTGCTCGATCAGCAATTCCGGCAGATGTCCCAGGCGCTGAAGAATCCGGGAGATCCGGCGGCGCAGCAGGCGGTCAAGGACATGATGGCCGATCTCAACCGGATGCTCGACAAGCACCGCCGTGGCGAGGACACGACCGAGGACTTCGCCGAGTTCATGCACAAGCACGGCGATCTCTTCCCCGACTCCCCCGAGACACTGGAGGAGTTGCTCGATGATCTGGCTCGCCGGGCGGCGGCCATGCAGCGCATGCTCGACTCGCTCAGTCCAGATCAGCGCGAGGAACTGGCCGGCCTCATGGCGCAGGCGTGGCAGGACCTCGACCTGGCCAGCGAGATGGCGCAGTTGCAGGAGCATCTGCGTGCACTACGACCGGATCTGCCGTGGAGCGGCCGGCAGCGCATGACCGGCGAGGCGGGGCTCGGCTTACCCGACGCCACCGAGGCGCTGGCCGAGATGGCCGATCTCGAGGCGCTGGAGCAGCAGCTCGGGCAGGACTACGCCGGGGCCGCACTCGACGACATCGACCTCGATGCCCTCGAGCGAGCACTCGGTCGCTCCGCCGTCGACGATGTCGAGCGGCTGCGCGAGATCGAGCGAGATCTGCGGGAGCAGGGCTACCTCACCGAGCGGATGGAACTGTCACCCAAGGCGATCCGTCGCATCGGGCGCACAGCCTTGCGTCGCGTCTTCGCCGACATGCAGGCCGGCGCCCGGGGTGATCACGACGTACGAGCATCCGGCGCCTCAGGCGAGCTCACCGGCCAGACGCGCGCGTGGGAGTTCGGTGACGAGCAACCCCTTGATGTCATCCGCACGGTCGGCAATGCCGTGCGCCGTTCCCTGTCCGAGAGCCAGTCCGCCCGGTCCGGTTCGGGACTGCGCCTCTCAGCCGAGGACTTCGAGGTGCGCGAGACCGAGACGCGCACGCGCGCGGCGGTCGCGCTTCTCGTCGATCAGTCGTTCTCCATGGTGATGAACGACACCTGGCGTCCCGCCAAGATGACGGCACTCGCACTGCAATCCCTCGCGAGTTCGGCATTCCCGCTGGATGCGATCGAGATAATCGCCTTCGCCAACCTCGCGCGCACGGTCCAACCGAACGAACTCGTCGACCTGGCCGCCTCCGACATCCAGGGCACAAACCTCCACCATGCGCTGCTGCTCGCCGAGAGATTCTTCGACCGCCATCGCGACGCGGAGCGGATCTGCCTCGTCGTCACCGATGGCGAGCCCACCGCCCACCTCGTCGACGGGCCCCTCGGGAGGCCGGACTGGTGGTTCAACTGGCCCCCCGATCGCGAGACGGTCGAGCTGACAGTCGCGGGCGTCGATCGCCTCACCCGCCGAGGAGTACCCATCTCGTGGTTCCGGCTTGGCGACGAGCCGCGTCTGGCCCGATTCCTCGATGCGATGGCCAGACGCAATGGCGGTCGGGTCTTCGCCGCTGACGGCGACCGACTCGGCGACTACGTCGTCACCGACTACGTGCGATCCCGCAAGGGTCGACGCCGCTCCGCCTGATCCTGCTTGCCTCGAGCCGTGCATCGTGACCCTCCCCCTGTCCCCCAGGGCGACCACCGTGGACACGCCTCGGCTGCGTAGGCTCGAGGATCGTGCGTAGCCGCCTGCCCCTGCTCAAGGACCTGCCGGTCGAGGTAGCGGTACTGGCGAGCATCGCCTTCTTCGTCGCGCTCGGCTTCGGCATCGTCATCCCGTCGATCCCGATCTTCGCCGACTCCTTCGGCGTATCCGCCCTGGCCGCCTCGGCGGTCGTGTCGGCGTTCGCTCTCATGCGCTTCGTGTCCTCGCCGTTTGCCGGAGCCTGGACCAACCGCTTCGGCGAGCGCAATGTGCTGGCTACCGGGCTCGCCGTCGTCGCCGTCTCGAGCTTCTTTGCCGGACTCTCCCAGAGCTATCCGCAGTTGCTCGTGCTGCGCGCGATCGGAGGCATCGGCTCAGCGATGTTCACCGTGTCCGCCATGGCACTGCTTCTGCGAGTCGTCGACGCCGACCAGCGCGGACGCGCGTCCGCGGCCTGGCAGGGCGGCTTCCTCGTTGGCGGCGTGGCAGGTCCCGCGATCGGCGGGATCCTGCTCGCCGTCTCGATCCGAGCGCCGTTCTTCTTCTACGCCGGCACCCTCGCGATCGCCACCGTGATCGCACTGGTATTCCTCTCGCCCAAGCGCCTGGCCGCACGGGAGGCGGCGGTCGTGGCGACCGAACCCGCCGAGGTAGAACCACCTCGCCTCGGGGGCTGGGCCGAGCTCCGTGGGGCTCTGCGCAACGGTGCGTATCGCGCAGCCCTCGCCGTCAATCTCACCACCGGCCTCACCGTCTTCGGCCTGCGCAGCGCGCTCATCCCGCTCTTCGTCGTTCAGGCACTGCAGCAGGGGCCGAGCCTGTCCGGCTGGGCGTTCCTCGTAGCCGCTGTGGTCCAGGCCGCGATCCTGCTGCCAGCTGGTCGCCTGACCGATCTGCGCGGACGCAGGCCCGCGATGATCATCGGCACGATAGCCACCATCGTCGGCATGCTCATGCTTGTCATTGACGATCTGGCGACAGGCTCGCTCTCGGTCGCCCTCGTCGTGTTCTTCCTCAGCATGGTGGTGATGTCCATCGGATCCGCCTTCCTCGGGTCCGCACCGTCAGCCGTGGTCGGCGACATCATGGGCGGCCGCCAGGGCGGAAGCGTCGTCGCGGCATTCCAGATGGTGTCGGATATCGGTGCGGTGATCGGCCCGCTTCTCGGCGGCCTGCTGCTCGACCTCTACGGCTTCGACTGGGCCTTCGCCTTCGGCGCGGCGGTCAGCGCAATCGCCCTGCTCTTCGTTCTGGCGATGCCCGAGACCCTGCGTCGCACACGCACATGAGACTTATCGCGCCCGAAAAGCCTCGCTCACCTGCACGACGCGCGTAACCGAACTCAGTCGGGGAAGCCGGGGGCGGTGCGTCGCCACGGTCGCACATGCTCGACCCAACCGGCGATAGCAAGCAGCAGGGACTCGCATCCGCGCCGAGCAACAACCTGCGCCGCGACCGGTGTGCCCGCCTGCGGATGCACGCCCATGGGGATCACGATGGCCGGCATACCCGCGACGTTCCACGGCGCGGCGAACGGTGCGTAGCGGATATTCGCCAGCATCGTCGATGACCAGCCACCGCCGAACCACCGACGTGCATTGATCGGCGGCTGCGCGAGCGCAGGGGTCACGAGGACGTCGTACTCGCTGAGGAACGCATCGGCGTGAGCAATCCATGAATCGCGCAGTCGCTCGCTCATGAGCGGTGTACGACGGACGAGCCGACCGAGCAGGGCATGGCGCCGCACGCGCGGCTCCAGTTGCGCCGCGTCCAGTTCATCGGCGTCTGCCGCCGTACCCGCGAACCACCGCACCAGGCCCGCGATCGCTGCCGCGTTGGCCGTGGGATCGGTGGCCGAGAGCGGATCTGCCCGACGCACCTCGTGACCCGCGCGGCGGAGCAGGGACGCGAGCGAATCCGCCGCTGCTGCCCACGCGGCATCGACCGGCACACCCGCGACAGGTGGCCGGAAGGACACCGCGACATGCAAGCGCTCGTCGAGTGAGCCGACCCGCGCGAGGGTGGGATCGCCTGCCATCACCGACAAAAGCAGTGCGGCATCACCCGCCGACGTGGCGAGCGCGCCGTTCTCGCTCATCGAGTACCAATCGGTGGACCCGAGTTGCGCCGGCACGACGCCGAGCCCGGGCTTGATGCCCACCAGCCCGCAGCAGGCGGCGGGGATTCGCACGCTCCCCATCCCGTCGTTGCCGTGCGCCACAGGAACCATGCCGGACGCGACCGCGGCGGCGGAGCCTCCGCTCGAACCACCCGCCGTGCGCGACAGGTCCCAGGGATTGCGGGTGATGCCGTAGACGGAGTCCGTCGCACCGAAGACACAGAGTTCTGGCACGCGGGTGAGCCCGACAACCACGCCGCCAGCAGCGCGAATGCGCTCCACCACGGGATGATCTGACTGCTGCGGAGCATCCGAGGAGGCTGCGGACCCGACGCGCATCGGCTCGCCCGCGACCGGCACGTTGTCCTTGATGGCGACCGGGACTCCCGCGAGCGGCAGCGCCGCTCGATCCGATCGAGCATCCACCGCCGCCGCCTCGGCCAGCGCACTTTCCGTGCGCACGACCTGGAACGCGTCGACATCGCTGTCGAACTCGCGAATGCGCGTGAGCGATTCGGATACCGCATCGACTGCCGTGCAACGACCCGACCGGACGTCATCTGCGATTCCCGTCGCTGTCCACTCGAGCGATGCGGGTGCGCTGGAGGTCATCCGAGCGCCTGCTTGAGGTCAGCGACAAGATCGTCCATCGACTCGATGCCGACCGACAGTCTCACCAGGTCAGCGGGAACCTCGAGCGGACTGCCGGCGGCCGACGCATGGGTCATGCGACCGGGGTGCTCGATAAGCGACTCGACACCACCGAGGGATTCGCCGAGCGTGAAGACCTTGGTTCGCGCACAGATATCGACGGCCTCCTGCTCACCGCCTGCTGCCCTGAACGAGACCATGCCGCCGAAGTCGCGCATCTGCCGACTCGCAATGTCGTGACCGCGATGTCCTTCGAGTCCCGGGTAGAAGACCTGTGTGACACGGGGATGCCCCGTGAGCAGCTCCACGATCGCTCGCGCGTTGGCACTGTGCCGATCCATGCGCACCCCGAGCGTCTTGATCCCCCGGAGCACCAGCCACGAGTCCCACGGGCCAGGTACGGACCCCATCGCATTCTGGTGATAGGCGAGGCGATCCCCCAACTCGGCGTCCGCCACGACTAGCGCGCCCCCGACGACATCGCTGTGGCCGCCGAGGTACTTCGTCGTCGAGTGGACGACGATGTCCGCCCCGAGCACGAGCGGCTGCTGGAGGTACGGCGATGCGAAGGTGTTGTCGACGACGAGCAGCGCGCCCGCGTCGTGAGCGATCTCGGCCAGCGCCGCGATGTCCACAACGGTGAGCAGCGGATTCGTCGGCGTCTCGGCCCAGATGATGCGAGTGCCACCACACACAGCCGAGCGCACAGCATCGAGATCCGTGAGGTCGACGGGAGTGTGATTCAGCCCCCACGGCTCGGCCACCTTGGCGAAGAGCCGATAGGTGCCGCCGTATGCGTCATTGCCGATGATCGCGTGCGAGCCAGGTGCACCCACCGTGCGCAGAAGGGTGTCCTCGGCAGCCAGGCCGGAGGCGAAGGCGAGCCCGCGTGCACCACACTCGAGCGAGGCCAGGCACTCCTCGAGCGCCGTGCGCGTGGGATTGCCACTGCGCGAGTACTCGTAGCCCCCGCGCAGGCCCCCCACTCCGTCCTGGGCATACGTCGAGACCTGGTAGACCGGGGGAACGACCGCGCCGGTCTGGGGGTCGGGCTCCTGGCCCGCGTGAATCGCGCGCGTCTCGAAGCCGGCCTCATCCCAGGACGTCATGGGATGAGCCTAGGCGGAGACCTCTCCGGTCGCGGCACGGAGGCGGCCTACGACCTCGTCGAAGCGCTGGCGGTACTGGTCATCGACGAATCCGAAGCGGAACGCGTACCAGCCTTCGGTCGAGCGCATATCCACGCGCACATGAGCTTCGTCGACCCCTGATCCAGGGCGCACGTCGATGTGCAGATGGAAGGGCAGGTTGTCCTCCGTGCCGGAGAACATCGTGCCCAGCAGGCGCATCTTGATCGCGCTGCCGAAGTCGGCATCGAGTCCCTGGACGTGACCTCCCTGCTGGGCGAGCGATCCCTCGATGATCGTCGACACGGCGTCGACCGCACCGGGAGCGAGCCACTCGGCCGAGAGGGTGATCGGATTCGTCATCCCTCGATGCTCCCAGGGGCGCTGCCGGGTGGCAAGGGGCATACTCAGGGCCATGGCCTTCCTCTTCTCCTCCGCCAAGTCGCAGATGGTGACGCCCGATGCCGCCCTACCGGGCAGGGACCACTACCCGTTCGAGATCCCGGCGGACCACGCGGTGCTCGGGACTCCCCTGCGCAACCTGCCCGAGACGCCGTGGCCCGGCGATCTCTCAGTGATTTACCTCGGCATGGGCTGCTTCTGGGGCGCGGAGGAGATCTACTGGCGCCTGCCCGGCGTCTACACAACCTCGGTCGGGTACCAGGGCGGCTTCACGCCGCATCCGACGTACGAGGAGGTGTGCACGGGCCGGACCGGCCACACCGAGGCCGTCTGCATCGCCTATCGCGCGGATGAAATCTCCACCTACGACGTGCTTAAGCACTTCTGGGAGAGCCACGATCCGACTCAGGGATACCGCCAGGGCAATGACACCGGCACGCAGTACCGTAGCGCCGTCTACTACACCACCGATGAGCAGCGGGACATGGTCGAGCGGACGTCAGCGGCGTACGCCGGGGTGATCGCTGAGCGCGGATACGGCGAGATCACGACCCAGGTCGCTCCCGCGGCCGAGTGGCCGTACTACTTCGCCGAGGGATACCACCAGCAGTACCTCTACAAGGTCCCCAACGGATACCGCTGCCACGCCAACACCGGCCTTGCACTCCCGGCCCTCTAACGACGAGGAGCAGCAGATGCCGCACTACATCATCTACTTCAACCAGCAGTGGGTCGGCGATCACCCCGAGGAGTGGTACGCCAGCCGCGCCCCGCTCGCACACGCTGTGGTGGACGAAATGCGCGAAGCCGGTGTCCTGGTCGTCGCGGGCGGGGTCGACGAGGATCTCACGCAGGCCGGGCACGCCGATGACACGAGCGGGGAGCTGGTCATCTCAGACGGCCCCTACCGCACCGGCGTGGAGTACATCGGCGGACTCACGATCGTCGACGTCGCCGATGATTCGGAAGCCCGGATGTGGGCGGGCAAGGTGGCGGTCGCCTGCGGCTGGCCGCAGGAGGTACGCCGCCTGTACTTCTGAGTCGGGGCTAGCGGGACATCAACCCGCGAGGTAGCCGAGCAGGTCCTGGCGGGAGAGCACACCTACGGGCTTGCCGTCATCGAGCACGAGGATGGCGTCGGAGGACTCCAACGCCGCGACGGCGGCAGACACCGGCTCGCCCGCTCCCACCTGTGGCAGTTTCGCGGACATGTGCTGATCCAGCGTGTCGGCGAGGGATGCCTTTCCGGCGAAGAGCGCATCGAGCAGGTCGCGCTCGACGACGGAGCCGACGACTTCAGCGGCCATGATCGGTGGCTCAGCGCGGACGACGGGCATCTGGGAGACCCCGAACTCGCGCAGCGTGTCGATGGCCTCGCGGACCGACTCGGTCGGATGCGCGTGGACGAAGTGCGGCAGGTCGCCCGACTTGCCCCGCAGGACGTCGCCCACCGTGCGATCGCTCACCGGTGCGCCGAATCCGTAGGACGCGAGCCACTCATCATTGAAGACTTTGGAGAGGTAGCCGCGACCACTGTCAGGCAGGAGTACGACGACCATGTCGTCGGCGCCCGCCCTGCGAGCCACGTCGAGTGCCGCCACGACTGCCATGCCGCAGGATCCACCGACGAGCAGCCCCTCCTCGCGCGCCAGACGGCGGGTCATCTCGAATGAGTCCCGATCGCTCACCGCGATCACCTCGTCGGCAACGGTGGCGTCGTACGTCGCCGGCCAGAAGTCCTCGCCGACGCCCTCGACGAGATACGGCCGCCCGGTGCCGCCGGAGTAGACCGAGCCCTCAGGGTCGGCGGCGATGATGCGCACACGCCCGTCGGACACCTCCTTGAGGTATCGCCCGACACCGGTGATCGTGCCCCCGGTGCCCGCCCCCGCGACGAAGTGCGTCACGCGCGCGTCGGTCTGTTCCCAGATCTCCGGGCCCGTGGTCTCGTAGTGCGAGCGCGGGTTGTTGGGGTTGGAGTACTGGTCGGGCTTCCAGGCCCCGGGGATCTCGCGAGCCAGGCGATCGCTCACCGAGTAGTACGAGCGCGGGTCCTCCGGGTCTACAGCGGTCGGGCATTCGATGACCTCAGCGCCGTAGGCACGCAAGACGTCCTGCTTGTCTTTGGACACCTTGTCGGGGCACACGAAGATGCAGCGATACCCCTTCTGCTGCGCGACGATCGCCAGACCCACCCCGGTGTTGCCGCTCGTGGGCTCCACGATCGTGCCACCCGGGCCGATGAGGCCCTCCTGCTCCGCGGCCTCGATCATGCGCGTTGCGATCCGATCCTTCACGGACCCACCCGGATTGAGGTACTCGACCTTGGCGTAGACGGGGCAGGCGATGCCCTCGGCGACCCGGTGAAGCCTGACCAGAGGGGTACCGCCGATGAGTTCCACCACGGAGTCGACCACGCGCATGGCAGGAGAGCCTACGCTGGGCCCGTGGCCCGCACACCCGCCGTCGCCCTCGCCGACAACATCTACCGCATCCCGACGATGGGCGACTTCATCAATTCCTTCGCTTTCATCGAGGGCGACGGGTCAGTCACCCTTGTCGACTGCGGTCTCAAACGCGCCCCCAAGCGCATCGTCAACGCCCTCGATTCGATCGGCAAGCACCCGCGCGACGTGCAGCGGATCGTGCTCACCCACGCGCACTTCGATCATGCTGGCGGCGCGGCCCAGATGGTCGATGAGACATCCGCTACAGGCATTGACGTGCACGCTGACGACGCAGGCTTCGTAAGGTCCGGCACACGACCCCCAGGGGATTCAACCTCGACCGCCGGTCGCCTGCTCGGGCGAGCGCCGTGGGGCGACTTCCGGTCGACCACTGTCAGCCAGGAGTTGCACGATGGGCAGGAGCTACCCATCGCCGGCGGGGTGCGCGTGCTGCACACGCCCGGCCACACTCCCGGACACATCTCACTGCTCCATCAGTCGAGTGGACTGCTGATCACCGGCGACAGCATCTTCAATATGAACGCGCGCATGTCCTGGCCGACGAAACTCGCGTGCACATCCTTCCGGCAGAACGTGCATACGGCCCACGTGCTAGGAGAGATCGACTACTCAATGGCCGCCTTCACCCACGGTCCCGAGATCCGCGACAACGCGCGAGAGCAGGTGCGCAGCTTCCTCGCCAGGGCCTCACGGACCACCTAATGCGCACCGGACCCCTCACCCGCGCTGCCGCCGCTGCGGGAGCCACCGCTGTGGCCGCTGCCGGCCTGCTCACCGCCCAGGCGCTCGAGGCCAGGCGGCGCATCGGACCGAGAACCACGACGGCTCCGTACGCCGATGGCAGGTACGGCAGCGGCCCCGGCACATCCATCCGACTGGCAGTGCTCGGCGACTCCGGTGCCGCGGGACTGGGTGCTGCGCGCCCCGAAGACACGATGGGTGCCATCCTGGCAGTCGCCCTCTCCGAGGTGTCCGGGCGGACGGTGACCTTGAGCAATCATGCAGTGATTGGCGCGCAGACTGCTGATCTCCAGGGGCAGATAGATCGGGCGTTGTGGACCCGACCCCATGTGGCCGTCGTCATGATCGGCGCTAACGACGTCACCCACCTCGTGCCGCGAGCCATCTCGGCTCGCCGGCTGAGGCAAGCCGTAGCCCGGCTGCGCGACAGCGGGACCGAGGTTGTCGTCGCCACCTGCCCGGATCTCGGCACCGTCAAACCCGTCCCCCAGCCTCTCCGCACCGTTATGCGTCGTTCATCCCGCAAGCTCGCTGCGGCCCAAGCCGATGCAACCCTGGCCGAGGGCGGGCGCCCGGTGTCGCTCGGCTCACGTCTGGGCCCGGAGTTCGATGAGCGACCGGATGTGATGTTCGCTGAGGATCGCTTCCACCCTTCGACCGAGGGGTACGCCGCGGCCGCTCAGGCCCTGCTACCCGAGGTCATCGCAGCCTGGCGGCTCGGCGGTGAGGGCGAGATCCTTCCCGCGCTCACCACGGACAGCGACGTCACATACTGAGACGGAACGCCCTCAGGTCTGCGGCAGCGCCCGCGAGAACGTCATCGCCCGGCGATAGGCCCAGCAGATCCCGGCCTGTCACGGCTACCTGATCCCCGACCGCAGCATCACCAACATCGGGGACCTCATGTCGTGGCCATCCGCCGATGTTCACAGCCTGATCCGCCAACCGCTGAGCCAGCGCCCGGGCGCCTTCGGCGAGTGATGAGTGTTCACCCGACGGACGAGACAGCCGGGCCAGTGGCATCGACCGCAGCCGATCGACGACGCGGGCCAACTCGACACTCACGTCATCGATCACGGCTACTCGCGACCGGCAGCGATAAGCGCGAAGAGGCGCAGGAACTCCAGGTAGAGCCACACCAGCGTGACGAGCAGACCGAAGGACATCCGCCACGACTCGCGCTCGGGCAGTCCCATCGCGATGCCCTGCTTGATCGCCTCGAAGTCGAGCATCAGGCTGAAGGCAGCGAGGCCGACGCCGAAGACGCACAGGAGCAGGCCGAGGGTGCCGACGCCGTAGAAGCCCCATCCGCCACCCACGCCGAACATCGCGGCCACGAGGGAAGCGATGGCGATGAAGAAGTACGACACCATCGCCACCATCATGAACTTCACGAACTTGTTGGTGACCTTGACGATGCCCGTGCCGAAGAGAAGGAGCATGACGCCGAAGGTGGTGAAGGTCGCGAGTACCGCCTGGAGGACCAGACCCTCGTAGTCGGAAGCGAGCGCGAGCTGGTTGTACCAGTAGCTCACGGCGCCGAGCATGATGCCGGAGACGGCGGCGTAGAGAATCGTGAGCGGCGGACTGACCTTCCGCTTGAAGGCGTTGACCAGGCCGAGGACGAGCGTGCCGATGAGCGCACCGAAGACGATCAGCGTGCCGACACCGGGCATCGCTTCGGTGATCGTCCAGCCCGCGAATGCCATGACGACGGCGATGCCGAAGAGGATCGCGGACTTGACCATGACGTCGGCGTAGGTCACCCGCTGGCCGGCTGGCGCCGGGATCTGTACGCCGGTATAGATGCCCGCGTCACCCGCCCCCCGCACGGGGGCCGGAGCCGGCGTTGGCTCGGGGGCGGCGGCACCGAACTGGGCCGAGGCGACCGCACTGCGGCCCTCCTCGTAGGCGAACCCGGCCCCTGAGCGGCTGGCCTGGGCGGCGTCGCGGTCGATACGGGCGAGGACGGGGTTGGCCGTCTGCATGGTTCTCCTCCTGCGGTGGCGGGGCAGGTATCCCCGCCCCGTGGAGCGGGCACTCGCCCGCTTCCTCTCCACGTTAACCGATTCGGGCCCGGAAGCAATCCCCACGAGCGGGGCGCCCCGCGATCCGGGGTCGGAGCACCCTGTGCGTAGGCGCCTAGGCTTGGAGGGCCTCCGTAGTCCAATTGGCAGAGACGCCCGGCTTAAACCCGGTCCAGTGAGGGTTCGATCCCCTCCGGAGGCACCGTTACCCGGGTGGCACGGGCCCTCCCGGCGACGGTCGCGGCGGCGCGACCGGATCGCCTAGGGCGCGGCGAGTTCGCGGGCTCGGGCGAGGACCTCGTCGAGCATGGACTCGGTGAGCCGTCCGGTGAACGTGTTCTGCTGACTCGGGTGGTAGCAGCCCAGGACCCACCTGTCGCGCACCTGCGCCGACACACCATGGCCGAACTTCGGTCGTGGTGAGGGCAACGGCTCCCCCAGATCGGCGAGTGCCCGCAGGACGGACTGCCACGCGAATCCTCCGAGCGCGACGAGTACGCGCGGCGCCGTGAGCGCGATCTCGCGGACGAGCCACGGAGCGCAGGTGTCGCGCTCCTTCGGCGTCGGTGCATTGCCGGGTGGTGCGCAGCGCACCGCGGCCGTGATGCGAACGTCGTCGAGCCACTGCCCATCATCGGCTGAGATCGACGTCGGCAGCGCGGCAGCACCGACGCGGTGCAGCGAGGCGAAGAGCCAGTCGCCGCTGCGATCGCCGGTGAATACCCGCCCCGTGCGGTTGGCCCCGTGCGCCGCAGGCGCCAGCCCGACGATGAGCACGCCCGGACGCGGGTCGCCGAACCCGGTGATCGGCCGCGCCCAGTACTCCTCGTCCCGGTAGGCGGCACGTCTCTCGCGCGCCACCTGCTCGCACCAGCGCACGAGCCGCGGACAGGCGCGGCACTGCACGATCGCCGCATCGAGTTCGGCGAGATCGCTCGCTCGATCCGCGGCACGTCGTACAGCGGCGGGAGTGGCTGCACCGACGGTCAGCGGAAGGGTCCGTCGAGTCGACGATGCAGGAAGTCCACGGTGCGAGCCCAGGCAAGAGCCGATGCAGAGGCGTCGTGCACCTCCGGCCGGTCATCGTTGAAGAACGCGTGCAGAGTGCCGGGATAGCTCTCGACGACCGCGACCCCGCCATGTGCAGCGATCTCCTCGGCGTACCGCGTGATGTCGGGACCGGTCGACGGCAGATCGGCCTCGCACTGGTGGATCAGCGCCTCCTTGCCTGCATAGCGCGCCCAGTCGGGGTGGTAGTCGGGCCAGGGCATCGCCGGGTAGAAGCCAACGGTGCAGTCAATGTCCGGGCTCACCGTCGGAGCGAGTAGCGCGAGGCCGCCGCCCATGCAGAAGCCGACGCAGCCCGCCTGCGCACTCGTGAGCAGGCCGCTGCGCACGAGGTGGTTGGCCGCGGCAGCAATATCCGATCCCGCGGACTCCACGCGAAGCCCCATCATGAGCTTGCCGGCCTCGTCCGGCTCGGTGGTGTGCTGTCCGCGGAAGAGGTCAGGAGCGAGCGCAACGAATCCGGCGCCCGCCAAGCGATCGGCGACGGACTCGATGTGCGGCACGATGCCCCACCATTCCTGGATGAGCACCACTCCCGGGCCGCGTCCGGACGCGGGAGTCGCAAGATACCCGGTGAGACCATCTGTGCCGCTGGGTATATCGACGCTAGGCATGGTCACAGCCTACGCGCGTCAGATGGGCGAAGATCCCCGATCCGTCGCGACGGTACTCCCGCGCACGACGAGGGTCGTGGGCACGGTGATCTCCTCCGTGGTGTCCCCGTCCTGACCGAGCATGCGGGTGAGCAGAGCCTCCGCGGCCATCCGCCCCATCTGGGCGACCGGTTGCCCGACCGTCGTGAGGTCGAGGAGTTCAGAGAGCTCGTGGCCGTCGATGCTGGCAATGGCGATATCCGATCCGGGCCTGATGCCGTGACGTTGGAGCGCTCGAATGGCGCCGAATGCCATGTCGTCCGACATCGCGAACACGGCGGTCGGCGGCCGCGGCTGCGACAGCAACGACGTCATGGCTGCCTCGCCACCCGCGACGGTGAAGTAGCCGTACGCCTCGAGGATCTCGTCCGGGACGAGCCCGGCCCCCTGCATCGCCACGAGGTACCCCTGGGCACGGCTGGCTTGGGAGGTCGAGGCATGCGGACGTCCGGAGATGATCCCGATGCGCTCGTGCCCGAGGTTGATCAGGTGCTGGGTCGCCATTCGGCCCGCGGCGGCGTCGTCGATGCAGACGGACGGCACACCGGGCCAGCGGACGCCGATGAAGCTCGTGGGAAGGCCAATCTCGAGCATGTCGGCGATTCGTGGCGCATCGGTGGGCAGAGTCACCACGATGACGCCGTCGACTCGGCCACGCAGCCGTCGCTCCGCAGGCAGCCCCGGGCTCGTCGCCGGATCGCCGACTTCGTACACCAGGAGATCTACGTCGCTTTCCTGGAGTACGTCGCTGATGCCCGAGAGGACGGTGGAGAAGAACCACCGGTCGATGAAGGGCGTGATCACTGCGACGGTGCCCGTCCGGCCGCTGGCGAGGCGGGAGGCGCTGGGCGACACGACGTAGTCGAGCTCGGCCGCAACCTTGCGGACCCT
Source organism: Candidatus Nanopelagicales bacterium (assembly GCA_049431945.1). Lineage (GTDB taxonomy): Bacteria > Actinomycetota > Actinomycetes > S36-B12 > S36-B12 > Mxb001. The sequence goes on along the minus strand of JBMTDJ010000004.1, from coordinate 39,764 downwards.
CTCACGCGTCTCCGGGTCCACGTGGGGCAGTCCGCGCAGTGCCCGCGACACGGTCGCCGTAGAGACGCCGGCCGCCTGGGCGACATCGCGGATGGTGATCGACACGCTTCCCCTCCGCTCCGCGTCCGTCAGGAAACGGCAAGGTCGGATACTGCAACGCTCCGGCACGAACCGGAACCGGACTGGATCTGGAGTGTACGGCGCACGACGAGGGTCCCGCAATCGCTTACACGAATTCGGCCGCCCCGGCTCGCCGAACGGGGTGGTGCATGGATTCCGCCCGTAATCGACGCAGGGCGGAATCGGCGCAGGGCGACTCGGTTCAGTTGCCGTCGGCCAGGGACCTGGCCACTCCGTCAAGGATGTCGGTCTCGCTGGCCACCACGGGCAGGCCCGTGCGTCGCATGATGGCGCGGAGAACGAGGGCTCCCCCGCCGATGACATCCACCCGGCCCGGATGCATGACCGGCATGCCCGCCCGCTCCGCCCTGGACATGGCCAGCAACCGGGCGGTCACAGCCTCGACCTGATCCAGATCGGCGCGCAGTCCATGGATGAGCGCAGGGTCGTAGGCCGGTAGGTCGTGCACGATCGCCACGACGGTGGTCACGGTCCCCGCGACCCCGATGAGGGAGCGGGCATCGTTCAGGGCTACGTCGCGCGCAGCCTGGTCCAGGGCGTCGGCGATGTCGGCCTCGACGCGTGCGATCTCGACGTCCGTCGGGGGGTCGGTGTGCAGGTGGCGCTCGGTCATGCGCACGCAACCGATGTTCACCGACACAGCCGCCGTGGGATTGGCGTCCCCGAGGACGAACTCCGTCGATCCTCCGCCGATATCGACGACGAGGTGGGGGCGCGCCAGCGCGGCGCTGTTGAGTCCCTCGACCGCCCCACGGAAGGACAGGCGGGCCTCCTCACCTCCGCTGATGACCTCGGGTTCAACACCGAGCCTGTCGAGGACGCCCGCGACGAACTCGGCTCGATTGCTCACATCGCGGCTGGCACTGGTCGCGACGAATCTTCGTCGCTCGACGCCGGCTCGTTCGATCGTGCGCGCATAGTCGTCGCAGGCGACGAAGGTGCGCTCGAGTGCAGCCGACGAGAACGATCCGGTGCGATCAACCCCCTCACCCAGGCGCACGACGGTCATCTCGCGCACAACCTCCGTCAAGGCCGATCCCTCCACGTCGGCGATGAGCAGACGGATGCTGTTGGTTCCGCAGTCGATTGCCGCGACCCTCATCCCGCTCCGTCCTCTGCGCAGGAGTGGCCCTGCCACCATTCCCCTACGAGTTCACGAGTCCGATCTCCCAGCGGATTGATACCCGGGCCGGCGGCAAGGGCGTGGGCGAGCAGGACGTGGAGGCACTTCACCCGATCGGGCATGCCACCGGCGGAGATACCGGCGATCTCAGGTACGTCGCCAAGCACGTCGCGGGCCGCCAGATAGTCCATGTGCGCGGCCGCATACCCCTCTCGCAGGTCGGGGTCCGCCTCGAGCCCCGCCTCCATCTGTCGCATGACACCACTTCCCTCGAGTCGACCCACCGCCGAGGCGGCACGTGGACATGTCAGGTAGTAGGTCGTCGGGAAGGGAGTGCCGTCGGACAATCTCGGCGCGGTGACCACGACGTCCGGTCGTCCGCAGGGGCATCGATGCGCGACACGGACGATGTCACGCGGCTCGCGTCCGAGTTGCTGCGTGATCGCCTCGAGGTCGGTCTGGTCAATCACGAGCGATCGGCCTGGCGCGCGGACTCCCACAGTCGCGAATACCAGGGGGTGGCGTCTGTCGACTCGGTCTCGCTCGCGACGACGGGACGATCATCTTCGCCCAGCACGACGTAACCCACCTCGCCCGGGAAGACGAAGTGCAGTCGGCTGCGCGCCTGGGCGACGATGAAGGCCGGGTCCTCCCAGTCCTGGAGTTCGGCTTCCAGGTCAGCCACCCGCTCGTGCGCTGCCGCGACATCGGCCTCGAGGGCGGCGATCTCCGAGCGCTGGGCCAGCCAGGCCCGCAGGGGAATGGCGAGCGTGACCACGAGGGCGGCCAGCACGAGGACGAGGATGGCCGCGCGCCCAGTGAGGGCAGGACGGGTCGCGGACACCCGTCCATGCTCTCACGCAGTGGCGCGCGAGCGCGGGAACGCCGCGGCGCCGGCGTAGCGGCCGGCGTCGTCGAGCTCCTCCTCGATGCGGAGCAACTGGTTGTACTTGGCGACCCGCTCGGATCGGGCCGGTGCCCCCGTCTTGATCTGGCCCGCATTGACCGCGACTGCGAGATCCGCGATCGTCGTGTCCTCGGTCTCGCCAGAGCGGTGGCTCATCATGCAGCGGTACCCATTGCTTTGGGCGAGGGAGACGGCGTCGAGCGTCTCGGTGAGCGTCCCGATCTGATTGACCTTGACGAGCAGGGCGTTGGCTGCTCCCTCAGCGATTCCTCGTGCGAGCCGCTCGGGGTTGGTGACGAAGAGGTCATCACCGACAAGCTGCACCCGATCGCCGATGGCTTGGGTGCAGTGAACCCAGCCCGACCAGTCATCTTCAGCGAGTGGATCCTCGATCGACACGAGCGGGAAGTCGGCGAGGAGACCTTCGTAGTAGCCCGTCATCCACTCGCTCGAGCGATCAGCGCCCTCGAAGCGATAACTGCCATCGCGGTAGAACTCCGTCGATGCGACATCGAGTGCGAGCGCCATGTCGCTGCCGACCGACAGACCCGCGCGACCGATGGCCTCGACGATGAGTTCGAGGGCGGCACGATTGCTCGACAGGCTCGGCGCGAAGCCGCCCTCGTCGCCGAGTCCCGTCGCCAATCCTCGTTCGCGCAAGACTGCCTTGAGCGCGTGGTAGGTCTCCGCTCCCCACCGCAGCGCTTCGCCGAACGTCGCGGCACCGACGGGGGCGACCATGAACTCCTGGATGTCGACATCGGTGTCGGCGTGTGCGCCACCGTTGAGAATGTTCATCATCGGGACGGGCAGCACGTGGGCGTTAGGGCCGCCGACATAGCGGAAGAGGGGAAGGTCTGCCGAGGCTGCGGCAGCGCGGGCCACCGCGAGGGAGACCCCCAGGATGGCGTTGGCCCCAAGCCGGGCCTTGTTGGGCGTGCCATCCAGGTCGCACATCACCTGATCGATGAGCCGCTGCTCGGAAGCATCGATGCCGAGGATCTCCGGGGCGATCTCGTCCTCCACCGCTGCTACTGCGGCGAGCACGCCTTTACCCAGGTAGCGCGCCGCATCGTCGTCGCGACGCTCAGAAGCCTCGAAGGCCCCCGTCGAGGCTCCTGAAGGGACGGCAGCGCGCGCGGCTGCGCCATCGTCGAGGACGACCTCGACCTCGACCGTGGGGTTGCCGCGAGAGTCGAGGATCTCCCGGGCGATGACGTCATCGATGCTGGCCATGGGGGCGACCCTATCCACCGGAGCGAGCAGCGCGGATCACAGTCCCAGGGTGGCCCGCAGGTGGCGTGGACCGATGGATCCCTGATCGAGCACGAGGTCATGGATCGCGCGATCAGTCCAGTCCGGGTGCAGCACCCTGAGGTCGTCGATGAGCTCTCGAACGCCCCACCAGCCGACGAAGTAGGTGGGCAACTGCCCCGCGGTAAGCAGGGCCCTACGCCACTTGCCGGCCGCCTCGGACTGTTCCTGGAAGCCCCGACGGCGAAGGAGTTCTATCGCCCCGACCTCATCGATGTCACCGCCATGGACTCGCGCATCGAGGATCGCGTTGAGGGTCATGCGCGCCTGCATCTTGAGTTGCTGGAGCCGTAGCCGGAGGTCAGCACCGGGCTGGTCGTCCGGGAGATAGCCGCGATCCGCCATGAGCTCCTCGGCGTAGACCGCCCACCCCTCGATGAACACACCAGACGGGGCAATCCGACGGACCAACGACGACGACGTGGACAGGCGTGCGCGCGCGAGCTGGACGGCATGACCGGGCATTGCCTCGTGGACGGTGAGGTCGTGGAGGAGATCGGCGTTGTATTCGCGCAGGAACGACGCGACCTGATCGGCTGACCAGGCGTCAGGGGGCGGAGCGACGGCCACGTAGGTCGGGGCGCCGACGGGCTCCAAGGGGCCCGGGGCGTCGCAGTAGGCCACGGCAACGCCGCGGTGGATCCGCGGCATGTCCCCGACCCGGATCACCTCGTGTGGAACCGTGAGCAGGTCGTGGTCCCTGACGAATTGCTCAGCCCGCTTCAGGGCCGACTCGATGGCGGGCACGACATCGTCAGCATCGACGACGGCTGCTCGGGCGAGCGCACGGCGTACGACATCAGGCGAACGTCCAGACTCATCCAGGTACTCCGCGGAGACCTCCCGCAGGCGAGCGGTGACATGGTCGAGGTGGGCCTCGGCACGTTCGAGCACCTGAACGGGGGCGATCTCCTCGTCCAGGTGGTGCCACACCGAAGCGCTATAGAGCCGCACTCCGAACCGAGGATCACGCCGAGCCGCCGACAGACGGTCCGAGAGCCACCGTCCATGGACAGCAACGGCAGTGCGCGCCGCGTCCACCGCATCGGAGTCGAGCGGCCCAAGGTCGCTGAGTTCGTCGAGGACGGCATCGAATCCACTGAGCCTTTGCATGGCCGTCTCGACGTGGACAGCCGACATCTCGCCGAGGGTCCTCTCGGCCATGTCGAGGAACTCCGGCACCGCTGCGAGCCGAGCGTTCGCGCTTGCCAGGCGATCGGAGGCGGGGGCGAAGTCGCGAATCGCCAAGGCGTGCAGACCGCTGGCCGGATCCCATGTCAGTGGATCCCATGTATGGCGGGCGATCTCGGTGAGATCGAACGCTCTCGCGACGAGGTGCCCGCGCAGGATCTCCAGATCCACCTGCTCATCGACCGCCAAGTCAAGATCGTCGATGCCGTCGATGGCCGTGAGGACGTCGTCGACCGCTCGCACGTGCGCATCGACGGAGTCGCGTCCGAAGTCCGGAAGGAGACTGTCGCGATCATGCACTCCCGAGGACGTGGCACGCACGGGGTCGAAGTCAAAGATGACGTCGCGTGCCCGCGCCGCCACCGTGCTGAGATCGTCAGATGCGCTCACGCGCCCTCCGCGTCGCGGATGCGCTGCACTTGACGGCGTACCGCATCACGAAGCGCAGCCTCAGCGTCCCAGCCCCGCCGACGTCCTGCCGCCACGATCGCCAGCAGAATGTCGCCCAGCGCCTCCTCGTCTGCGATGTCGGGCACCGGAGCCCCGGGCACGGCCACATCAAGCCGCTCGCTTCGCGAGAGGACCTTGGCGGCCCGCAGCAGCGCGGGCAGCGCCTCCGGGATGCCCTCGGTCACCGAGGCTCGGCCCTTCTCCTGCGCCTTGAGGTCGTGCCACTGCGACTCGACCTGCTCCGCAGACGTCAGCGCGCCGGACGCATCGTCGAAGACATGCGGATGGCGACGTACCAACTTCGCCGAGATTCCGCGCGCGATGTCATCGATGTCCCAGGGATCATCGGGATGCTCCTGGGCTATTCGGGCATGGAAAACGACCTGGAGGAGCAGGTCACCGAGCTCCTCGCGCATGTCGTCTCGGTCGCCGACCTCGATCGCTTCCGCCGTCTCATAGGCCTCCTCGAGGAGGTACTCGACGAGACTGCGGTGCGTCTGTCGCGCATCCCACGGGCATCCTCCGGGCGACCGGAGCCGGTCCATGACCTCGATGAGTTCGACGACACCGTCCCCGGACTCCGCCATGGCGCGAGCCTACGGAGCCGGGACCAGCTCAGCGAGGGGATCTGCGACCTCGACCGCGGTGGAGAGGTCGCTCGGCAGCGGCCCGATCCTGAGGGCGCCCGCATCCCACGTGCCGAAGCGCGGGCTGACGGCGATTCCCTCCTGAATCCCGAAGCCGGTGACGTACTGGAGCACCGCCTGCTGCTGACCCGTGGGGTCCGCATCCGGAACGAGCGTGGCGCCGAGTTGCTGCACCTGGAGCGAGAGTTCGACCTGGCGCAAGATCCCCGAGACAGGCACGTCAGCGTCAAGGTAGGCGGCAACGAGTGCGTCAGGTCCGCCGAACTGCGCCTCGAGCTGAGCTTTCGCGGCATCGATCTGGCCCTGCGTCACCGTGACGCCCTGCGCGGAGGTGGCTTGGTCGACAAGTTCGGTGATGATCAAGCGTTGGAGCACGCTCAAGGTGAGCGCCGTATCCGCGGTGCCCGCGGCCACGCCCCGCTGCTCCTGCACCGCTGCGACATCGCCGGCGAGGGTCTCTGTCGAGATCTGGACGGCACCGACATCGGCCGCCGCTCCGGCCTGCCCGAGGCCGGAGCAACCCGCTAGCGCGAGGATGGCCACCGCCGCTACGACGAGACGTCGTGCCGCTCGCACCGCTCCGCTCCCGGACTGCACCTTCACGATTCTCCTGCTTCCTCGCGCCCGATCACATGTGTGCTCATCACGAACCGTCCTCCGACGGATCGAGGACATCGAGCACGTCCCGCACCCAGTCCACCAGATCCATGTCGCTGGTCGAGCCGGTGGTCGGGCGCGGCACCTGGATCGTACGGACCGCCGGCTTCACCAGGGTCCCCGGGTAGAGCCGCGTGAGGCGCAGTTGACGTGACTCGGCGAGGTCCACGGGGTGGAAGCGCACGCGCTGCCCAGCCAGCACGATCTCGCCCACGCCCGCAGCGCGAGCCCGCACACGGAGGCGGGCCACGGCGAGGAGGATCTCCACGGGTGCCGGCGGCGCTCCGAATCTGTCGATGAGTTCCTCGGCGACGGAATCCACGTCGGCGTCGGTCATGGCAGCCGCAATGCCGCGATACGCCTCGAGCCGCAGGCGCTCCTCGGGCACGTAGTCGTGCGGGATGTGCGCGTCGAGGGGAAGTTCAATCTTGACCTCCAGGGGCGCTGCCGAGTCGTCTCCTCTCGCCTGGGCGAGGGCCTCTCCGACGAGCCGGACGTAAAGGTCGAACCCGACCTCCGCGATGTGGCCGCTTTGCTCACCGCCGAGGAGGTTGCCGGCGCCACGAATCTCCAGGTCCTTGAGGGCGATCTGCATGCCTGAGCCGAGATCGGAGTGCTGGGCGACGGTGGACAACCGCGCGTACGCCGTCTCGGTGAGCGGTCGCTCCGGCGGATAGAGCAGGTACGCGTAGCCACGCTCACGACCCCGTCCCACCCTGCCTCGCAACTGGTGAAGCTGGGAGAGACCGAGCGCATCGGCGCGGTCGATGATGAGCGTGTTGGCATTCGGGATGTCGATCCCGTTCTCGACGATCGTGGTGGCCACGAGCACGTCGATGCGTCGCTCCCAGAAGTCGAACACGATGCGTTCGAGCTCATGCTCGTTCATCTGACCGTGGGCCACGGCGACTCGCGCTTCGGGGACCAGGTCGCGCAGGCGACTGGCGACGCGGTCGATCGACTCCACGCGATTGTGAATGAAGAAGACCTGTCCATCTCGTATGAGTTCGCGATGGATCGCCGCGGCCACCTGCTTGTCGTCATACCCCCCGACATAGGTGAGGATGGGATGCCGCTCCTCCGGGGGAGTCTGGATCGTGGACATCTCCCGGATGCCGGTCAGCGACATCTCGAGGGTTCGCGGAATCGGCGTCGCAGACATGGTGAGCACGTCCACAGAGGTCCTCAACGCCTTGATGTGCTCCTTGTGCTCGACGCCGAATCGCTGCTCCTCATCGACGATGAGCAGTCCGAGATCCTTGAACCGCACGTTCGGCGTGAGCATGCGATGAGTCCCGATCACCACATCGATAGTGCCGTCGGCGAGACCTTCGAGAGTGCGCTTGGCCTCGGCATCGGTCTGGAAGCGAGAGAGGGCGGCAACGCGCAGGGGAAAGGGCGCATAGCGCTCACTGAATGTGCGCAGATGCTGCTGGACGAGCAGGGTGGTCGGGACAAGGACGGCCACCTGCTTGCCGTCCTGCACGGCCTTGAAGGCCGCACGCACGGCGATCTCGGTCTTGCCGTAGCCCACGTCCCCGCAGATGACCCGATCCATGGGGATGGCGCGCTCCATGTCGGCCTTGACCTCGTCGATGCTCGCGAGTTGATCAGGCGTCTCCACGTAGGGGAAGGCCTCCTCCAATTCGTGCTGCCACGGAGTATCCGGACCAAAGGCGTACCCCGACGTGGCCTGCCTTGCCGCGTAGAGGCGCACGAGCTCATCGGCGATCTCGCGCACCGCTCGTCGAGCGCGCGCCTTCGTGCGCTGCCAGTCCGACCCCCCGAGCTTGCTCAGCGACGGAGCCTCCCCGCCGACGTACCGTGTCACCTGGTCGAGCTGATCACTCGGCACATAGAGCCGGTCCGGCGGCTGACCGCGCCTGGAAGCGGCGTACTCGATGACGAGATACTCGCGCGTGGCCGAGCCCACGGTGCGCTGGATCATCTCGACATACCGTCCGACGCCGTGCTGCTCGTGGACGATGAAGTCTCCGGGGACGAGCTGAAGCGGATCGATCGTGCGTCGCCTGCGCGAGGGCATACGCGCCGCATCGCGCACGGGCGACCGCTGGCCGAAGAGATCGTCCTCCGTGATGAGGACCACGCCCGCGCCTGGGGAGTCGAAGCCGCCGCGCCACCGGGCCGAGGTGACTGCCACTCCCTGCGCAGCGCTCAGATCGTGCGAGAGCACAGCGGCAATGCCCTCGTCGGACAGCGAGGTAGCGATGCGCTCGGCTGAGCCGGGTCCGTCGGCGAGCACCACGACACGGCGTCCGGACTCCAGCCATCCGCGGATGTCCGCGAGGACCTCTGCCAGTCCGCCCCGACGGTCCGGCAGTGGCCTGGCGTCGATGGTGACATCGTCACCCTCGCGCGCGAAGGTGTCTGTCGTCCAGACAGCCCCCCTAGCCCGTGCTGCGGATTCCACCTCGCCGACGGAGCGATACGCCGCCGCCGCGAGATCGAGGTCATCGACCGTCAGGGGCGAGGCTGCTCCCGCAGCGGCCCCGTGCCACGAGGCCTCGAGGAACTCCTGGGACGTCCGGACCAGGTCGTCCGCGCGCGATCGGATTCGCTCGGGATCGCACAGCAGCACCACCGACCCCCGCGGGAGGATGTCGACGAGGAGCTCCATGCCCTCGGCCAGCACGCCGGCGAAGGCCTCCATCCCTTCGACGGCGATGCCCTCGGCGACACGGCCGAGCACATCGGCAGCCCCCGGGTGGGCAGCCGCGAGGGCCGCAGCCCGGGCGCGAACATCCGCCGTAAGGAGGAGTTCGCGGGCCGGCTCGAGCATGGTGCGGCCGATATGGTGACGCGAGCGCTGGTCGGTCACCGAAAAGTCGCGAACTTCCTCGATCGTGTCTCCCCACAGTTCGACGCGGGCCGGCTGATCGGCCGTCGTGGGAAACACGTCGATGATGCCCCCGCGAAGCGCGAACTCCCCCCGCCGCTCGACGAGATCAGTCCGTTGATATCCCCTGAGGACCAACTGCGCCGCCAGGTCATCGAGGTCGATGTCCATCCCCTCCTCGAGAAGGATCGGCTCGACGTCGGCGAGGCCCCGGACCAGCGGCTGCAGGACCGATCGGACGGGTGCGCAGACGACACGGAGAGGATCACCGGCTTCGGGGTGAGCGATACGCCGCAGGACCTGCACGCGTCCACCGGAGGTATCCGCGGCAGGACTCAGACGTTCGTGCGGCAGGGTCTCCCAGGAGGGGAAGACCACCGCACTGCCCTCACCCAGTTGGTCCGCGACAGCGTCCGCGATCTCCTCGGCCTCCCGAGCCGTGGCCGTCACGACGAGCAGCACGCGATCCGCAGGGGCGTGCGCACCGAGTGCTCCGGCGAGCACAGGTCTGGCCTCGGGGATGGCCGTGACATGGACTCCATCGACGCCCTTGACGGCGAGGTCGCTCGCCGTCGTGATGCCCGGGATCGCGTCGAAGACGCGACTCAGGCCCGAGAGCGTCACGCTCCCGTCGCGCGCAGCATGGCCGCGCGCAGTTTCTCGGCGAAGTCTGGGATTCCCACGAGGAGGTCCGTCACGTACGGGTGCTCGCGATTGAAGCTCACGTGCCTTCCATCGATGTGCGACGCGACGAGCCCATGCGCGTGAGCTACGGCGAGGGGCGCAGCGACATCCCACTCATAGAAGCCCGTGTCGTGAACGTAGGCCTCCGCACGTCCGGAGAGGATCTCGTTGACCTTGGCCCCGACCGAGCCGACGTCGATGACTTCGACCCCGTGCTCATGTCCCTGCGCGCGCAGTTCGGAATCCAGTGCCGCGACGACATCCGCGAGAACCGCTGGCGGTCGTGTGCGCGAGGCCACGATCCGCGCCGGACGGTCGGCCGGAAGAGAGCGAACGGCGACCGGTGCATCGTCGGATCGGCGGGCCAGACCCTGGGCAGGCAGGTCAACCGTCCCCGCGGACAGCCTGCCTCCGCCCGGCGCGGACTCATCGGCCTGCCACAGCACAATGTGGACGGCGAAGTCCGCCCGGCCCTGGCCGTACTCCCATGTGCCATCCAGGGGATCCACAATCCAGACGCGCGAGGCATGCAGCCGTGAAGGGTCATCCGCACCCTCCTCGCTGAGAACCGAGTCGTCCGGACGCGCCGCCGCAAGTCGGGACGCGATCAGCTCGTGAGAGGTCGCATCGGCCCGCTTGCGCAGAGCGTCGGCGGCGTCACGATCCTCGACCGGTCCGACCGCCTCGCGCAGCTCGAGCAGGAGCTGACCGGCCTCGGCGGCCACGCGGGCCGAGAGTTCCATGTCGGCGGCCTCGTCCAGGGTGGGATCGGTCATATCGGTGCCTCCAGAGGCCGCGGGGTTGACTCAGCGAAGAGCACCCAATCTAGTCTGAGTTGAACCTGTTCTGAGCGTCCGAGACGCCGTCGTCGATCACGCACTCAATGGCATCGCCTGCACGGTCGAGAAGTTCCGGAAGCTCCTCTCGCTGACTGCCACTGAAGGCCTTGAGCACGTAGTCAGCAGGATCCTGACGGCCCGGAGGGCGCCCGATGCCGATGCGGATACGGATGGTGTCGCCACTGCCGACGACGCGGCGGATGCTCCTGAGCCCGTTGTGGCCGCCGTCGCCACCGCCGTGCTTGACCCTCAGCGCCGCGAAGGGGATGTCCAGCTCGTCATGGACGATGATCGTGCGCTCGACCGGGATGTTGAAGTGATCGGCCAGCGCCCGAACCGGCCCCCCCGACTCGTTCATGTAGGACCGTCCGCGGGCGAGGACGACTCGATGTCCCTGCCAGCGCGTGTCGAAGACGTCGCAGCGGGTGTATCGATCGGACTTCAGGCGGCCGCCCCAGCGCTCGGCCAGCGCCTCGACGGCCATGGCACCGACGTTGTGACGCGTGCGGCCGTACTCCGGTCCGGGATTGCCCAGACCCACGACGAGCCAGGCAGGCATGTCGTCGCGGTCCTCGCGAGCGCGCCGGAAGAGCCTCAGGATCCGTCGTCCGCGGAGTCGGCGTCGCCGGCTTCGTCCGATTCGGTCGCCTCGGCATCGGCGGCGGTCTCAGGCTCAGCGGCCGGGCCCTTGGGTTCCGGTGCTGTGGCTGCGGCCTCCGCGGCGGCAGCCGCCTCAGCAACGAGGATCTCCGCCTCGGCGGCACGCTCGCGCGCCTCGGCCGCGGTGACGATGATGAGATCGACGTGCTCGACGGTGCGGCGCACAGGGTCACGCTGGACATCGCGCGGCTTGGCGAGGGTAGTCGAGGACCCGTTCACGATCTCGAGGGTCACCTTGGGCTTGCGCAGCGCCTGCTCAAGATCGTGACCGGGAAGGGAGAGGTGGACGAGTTCGGCGCCGCCGCCGTAGAGAACAACAGGAATGCGCCCGGCGCGCCGCAACCGGCGCGCCGCACCCTTGCCGAAGTCGGAGCGGGGCTCGGCGTCCAGGCGGATGTTCACGTGCGTCCTCCTCGTCGGTGTCCGGAGACGTCCTCCGGCACTGCAGCCACGGCGCGGTGCGGCCAGCGGCCACGTCGATCACGGTGCTGAGCGCACCCTCGCCGAGGAGCGAGCAGACTCTAGCCGACGCCGGGCCCCGACCCCTCAGGGGGTCGCGGGAACGTGTTCGGGGGTCTCGAACATTCGCGTGACCGACCCATCCGTGAAGACCTCGTAGATTGCCTGGGCGAGGAGTGGGGCGATGGACAAGACCGTGAGCTTGTCGAAGCGCCTCTCCTCAGGGATCGGCAGGGTGTTGGTGACAACGACCTCGCTGATGCGCGAATCCTGAAGCCGTTGCGCTGCCGGCTCACTGAGGATGGCGTGCGTGGCGGCGACGATCACCTCGGCCGCGCCATTCTCGAAGAGGGTGTCGGCGGCCTTCACGATGGTGCCACCGGTATCGATCATGTCGTCGACGACGATGCACACGCGGTCACGTACGTCGCCAACGACCTCGAAGACACGCACCTCATTGGGGGTATCGGGATCGCGACGCTTATGGATGATGGCGAGCGGCGCACCGAGAATGTCGGTCCACTTCTCGGCCACGCGGACGCGACCGGCGTCGGGCGAGACCACGGTGATGCGGTCACGATCGACGCGATCGGAGATGTGCTCGGCAAGCAGCGGCAGGGCGAATAGGTGGTCGACGGGACCATCGAAGAAGCCCTGGATCTGGGATGTGTGCAGGTCCACCGTGATGAGGCGATCGGCCCCGGCAGCCTTGAACAGGTCGGCCATGAGACGGGCCGAGATGGGCTCGCGTCCACGATGCTTCTTGTCCTGGCGGGCATAGCCGTAGAAGGGCGCGATGACCGTGATGCGCTTCGCGGATGCGCGCTTGAGTGCATCCACCATGATCAACTGCTCCATGATCCACGTGTTGATGGGAGTCGTGTGACTTTGCATCACGAACGCGTCGCAGCCACGCACCGACTCCTTGAATCGCACGAAGATCTCGCCGTTGGCGAACTCATATGCATTGACCGGGCATAGGTCGGTGCCCAGGTGAGTAGCCACCTCCTCGCCGAGGTCGGGATGCGCTCGCCCCGTGAGGAGCACCAGGCGCTTGCTCGGGGGCACTCTCAACTCGCTCACGATGTCTCCTCGCTCGTCGGGGGCTGATCGTGGACCTCGTCGGCGGCACGCGCCGATTCACTTCCGGGCCGCTTGCGCTGCACCCACTCGGTGATGTTGCGCTGGCGAGCCCTTCCCACCGCCATCGCGCCAGGCGGCACGTCCTCGGTGATCACCGACCCAGCCGCCGTGTAGGCGCCGTCGCCTACCGTCACGGGGGCCACGAGCATCGTGTCGCTTCCGATGCGCGCGTGTCGGCCGATCACCGTCCGATGCTTCTCCTGGCCGTCGTAGTTGACGAAGATGGTGGCCGCTCCGATATTGGAGCCTTCCCCCACTTCGGCATCTCCCACGTACGACAGGTGCGGCACCTTGGCTCCCGCGCCGATATCGGCGTTCTTCATCTCCACGAAGGCACCCGCGCGCGCACGCTCACCGATCCGCGATCCAGGCCGCAGGTAGGTGAACGGGCCAATGCTCGCTCCAGCATCGATGACTGCGAGTTCGGCCCAGGCATGGATCAACGTCGCACCTTCGCCGACCTCGCATGAGGTGAGTGTCGTACCTGGTCCGATGCGCGCCCCTCTCGATACGGAGGTGGGCCCCAGCAGCGAGGTCTGGGGAAGGAGCGTGACGTCCTCAGCGATATCGACGTCGACGTCGATCCAGGTCGTCGACGGATCGAGCATGGAGACACCGGCCCTCATCCATCGATCGTTGATCCGATCGCGCATCACGGCTGCCGCCTCGGCGAGCTGTACGCGATCGTTCACGCCAAGGATCTCCTGCGAGTCGGGCACGACGATGCCGGCGACGCTGGCACCTTCGGCTCGCAGCAATCCGATGACGTCGGTGAGGTACTCCTCGCCCTGGTCGTTGTCCCTCGTTAGCCGGTCGAGTGCGGGAAGAAGCCGAATCGGGTCGAAGACGTACATCCCCGCGTTGATCTCGCGGATCTGCCGCACCTGGGGATCCGCGTCGCGGTGTTCCACGATTCCATCCACGGACCCATCCGGACCGCGCACGACGCGTCCGTAGCCATCGGGGTCGTCGAGCACGGCGCTTAGCAGCGTGGCCGCCGCGCCACTGGAGTTCTGCCCGTCCACGAGCAGGCGCACCGTGGCCCCTGTGAGCAGTGGCGTGTCACCACTGAGTACGACGATCGGTGCGGCGGGAAGGGTCTGTGCCGCAGCGAGCGCCGACATGGCGACACGCACCGCATGTCCGGTGCCGAGTTGATCCGACTGGACGACCGTGTCGACCCAGGGTGCGATCTCCTCGAGGTGCGCGAGCACCTGGTCGCCGCCGGATCCGATGACGACGACGACGTGAGATGGATCCACGGCGGATGCAGCTTCGAGCACGTGCCCGATGAGCGACCGGCCCGCGATGGAATGCAGCACCTTCGGGGTGGCTGAGCGCATGCGCTTTCCCTCACCCGCGGCGAGGACGATGACGATCGGTCCCTGCGACGTCACCGCTCACGAACCTCCACGAGAAGGATCGCCCCGATCGGGGCAGCCGACGTCGGCACCCTACCCCCTGGCGCACGTGCTCCCGGCGAGGGAGTCGAACCCCCATTCAGAGATCCAAAGTCTCTTGTCCTGCCATTGGACGAGCCGGGATGGTGCCCGTGTGGGGGCTCCACCGAGAAGTCTCCCAGGCTCCCTTCCCGCGCCCGGTCCTGGACAGGTTACGCAGCCGTAGGTTACGGTTGCGTAGGTTTTGCCGCCGGCCAGGGAGAGCACATGACTGCCGTAGTCGAGCCAGACGCATCCCCCGCGCGGCCCGCGACAGAGCCGATGGCCAGCGGGATGCGCACGACCATCGGCGTCTTCGTCGGAGTACCCCTACTCGCGGTCGCCCTCGCGGTGCCCGTGGCGTGGGGCGGCTGGCTTGGCTGGACTGACCTCATTCTCGCCGGGGTGTTCTACGTCATCGCTGCGGCCGGGATCACGGTCGGCTTCCACCGCCACTTCACTCACGGATCGTTCAAGGCACCCACCTGGGTCTCGGTGATGCTCGCGGTCGCGGGATCGACCGCGATCGAAGGCTCACTCGATCAATGGGTCGCCGACCATCGACGTCACCATGCGCGCAGCGATGAGGAGGGCGATCCGCACAGCCCGTGGCGCTACGGCACCACGCGCCGCGCAGTCGCCAAGGGCCTGGTCTTCGCGCATGTCGGCTGGCTCTTCGACGGACAGCAGAGTTCGATCGATCGGTACGCCCCGGACATCAGATCCCAATCCGCACTCCGCCGCGTCTCCCGGCTCTTCCCGTGGATCGTGGCGTCGTCGATCATCGCCCCCGCCATCCTCGGCGGGCTCATCACCTGGTCATGGGAGGGAGCACTCACCGCTCTCTTCTGGGCTGGGCTCGTCCGGATCGCCCTCGTCCATCACATCACGTGGTCGATCAACTCCATCTGCCACGTCTTCGGCCAGCGACCCTTCCGCACTCGTGACAACTCGACGAACAACCGCTGGCTCGCCCTGCCCTCGCTGGGCGAGTCCTGGCACAACCTGCATCACGCGGAACCCACCGCAGCGCGCCACGGCGTGCTGCAAGGTCAGGTCGACATCAGCGCCGGAATCATCCGGACGATGGAGCGGCTTCGCCTCGCCCGCGACGTGCGATGGCCGAGTCCGGCACGACTCGCTGCCAAGGTCCAGGATCCGGCGATCCGCCGACGAATTCGTGGATGGACACCCGATCTCGACACCGCCGGGAGCGCCCTCCCGAGCTCGCCCGCGGCCTAGGCCGGCGAGGACTTCCCATGCGCATGTCGGGGCGCGAACGGCGCGAGCAGCTCATCTCCGTCGGTCGCACACTCTTCGCAGACAAGGGCTTCGAGGCCGTCAGCGTCGAGGAGATCGCCGCTACCGCCGGTGTCTCCAAGCCTGTGGTGTACGAGCACTTCGGCGGCAAGGAGGGACTGTACGCCGTCGTCGTGGACCGGGAGATGAACCAGCTCCTCACCACGATCAGCGGCGCCCTTCAGGGCACGCATCCCCGCCAACTGCTCGAGCAGGCGGGGATGGCGCTCTTCGACTACATCGAGTCCCAGCCGGACGGATTCCGCATCCTCGTGCGCGACTCCCCCGTCTCCCAGCAGACGGGCTCGTTCGCGAGCCTCATCGTCGATGTGGCCGGCCAGGTCGAGTACCTGCTGGCCGAGCAGTTCAAAGCACACGGTCTGCCCACGCGACTAGCGCCCATGTACTCGCAGATGCTCGTCGGAATGACAGCGTTGACGGGACAGTGGTGGCTTGATGCACGCAAGCCGCGCAAGGACGAGGTCGTCGCCCACCTGGTCAACCTTGCGTGGAACGGCTTGGCCCACCTGGAGCCCAAGCCGCGTTCGGTGACCGCGTAGTAGATCTCAGGGCATGACGCGGGCGCCCGGGTGCGGGCCCACGGCATACCTCACTGCTCGCACAAGTCCGAGCCCGGAGAGCTCGGCGGCGAGGCCGATTGCCTCGTCGCGGTCTGCCGCGAGGAAGGCGCACGTCGGACCGCTGCCCGACACCAGGCCGGCGAGAGCTCCAAGCTCGGTTCCGGCGGCGAGGACATCGGTCAGCGATGGCCGCAGCGATATCGCTGCCGGCTGCAGGTCGTTGACCAGATGCACCGCGATGTCCGGGGCCACCCCGCTTCTCAGCGCGGCAAGGAGGTCCCTGTCGTCCGCACCGTCCGATGGCTGGCAGTCTCCAGCGGCGACGAGCCTGTCCCACTCGGCATAGACAGCCGGCGTGGACAGCTCGCCGTCGCTCACCGCGATGACCCAGTGCAGCGAGGAGGTCGACAGCACTGACGCGAGCACCTCGCCGCGACCCAAGCCCCTCGCCGTCCCGCCAATCAGCGCGAATGGCACATCCGAGCCGAGTCCGGCGGCAATCGCGTGCAGGTCATCGTCGTCGACCGGAACGCCCCACATCGCACGGGCCGCAACGAGCGCCGCAGCGGCATCCGCGCTACCGCCCGCCATTCCCGCGGCGACCGGAATCACCTTGGTGATCTCAATGACGACATCGACCTGATCGATGCCCGCGAAGCGCGCGAGTTCGCGCACGGCGCGGACGGCGATATTGCCCTCATCCGTGGGAACGGACTCGATGCGGTCACCCGACGTGCTCACTGAGCAGCCGCTGCCCACGGCACCGGGTCGGATGCGCACTTCGTCGCAGAGGGACACGGCGTGGAAGACAGTGGAGATCTCGTGGTAGCCGTCGTCGCGTACCCCGAGGATTCGCAGGCTCAGGTTGATCTTGGCCGGCGCAACCGCACTGGCCGACGTGCTCACCGATCTCACGTGATGACCGTATCGGCGGAACTACGCGATCATGCGAGCGGCTGCTATTCGCGCGAAGGCGGCGATATCCAGGCTCTCGCCGCGCGCGCTCGGATCGACACCCGCGCGGAGCAGGATCTCCTCGGCCGCTGCAGCCGAGCCCGCCCAGCCCGCCAATGCTGCGCGCAGGGTCTTGCGGCGCTGGGCGAACGCGGCATCGACGACGGCAAAAACCTCGGCCCGCGACGCCAGGGTCGCCGGCGGCTCGTGCCGCTGGAATGACACGAGACCGGACTCCACCCGCGGAACGGGCCAGAACACGCTCGCGGGGACGGATCCGGCACGCTCCCCGTGCGCAAACCAGGCGAACTTCGCCGACGGGACCCCATAGGTGCGACTGCCGGGTGCCGCGACCAGACGGTCGGCCACTTCGGCCTGGACCATCACCAGACCAGAGCGCAGGGAGGGGAGCGTCGCGAGCAGGTGCAGCACGACGGGCACGGCCACGTTGTAGGGAAGATTGGCGACAAGTGCGATGGGCTGGCTCGGGAGCGATCCGACGCGCAGGGCATCCCCCTCGATGACCGTGAGCCGCTCCGCCCAGTCCGGGTGCATCCGCTGCACCGTGTCCGGCAGGGCGCTGGCGAGAACTGGATCGACTTCGACCGCCGTAACGTGCGCGCCTATCGCGAGCAGGCCGAGGGTGAGGCTGCCCAGGCCGGGCCCGACTTCGAGTACCTCGTCTCCGGGTTCCGTGCCGGCCAGGCGCACGATGCGACGGACGGTGTTCGCATCGACGACGAAGTTCTGCCCCCACTGCTTGGTGGGCCGAATCCCCCAGCGGGCCGCGATCGCCCGCAGTTCCGAGGCGCCCAGGAGCTCGTCCGGCACGTCGCCTACCACTGACCGAAGGCACGCATGGCGTTGTCCCAGAGATCTCCGCAGAGTCGCTCGACCGGCTCGCCTCGCGTCGCTGCCATCCCGCGCACGGTGAGCGGGACGAGGTACGACGCATTGACGGCACCTCGGTGCGGCACCGGCGTGAGATACGGCGCATCGGTCTCGACCAGGACAAGGTCGCGGGGCACGACAGCCAGCGCCTCGCGCAGTTCCCCCGCGTTCTTGTATGTCACCACGCCGGCAAAGGAGCAGTACCAGCCGCGGTCAGCGCATAGCCGTGCCAGGGCGGCATCGCCGGAGAAGCAATGGAAGACCACGCGCTCCGGGGCACCCTCATCGTCGAGGACGCGCACAATGTCATCGTGAGCTTCGCGATCATGGATGACCAGCGTGCGGTCGAGCCTCTTGGCGATGTCGATGTGCCGGCGGAATGACTCGTGCTGGACGGCCCGGTCCTCCGGCTCACGGGTGCGGTAGTAGTCCAGGCCTGTTTCACCCACCGCCCTGACGCGAGGGTCACCCGCCAGCGCTTCGATGCGCTCCAGAGCGCGATCGAGCCCCTCAGCACCCTCGCGGTCCCGGATGCGCGGAGCGTCGTTGGGATGGAGGGCGACGGCGGCGACGACCTCCGGCGCCGCGCGCGCGATCTCGACCGCCCTCTCGGAGGAGGCGACATCGCATCCCACCTGCACGATCCGTGTCACCCCAGCCTCACGCGCAAGGGCGATCGCTACGTCGGGCGGAAGGGTCTCGCCGAGGTGCTGGTCAGTCACGTCAAGGTGGCAGTGCGTATCGACGACCGGCCGCGGCAGTGGCTCCGTCGAACCGGGGCGCTCCCTCACTCGGTGTCGTCCTCGAGGCGCGGGAACAGGATGGCACCCTTGGACACCGCCGAGCCCGGCGGCAATTGACCCCAGGTCGCCACGTTCGCGACGGGCTGTTGAGCAAGCTCACCCACAGAGGACGCTGCACCCAACTGCTCCCAGAGGGTGCTCATCGCCTTGGGCATGACCGGGTTGTACAGCGTCGCGATGGCCCGGAGCGACTCGCAGACGGTGTAGAGGATCGTGTCGAGCCTGGGCGCGCGAGCCTCGTCCTTGGCCACGACCCACGGCTCCTGCTCGGTGACGTAGAGGTTCACCGCGTCGATGAAGCGGCGCACGGATGCGATTCCCGACGCGAAGTCAAGTGCGCACATGGCGGCATCAGCCGTCGGCACGACCTCCGCGAGGAGGGCGTGCAGGTGTTCCTCCGCTGCCGTCGTCTCCCCCGGTGCAGGCAGGACGCCACCGCGATATCGCTGGACCATCGCCGTGGCGCGTGAGGCGAGGTTGCCCAGACCATTGGCGAGTTCCGCCGTGTAGCGGGCAGACATGTCCTCCCACGAGAAGGAGCCGTCCTGGCCGAACTGGATAGCCCGCATGAAGTAGTAGCGGAACGCATCGGATCCAAAGTGCCCGACGATCTGCTCGGGGGCGATGCCGGTGAGTCGTGTCTTGCTCATCTTCTCGCCGCCGACGAGAAGCCAGCCATGCGCGAAGACCTTGCGCGGCAATTCCAACCCGGCAGCCATGAGCATGGCCGGCCAGTAGACAGCATGGAAGCGCAGGATGTCCTTGCCGACCAGGTGGACGTCGGCAGGCCACGTCCGAGCGAAGAACTCAGCATCGGCGCTTCCCTCCGGCGCTCCATAGCCAACCGCCGTGGCGTAGTTAAGAAGCGCATCGAACCAGACGTAGACGACCTGACGCTCGTCCCAGGGGAGCCCGATCCCCCAGGCGACGCTGCTGCGGGACATCGAGATGTCGACCAGGCCCTGGCGCAGGAAGGACATGACCTCGTTGTAGGCACTCTGCGGCTCGACAGCTTCCGGATGCGCCTCGTAGTGAGCGATCAGCGCGTCGGTGAACGCCGAGAGCCGGAAGAACCAGTTGGTCTCCTTGAGCATCTCGACGGGACGCTGGTGCACCGGGCACAGATCGCTGCCATCCGGTCCGGCGACGAGATCTCCGGCGAGTTTGAACTCCTCGCACCCGACGCAATAGGGGCCCTCGTAGTCCGCTTCGTAGACGTAGCCGTTGGCCCGCACCGTCTCCCAGAAGTGCTGGACACGCTCCTTGTGCCGTGGCTCGGTTGTGCGGATGAAGTCGTCATTGGCGGCGTCGATCGTCGCGAGGACTGGCCGCCAGGAATCATCGACGAGCCGGTCCACCCAAGCCTGCGGAGTGACTCCTCCGGCATCCGCGGCCCGCTGGACCTTCGTGCCGTGCTCGTCGACTCCGGTGAGATACCAGACATCGTCACCTCGCTGACGGCGCCACCGTGTGAGCACATCCCCCGCGGTCGTGGTGTAGGCGTGGCCGATGTGGGGTGCGTCATTGACGTAGTAGATCGGCGTCGTGACGTAGTAGGCGGCCATAGGGCGCGATCCTACTTTCCGTCCCCCCTCGCCCGACCCTTGGCTTGCACGACCGCGTCGAAGACTTCCCTGCGCGCCACGCCACGTCGCCGTGCGACGGTGGTGATCGCGGATCGGCGATCGGATCCCGCGGCCTCGAGACTCGCTACGTCAGCCGCCCACTCGGCCGGATCCCCCGTCGTTCGCGTCGATGTCGCTCCGGCGACGACAACGGTGATCTCGCCGCGCGGCTCGGGGATGCTCGTAGCGAGTTCGCCGAGAGATCCTCGGAGTACTTCCTCGTAGGTCTTGGTCATTTCCCTGCAGATGGCCGCGGCACGCTCCGGCCCGAGACCCGACGCCAGCGCGTCGAGTGTCTCGACCAGGCGGTGCGGTGCTTCGAAGAAGACCATCGTGCGGCGCTCATCAGCGAGATCCTCGATGCGGCGCCGGCGTTCGCCAGCACGGCGTGGGAGGAAGCCCTCGAAGCAGAATCGATCGACCGGGAGCCCCGAGACGGCAAGCGCGGCGAGCACCGCACTCGGCCCGGGCAGCACCGTCACGGGAATGCCCTCGTCAATGCAGGCGCGCACGAGCCGATAGCCCGGATCGCTGATGAGGGGCATCCCGGCGTCGCTCACGAGCAGGACCCCTTCCCCCCGCTGCAGGCGTTCGACCACGCGGCGAGTGCGGCTCTCCTCGACTGCATCGTGCAGTGAGATCACCTCGGCGGACAAGGTCACGCCGAGATCCCGAGCGAGCCGGTGCAGCCGCCGGGTGTCCTCCGCCGCGATGACGGGCGTGCGAGCCAGGGCCTCGACGAGGCGCGCGCTGGCATCGCCGATGTTGCCCAGGGGCGTCGCGGCGATCATGAGGACCCCGGTGGGCGCGGACACCTGCCCATCCTGGCAGGGTCCGAACCTACGATGGGCGGATGTCCGCGCCCACCGCCCTCCCAAGAGCGTCGACGGCCACATCGGCCAAGCCGTCGCTCTGGCCCGGGTCAGGCTGGACCCCCATGCCCTCCTTCGGATGGCGGGGCTGGATCGGGCCGCTCGCCGTGATGGTCGTCGGAGGGCTGCTGCGCTTCGTCAATCTCGGGCGCCCGAGTGCTTTCGCCTTCGACGAGGTCTACTACGCCAAGGACGCACTTGCGCTGCTCCGCTATGGGCACGAGCAACAGTTCGACGACAGCGCCAACGAGCTCATCCTGGCCTCTGACGGCAACTGGCGCACGATCGACGTCTTCAAGGACGACCCCGCGTTCGTCGTGCATCCACCCTTCGGGAAGTGGGTCATCGCGAGCGGCGAATGGCTCTTCGGCGTGACACCCTTCGGCTGGAGATTCGCCGT
Organism: Candidatus Nanopelagicales bacterium; assembly: GCA_049431945.1. Classification (GTDB taxonomy): domain Bacteria; phylum Actinomycetota; class Actinomycetes; order S36-B12; family S36-B12; genus Mxb001. The sequence continues at coordinate 17,828 of JBMTDJ010000004.1, read as the reverse complement.
AGCCGTCCTTGGCACCTTGTCTATTCTCATGGCGGCTCGCATCGCACGTCGACTCACACGATCAGACCTGGTCGGCATCGTCACCGGCGTACTCGTCGCACTCGACGGAATGCACCTGGTCACCAGCCGGACAGCGGTGCTCGACATGGTGCTCTCCTTCACGGTGCTCGCCGCATTCGGCTGCCTGCTGATCGACCGAGACCAGGTGCGAAAACGCCTCGTGACTCATCCGCCTGGCACCCTCGACGCGTGGGGTCCGGCGCTGGGGCCGCGGCCGTGGCGATGGGCAGCGGGCCTGGCCCTCGGCCTCGCCTGCGCCGTGAAGTGGTCGGGGCTGTGGTACCTGGCCGCCTTCGGGCTGCTCACCGTCATCTGGGATGTCTCCCTGCGCCGGCGCCTCGGCGTGGCTCGGCCGTGGTCGGTGTCACTCCTGCGCAGCGCACCGATCGCCTTTGTCGCCATGGTCGGCACCGCGGCCGTGACCTACCTGGTGAGCTGGTCCGGCTGGCTCCTCACGAGCGGTGGCTGGGGGCGCCAGTGGGCGGACGACGATCCCTCGCCGATACCGGCCGCACTGCGAGCCCTGTGGAATTACCACTCGCAGGCGTGGAACTTCCACGTCGGGCTCACCGGGGACCACTCCTACCAGTCGAATCCGCTCAGTTGGTTCGTCCAGACCCGGCCCACGTCGTTCTACTGGTCGAGCCTGGAAGGTGGCGAGTCCGGTTGCACAGCCGACTCATGTGCCGCGGAGGTCCTCGCCCTGGGCAATCCGGTCATCTGGTGGATCGGGTCGATCGCCTTGCTCTATCTCATCTGGCGATGGATCGCCCGTCGCGACTGGCGGTCCGGAGCGGTCCTCCTCGCCGTGCTTGCCGGCTGGGCGCCATGGCTGCTGTACCTGGACCGGACGATCTTCTCGTTCTACTCGGTCGTATTCCTGCCGTACATCGCCATGGCGCTCGCCATGATGATCGGCGCCCTCGTCGGGACTCCGGACGCCAGCGCGGAGCGCCGCAGGGCGGGCACATGGGTCGCGGCAGGCATCATGCTCATGGTCGTCGTCGCGGCATGGTGGTTCTACCCGGTCTGGACCGCGGAGGTCATCCCCTACACGCAGTGGACGTGGCGCATGTGGATGCCGACCTGGATCTAGGGCGCCGACGCACCTACCGGCGCGGGCACCAATCGAGGGAGCCCTCGGGCATGAGGCACGCGACGTAGGTCTCCTTCATCCGCTTGGACACGGATGTCCGCGGCATGACGAGTTGCACGCGCGTGGGGACCATCTCCTCGAGCATGGATCCGGGAATCGAGACCACCGTGCGATACGGGTAGCCCTCCGGACAGCCCCTGCTGCCCCTGACCTTGACAGTCACCTCCGCCGACCGCGACCAGCCATCGGTGGTCTTCACCTGCGCAAAGCTGCGATCGGACACCGGGAGCTTCCAGCAGTCCACGATGTCGAGCGTGTCCACGCCATCGGTCGGCTCGTCGCAACTGTAGGTCTGGTAATACTCGCCGTTGATCCAGTGGCACGCAGCCACGGGGCCGTCGGCGGCCGCTGTCGGCGCCAGCAGCGACGCACTCGCCACTACTCCGGCAGCGGCGAGGGCCGCGCCCACGCTCCGTGACTTCAGGCTCATGACCTACCTCCTCGGCGACCTACCGTAGGTGGAGCCCGCGAGCGATGCACGGTGACGCCGCGGAGCAGGGGGGATCGCCTGCGAAAATTCCCAGGTTGCGCACGGGCCCGAGGGCCGTGGCGGATGTGGAGCTGAGGGGATTTGAACCCCTGACCCCCTCGATGCGAACGAGGTGCGCTACCGGACTGCGCTACAGCCCCGCGGGGCCAAGGCCCCACCGGCCGAGGTCCCCCTCGGACAGGCCGTGACACTACACCAGCACGACAGAGTCCGACCTCTCAGGTGACCGACGTACATCGCGGCGCGGCACCGGGACGTACGTAGCCCCTAGATCCTGGCCGTCAGGCTGTCTGATCGAAGACCTCGTCCCACGGCACATCGTGTACGCGCGGGGGTGCGACAACCTCGCGCGCGTCCGACAACTCGCGATTGTCGGTGCTGTGGTCGGCGAGATCATTCGTGCCGCGGTGAGCCCGCGCGACGCGCCGTTCGCGCCGCTCCTCAAGTGCTCGTTCGGCAGTTACTCGCGCTGCACGACGCTCGGACAGAATCACTGCCGGGAGGAAGACGACGAGGGGAAGCCAGGCCAGTCCCGCGACAAGGCCTGGGACGAGCCCGGCGACCCAGGCGGCGCTGCCCAGTGCGCCGATCGTGGCCGTCGCGGCAACGATGACACGGCGACGCCGGGCGGCGACGGACTGCACCTCCTCGGGATCCCGAGCTATCCGAGCCAGGGTGCCCATGGCCACGCGATGCCTTTCGACGCGGCGCGCCTGGTCGTCGTCGTGCCGGCGCAGCCACATGGGGATCAGGACGGCGGCCCACAGTGCGATGATCGCCACATAGATCAGACCCGTCACATCAATGAACGTTAGGTGGACAAGGGCCAAGAGTGCGGGATCTGGCCCGTCGACCGTGGGCGTGTCGCGGCCTTGCCGCGAATGCCGTCATCGATCTAGGCGCTCGGTCCCCCGGCTCCATCCGGATGCACCCGGGCCGCGTGGCCCGCTGCCACGAGCGATGCACGCCACCGCGCCAGAAGGCCCTCGGGCACGTCGTCGGCGCACAGGGCGAAGGTGAGGTGATCGCGCCAGTCGCCGTCGATGTGGAGGTATCTCTCCCGGGTCCCCTCCTGCCGGAAGCCGAGTTTGTCGACGACACGCAGCGATGCGGCGTTCTCGGGTCGGATGTTGATCTCCACTCGATGCAGACCGACATCGCGGAAGCAGTGGTCCGTGGTCATCGCGACAGCCGTCGGCATGATTCCCTGGCCCGCGAAGCGCTCATCGATCCAGTATCCGACGTACGCGCTCAGTAGCGAGCCGCGGGAAATCCCTCCGACGGTCACCTGTCCGGCGAACGCGCTGTCGACGACGAGCGCGAAGGGCAGGCTCCTGCCTTCGCGCGCCTCGGCACGCAGCCGGCGCACCATGGCTGCGTACGTCGTCGGGGCATCGTGCTCCGACAGGGGCAGGGTGGCCTCCCACCGACGCAGCCATCGCGCATTGCGCGTGCGCACCTCACGCCACGCGGAGGCATCCCGAAGTCGCAGCGGCCGCAACTCCACGCGTCCCTCACGCAGTCGCGCCGGCCACCCCTTCGTCACGACGGCCGCACCCAGTGTCCGCGCTTGCCTCCGGTCTTCTCGTCCAGGCGGACGTCGCAGATGACCGCGGCAGGATCGACGGCCTTCACCATGTCGATGAGGGCGAGTCCTGCCACGGCAACGCACGTGAGGGCCTCCATCTCGACTCCCGTGCGATCAGCCGTTCGGACCGTCGCCACGATGGACACCTCGGTGTCCTCGACCTCGAGGGAGACATCGACTCCGTGGATGGCAAGGGGATGGCATAGGGGGACGAGCTCGGGTGTGCGCTTCGCCGCCTGGATACCCGCGATGCGGGCTACCGCAAGGGCGTCCCCCTTGGGAACGCCGGCACCGCGCAGGAGTGCGATCACCTCCGGGGAGACGACGACCCGGCCCGATGCCGTCGCCGTGCGTACGGTGACGTCCTTGCCGCTCACATCGACCATGCGCGCGGCACCGCGGGCATCGAGGTGCGTGAACTCTCCGCTCATTGCATCCCTCCGCGAAGATCCCAGACCACGAGCTCGTCACTCACGTGCACGCGATCCGTGGCGGCGGGAACGACGGCAAGGCCGTCGGCGCGCGAGAGCCCACCGATGATGTGCGAGCCTTGGCCACCCTCCGGTTCGGCCATGAGCAGTCCATCGCGGAGGTCGAGTCTCACGCGGGCGAACTGGGTCTTGCCTGGTGGAGAGCCGAACTCTCGCGCGCAGATGGCGTGGAGGCGAGGGCGCTCAATCACGACGTGGCCGAGCATTCGACGGATCAGGGGCCTGACGAACACTTCGAAGGACACGTACGAACTGACCGGGTTGCCGGGCAGCGTCACGATCGGCGTCGTGCCGACGCTACCTGAGCCCTGGGGCATCCCCGGCTGCATGGCGACCTTGACGAAGTCCACCCCTCCCATGCGCGTGAGCACCGATTTCACTGTGTCGTACGCCCCCATGCTCACGCCTCCCGACGTGAGGATGAGGTCGCTGCGCGCGGCCTCCTCGCGCAGGATCGCCTCGAGGGTCTCCTCATCGTCCGGCACCGGGCCGATGCGCACGCCCTCCGCCCCGGCCTCGCGGACTGCAGCCGTGAGCATGTAGCTGTTGGAGTCGACGATCTGCCCCGGGCCGGGGGCCACTCCAGGGTCGACGAGTTCGTCGCCGGTGGAGATGACGGCGACGCGGGGACGACGATGCACGGGGATGTCGGGCAGGCCCACAGCGGCGAGCATGGCGATCACTCGTGCATTGATGGGTGTCCCAGGCTCGAGAACGACCGCGCCCGCGGCGACGTCCTCCCCGCGGCGACGGATATGGGCGCCGGCATCCGGGACCTGGTTGATCGCGACGACGTCCGTGGCCGCGTCGGTCCACTCCACCGGGACAACGGCGTCCGCGCCCGTGGGAACGGGAGCCCCCGTCATGATCCGCACCGCAGTGCCGGGATCGAGGCTGTCAATCGATTCCTGACCCGCCGCCAGATCACCATGCACGGGCAGGCGCACGGGAGTGCCGTCGCTTGCACCTGCAACATCGGCCGCTCGCACGGCGTACCCGTCCATGGAACTGTTGTCGAACGCGGGCAGTGGCCAGGCGGCCGACACGGCCTCGGCCAGCACGAGACCCTCCGCGCCGAGCAGCGGCACGCGCTCAGTCGGCAAGGGACGGGCATCGCCCAGCACGATGCGCTGGTGATCCTCGACCGATCTCATGTCATCCCTCGCTCTCGAGTGCCCCGGGAAGCCAGGCCCGCAGCGCAGGACCGAGGTCCTCGCGCTCCAATGCGAGGCGGATCACCGCCTGGAGATATGACAGCCGATCACCTGTGTCGTAGCGGCGGCCGCGGAAGAGCACACCGTGGACGCGGCCGGCGAGCGCGAGTTCGCGCAGGGCATCGGTGAGTTGAATTTCACCACCGCGCCCCGGGGGGGTGCGCTCAAGTACGGAGAAGATCTCAGGATCCAGGATGTAGCGGCCGATAACGGCGAGCGAACTCGGAGCCGCGGCGACGTCGGGCTTCTCGACCAGGTCCATCACGCGCACCACTCCGTCGGCGTCGGACGGCTCCACGGCCGCGCACCCGTACAGCGAGATCTGCTCACGCGGCACTTCCATGAGGCACAGGACGGACCCGCCTAGGCGCTCGCGCACGTCGATCATGTGGCGCAGCACGGGGTCACGTGGATCGATCAGGTCATCGCCGAGCAGGACCGCGAAAGGCTGGTCACCGACGTGCTGCTCGGCCACGTGCACCGCGTGCCCCAGACCGAGTGCGTCTCCTTGACGCACGTAGTGGATGCGCGCGAGGTCATTGGAGGCCGTCACGCTGCGCAGCCGATCCACATCTCCCTTGGCCTCGAGTGCCGACTCCAGTTCGAGGTTGCGATCGAAGTGGTCCTCCAACGGCCGCTTGCTACGGCCGGTGACGAAGAGGATGTCGTCGAGCCCTGCGGCGACGGCCTCCTCGACGACGTACTGGATGGCCGGCTTGTCGACCACAGGCAGCATCTCCTTGGGCGTCGCCTTGGTGGCGGGCAGGAACCGTGTGCCCAACCCGGCCGCGGGGATGACCGCCGTTGTCACGCGCATGGGGACACCCTAGGAGAATGCCGGGATGAGCACCCTCGACACCGGTCCATCCGCGGTCAAGGCAGCGGCGCGCGCCACGGCTCGGGCCCGACGCCGGTCAGCGCCGCGACCCGACGGCACCCTCATCGCCGAGCGATCCTGGGACCTCCTCCAGCAGGTCCCAGGTCCGCGACGGGTCACCGCGTACGCTTCCTACGGGACCGAGCCGCCCACCGTGGACCTGTGCTCCATGCTCGCCGAGCGAGGCTTCGAGGTCCTGCTGCCGCGCGTCGCTGATGATCGGATCGAGTGGGTGCTGGCGGACGAGAGCATGGAGGTCTCCGCGATGGGAATCGCCGAGCCCACCGGGCCGGTCCTGGATCTTGAACCGGTTCGCGCCCTGCTCATCCCCGCGCTCGCCGTGACCCCCGCGGGCGATCGGCTCGGCAAGGGCGGTGGCTTCTACGATCGGGTGCTCGCCGGACTCAGCGACCCTCGTCCCATCGTCGCCGCGATCGTCGACGATGGTGACGTCATCGACGATGTGCCGGTGGAGCCGCATGACTGCCGCGTCGACTACGTCATCACGCCAACACGCGTCATCGACTGCGCGACGCGGCGCGGCTAGCTGAGAAGCGAGCGCGCCACGAGCAGGCCGAGGGCAAGCGACGCGATGCTCCCCGACATCGACAGGACGACGTTGACGCCCGCGATGCCGGGCCGACCTTCCCGCACGAGCGCGAAGGTGTCGAGGATGAATGTGGAGAAGGTGGTGAGGGCCCCGCAAAAGCCCACGCCGAGGAAGAGCAGGATTTCGTCGCGAGCCTCGACGAGCAGGACCCCGAGGATGAATGATCCGACGAGATTGACGACGAGGATCGCCCAGGGAAAGCGTGCGCTCCACGTCGATGCGAGCCCGTAGCGAGCGCTGGCGCCGATCGCGCCGCCGAGCGCCACGAGGAGAGCCGCCGTCACGGTGTCCTGCCTTCGCGATCCGGGGTCGGCCCGGCGGGTCGGCCGGGCCGCCCCCGTCGGTCGCGTCCGAGCGCGAGCCCGAGGCGTAGCGCGGCAAGGGTGATGACGAGCGTGCCGACGATGTAGGCCGCACTCGCGATCGCGGCTCCGCTCTCAACAAGCTGGACGGCGTCACCGGCGAATGCCGAGAAGGTGGTGAAGCCGCCGAGGACACCGACCGCGAGGAACGGTCGCCACACCAGCGAGCGCGAGCGCTCCGGGCGGTCAAGCACGGCGGCGACAAGCAAGCCCATGAGCAGGCAACCCACGACATTGACGACAAATGTCGCCCACCACGACTCGGCGCCCATTGCTTCGGCCGCGCCGCCCGCGGCATAGCGCGCGAGCGATCCGAGCGCGCCGCCGAGGGCAACGGCAAGGAAGCTTCGCGGCACGTTCACGGGTCAGGCGTCGCGGCGCACGAAGAGCAGCCACGCGGGAATCGCCAGGAGCAGGAACCATCCCCCGAAGATCGCCAGGTGCCCCCACGCCTCCGCGCCATCGGTTGACACAGCAGCGGCGCCCCCCGAGAAGGGCAGCACCCAGTCGATCCAGGTCCAGCCCTGCACGAAGGCGATGGTGCCGATGATCGGCTCGATGAGGACGGCCAGCACGATCGGGCCGATGACGCCGAGCGGCTGATTGCGTGTGAGAGCCGTCAGGGCCAAGGCGATGAGCACGAACAGGACGACGTACATCACGGCCCGCACCCCCGAGGCTCCCCAGGCGGTCTCGTCCCAGACGACCCCGGTGCCGGAGATCACTCCTCCGAGTGCCTGCGCGAGCACGATCGTGGCGATCGCGAGGATCGCGGCGACGACGACGACCGCAGCGACCATGAGCGTCTTGGCGACGAAGACCGGCGTGCGTCGAGGGAAGATCGCCAGGGTGATGCGGATGAGCCCGTGTCGGTACTCCTGACCGAAGGCGGCCGCCCCGATGGCGCACAGAATCGCGGCCGTGAGGGGAAGGAATCCGGCCAGGCCTCCCGCCTCACCGTCGGGCGGTCCACCGCCGTCGGGCCCGAGATTGCCCACGAGCCAGGACACGAAGAGCGCGAGCCCTGCGGGGACGAGCATGGCAAAGCCGACGAGCGCCCAGGTAGAACGCACGGTGCTGATGCGCACCCATTCGTAGCGGAGTTCGCCGGTCACGATGCCTCCCCGAATGCGTACTGCTGATCGTCACCCGTGAGCTGCATGAAGGTCTCTTCCAGACTCGCCTTGCGCGTGGCGAGTTCGAGGATCGTCACCTCGGCATCGAAGGCGAGGTGGCCCACCTGGTCGGTGGTCAGATCGACGACACTGAGAGCATCGCCCTCCTCCGTGACCGAGCCCCCTGCCGCGCGGAGCAGGCCGGCAAGTCGCCCAGGGTCCGTGCACCGCACGAAGACGTCGCTGCGCTGGGACACGAGGTCGTCCACGGTGCCGTCCGCGACCAGCCGCCCTTTCGCGATGACCACCACGTGGTCAGCCATCAACTGCATCTCGCTGAGCAGATGACTCGACACGAGCACAGCCCGGCCTTCGGCAGCGTAATGACGAAGGAACTCCCTCAGCCACTGAATCGATTGCGGATCAAGGCCGTTCGCCGGCTCGTCCAGCATGAGTGCGTGAGGCTCGGCGAGGACAGCCCCCGCAAGGCCGAGCCGCTGCGCCATTCCGAGCGAGAACGTCTTGGGTCGATCGTCGGCGACATCGGTGAGGCCCACCATGGCGAGCACGTCATCGATGCGGGCCGCTGGCAACTTGGCCTCGGTTGCCAGCATGCGAAGGTGATCGCGCGCCGTGCGCCCGGGAAGGAAGGGTCGCGCGTCGAGGTGCGTGCCCACGACGCGACTGGGGTGCCCGTGATCGCGCAGGAGCTTGCCGTCAAAGAGAGTGCGACCATCGCCCCGGTCGAGACCGAGCATGAGGCGCATGGTGGTGGACTTGCCCGCTCCGTTGGGCCCGAGGAATCCGGTGACGACTCCATCGGGGACGGTGAAAGACAGGTCATCGACAGCGCGCACACTGCCGAAGGTCTTGCCGAGGTGCTCGACGAGGATGGACACGACGGCGACACTACCCGCGGCTGCCGAGCCCAGCCCCGCGTCGTCCCCACGTCGCGATTAGCACTCCCGGTACCCGAGTGCTAACATCCCCAGGCGAGGAGGATCCGTGCCCACCTATCAGTACGCCTGCAACGATTGCGGCCACGAACTCGAGGCCGTGCAGTCATTCAGCGATGACGCCCTCACGACCTGCCCCGAGTGCGGCGGGCGCCTGCGCAAGCTTTTCGGCAACGTAGGCGTCGTCTTCAAGGGATCGGGCTTCTATCGGACCGACTCGCGATCGTCGTCGTCCGACACAGCCGCATCTGGCACGTCGACAGCGTCATCGACGTCGGATACGACCAAGTCCACCACGGCCAGCTCGACGAAGAGCGAGTCCGCCACGAGCAGTTCTCCCTCGGGGTCGTCCGGAGCCACATCCGCGTCGTAGCCCCTGTGGACGGCGCTGCTCCCTGTGGATAGCCCACCGCATCTTCCGACCTTTCGGGCCTAACGTCGCGGCATGACCGCTGCACGGCTGTTCATCCACCGATTCCGTCGACCTCTTGCGGCCGCCTGCGCGGGCCTGGCGGCGCTGGTGATCGTCACTGCCGCACGCCCGGGTGAGCCTGAGCGCGTCGATATCGTCATCGCCGCCATCGACCTTCCCGCGGGAGCGACGCTCACGAACGACGACCTTGACCTCCGCAGCATTCCTGTCGACTTCGTCACGCCTGGCGCACTCGTCGATCCGGCCGAGGCCGTCGGGCGGACCATCGCGTCGCGAGTCGATGCGGGCGAGGCGATCACTCCGGGCAGACTCGTCGCGACCGGCGAGCGATCCGACGGACTGCACGTCGTGCCGGTCCGCCTCGCCGACCCCGAGGCCGCCGATCTCCTGGCGCCAGGAACGACCATCGACCTGGTCGCCATCGAAGGAGAGCAGTCCGGGCGAGTTATCGCAGCGGCAGTCCAAGTCGTCACCGTGCCCCGACCGGCGAGTGCGACCGGTCTTGGCGGTACTCAGCGCCGCGCCGGTAGTCTCATCGTCGTCGCGGCCGACCGACGCACGGCGGTCACACTCGCGGCCGCGGGCGCGCAACCTGGATTGGGAGTCGTGATGCGCTGACCCGTCCGTGACGACGAGATCGGAGGAATACCGTCATGATCAAGGGCTTCAAGGAGTTCGTGTTCCGCGGCAATGTCATCGACCTCGCTGTTGCGGTCGCCGTGGGCACCGCCCTCGCCGCACTCGTTGCGGCCGTGACCCAGGCACTCATCGAGCCCATTGTCGGCTGGATCCTCAGCATCCTTGGCGGGTCCGACGGCAGCATCGGCGGCACGATCACGCTCTCGGCGGGCCACGAGATCAACGTCGCACTGCTCATCGGGGCCGTGATCACGTTCTTCGTCACCCTCGCTGCGCTCTACCTCTTCTTCGTCGCACCGATGAACAAGTACCGGAAGTTGTCCGGTCAGGGAGACGTCGATACGCGCACTGCTGACGTCAAGCTCCTCGAGGAGATTCGCGACCTACTTCGCGAGCAGGCCAATGGCAGGCCGACGCAAGGCGACTGACGTCGCGATCACCCGTGGTGCGGCGGCCGCTGATCGAGGTAGTGCCGATCGTCGAACGCGTCGATCCCCTCGTCGGTGGTGATGTCCGGTAGGAGATCGCTCGCCTCGGGGCGGGCGCGCTGACCGCCGGCTGCGGCAATGGCTTCGGCAATCGCGCTCACCAAGAGCGTGATGTCCGCGTCGTCGACGACGAACGCCGGTGAGATCTGCAGGGCTCCGGACGCGAGGTTTCTCGTGAGCACACCTCGGTCGCGCAGGCCAGAGAGGACCAGCCCCGGCACTCCGGACTGCTTGGCCTCGGGCGTGTAGTCGACCGCGGCGAGGAGTCCGACCCCGGCCCTCACCTCCTCGACGACATCGAATGCGCTGAGGGGTGCCAGGGCCGAGCCGAGGCGATGTTGCATGCGGTCGACATGCTCGATCAGCCGCTCCCGCTCGATGATGTCGAGGTTGACCAGAGCCACAGCGCACGCCGTCGCGTGAGCCGAGTACGTATAGCCATGCCTCCACACGACAGGACCGCGATCCCCCGACCAGAAGGGGGACGCCACGCGCCCTGACACGATGACCGCACCCAGCGGCACGTATCCCGAGGTGATCCCCTTGGCCGAGAGCAGGATGTCGGGGTCCAAGGACCAGCGATCGCTGGCGAACATCCGGCCGGTGCGACCGTAGCCGCAGATCACCTCGTCAGCGACGAAGAGGACCTCGTGGGCACGGCAGATCTCACGCACGCGCTCCAGGTAGGCAGGAGGAGGCGCGTAGACCCCGCCGGCGCCAATGATGGGCTCACAGAAGAAGGCCCCGACATCGGACCTGCTCGACAGCAGCGACTCCAAGGCCTCGGCGTCATCCCACGGCACGCGCAGGACGGCAGGATCGAGGTCACCATGCCCGGCTCGGTTGGCGTCGATACCCGCAAGGCTCGTCCCCGCGAGGTGCATTCCGTGGTACGCGTGCTCGCGCGTGACGATTGCGGTGCGGTCACCGTGTCCGAGCTCGGCCCAGTAGCGTCGGGCCAACTTGACCGCCGTATCGACCCCGTCACTCCCACCGCTGGTGAGGAATACCCGCGCATCATCCATCGGGGCTACGCCCGCAAGTCGGCTGGCCAATTCGATGGCGGGACGTGTCGCAAGGTCGCCGAAAGCCGAGTACGAAGCGAGCCTGGCCATCTGCTGTTGCGCCGCGTCCGCGAGTTCCCGACGACCATGACCGACGTTGCAGTACCAGAGCCCGGCGGAAGCATCGAGATATCGACGACCACTCTCATCGACGACGTAGGCTCCGGCGCCGCTCTCAATCACCAACTCGCCAGAATCGGCAACCGCCGCCATGTCGGCGAACGGATGCCACAGCCTGGTCTGCTCGCCATCGGCGGCGCCGACGCGATCGGGGTTCACGTGCTCCACGCGCGCAGGCTAGCGTGACTCCCATGCGCATCGTCCTGCTCGGCGCCACCGGCTTCACAGGGCGCCTCACCGCGGAGGCGATGGTGCGGGCCGGCCTGGCGCCGGTCCTTGCCGGTCGCCGGCACGACGCGGTCGCCCGCCTCGCCGATCGCCTGGCACCCCTCGCTCCCACGTCCGCCGCGGAGCCCACCATCGCCGTCGCCGACGCCGGCGATCCGGCCTCGGTGCGCCGCCTCTTGGAGTCCCCATCCGATGTGCTCGTGACCACCGTCGGCCCGTTCGTGGAGTGGGGGGACACCGCGGTGGAGGCTGCCATCGACGCCGGTGCCGCGTACCTCGACTCAACCGGTGAACCTCCCTTCATCCGGCGCGTCTTCGACGACTTCGGTCCGCGTGCAGTCGACACGGGCGCGCGACTGGTCACGGCATTCGGCTACGACTACGTGCCCGGCAATCTCGCTGGAGCTCTGGCACTTCGGCGTTGCCGTCGAGCCGGTCACCCGGCTGCACGCCTCGACATCGGCTACTTCATCGACGGTGCGTTCGGAATCAGTTCGGGCACCCGCGCGAGCGCAGCCGGAGTGCTGCTCGCGCCGAGTTACGCCCGACGCGGCGGCACCATCGTGGAGCGGCGGTCGTCCGGCGGGCGCACACGATCATTCGACCTGGGCCGTGGCCGCGTCTGGAAGGGACTGCCCGTCGCGGGCTCCGAGCATCTCGCCCTCCCCCTCACTGATCCTGATATCTCCGATATCGAGGTGTGGTTGGGCTGGGCGGGGCGCTGGACACCCGCCGCGTCCATGGCCGGCGGAGCACTCGGTGCCGTTGCAGCGGTGCCCGGGGCTGGGGACCGAGCCATGCGCGCCTTGCGCCGGCGTCTGGGACGCACGACGGGTGAGGGCCCGGACGCGGCGAGCAGAGCCCGGGCGCGCACGGTCGTGCAGGCCGAGGCGTTCGACGCCGTCGGCAGGCCGCTGGCCCACGTACGCGTGGAAGGACCGTCGCCGTACGACCTCACGGCAGAACTGCTCGCGTGGGGCGCTGCGGTGGCCGCAACGCGCGACATCCCACCTGGCGCCCATGGTCCTGTGGATGCCTTCGGCCTCGAGGTGCTCGAGCGCGGCTGCGCCGATATGGGACTCGTCGCGGTCACGTAGGGCGCGCGATCATGATGTCCCTGACCCAGCCCGACACGCGCGACATCGTGCTCAGCGAGCGCGAGTGGCGTCAGCGCGTCGCTGAGCACGCAGCGCGTGTCGAGCCGTGGGTCACCCCCCGGCTGGCGCGACGCGAGCAGGGCGAGCGGCATCCGGTCGACGACTTCCTCTTCGACTACTACTCCTGGCGACCCGCACAACTCGCGCGCTGGCACCCGGGAGCTGGCGTCATCCTGGACGGCGACGTCCGCGACTTCGAAGGCGTGCGTGGCTACGCGGTCGACGGGGCCGGCGCACGAGTCGACCACGCGACGATGACGGTGGACGTCATGCGCGGCGCGCTGGGACTCCTCGAAGCCACTGCGGCTCGGCACGCGGCGTACCACTGCTTCGGGCGTCACGAGTGGGCGATGGTCTACCGGCAGGCTCCCGAGGAGATGCGGCATTCGTCGTGGCCGCTGCGAGTGGACCAGCAAGCCGTCGAAGCGGTCGTCGAGTCGTCGCCGCTGCGGTGCACGCATGTCGATGCCTTCCGCTTCTACACCGACCCGGCCCGACCCCTCAATACCGTGCAGCCCACCCGTGCGACGCAGATCGACCTCGAGCAACCCGGATGCCTCCACGCCACGATGGACCTCTACAAGTGGTGCTTCCGGTCGTATCCGGCCGTGGGCGCCGATCTCACCGCAGACTGCTTCGACCTGGCGCGCCGGGTCCGAGCGGTCGACATGAGGGCCTCCCCGTACGACTTCACCTCGCTCGGCTACGCGCCAATCCCCATCGAGACAGCGGAAGGTCGAGCGGAATACGTGGAGTACCAGCGCGACTTCAGTCAGCAGGGCGCCCTCCTGCGAGATCGCCTCATCGAGCAGTTGCGGCGATCCCTCAACCTCGTGGCCACACCATGAACTCCCAGGCCGGTGTCGCGCTGCTGCGGCTAGCCTCCTTCGCGGTGGCAGCTGTCCTGGTCGGCCTCGTCCTGGCCGTCTTCGCGCGCGGTGCCTCTACGGAGGACGAGGTCAACGGCATTGCGACGCTTCAGACAGGCGTCTTCTTCTTCGGCCCGATTGCGGCCATCGCAACCCTGGGCTTCATCGTCGTCCTGGCCCTGACGCGTCCCGTATCGCTCGCCCAGCGCCACCGCTCCACGCGAGTCGTCGCGATCGCTTACGTCGTGATCGGCACGGGCCTGGCCATACTCCTCGCCTCCACATGGTGGGGCTTGCTCGGAGGCGCCACCTCGGCGATTGCCGCAGCACTGGCGTGGTGGCTCCTAGGACGCCCCCCGAGCCCCGCGCCGTAGGAGACGGGACTACTTGCGCTTGCGCTTGGCTCGCTCGGCACGGCGACGCTCGGCGCGGCTGGCATGGGGGTCGAGTTCGACCTCCTCGCCGTCCGCCTGCAAGGTCTCGTGCATCACACCGCCGTCCGCAGAGGGTGCGGAGTACTCGAGCACCTGCGGGCGCGCAGGCCCCAAGCCCTTGGCCGTGACCGCCGGCGCGGACTTGGCGGCGGCAGCAATGGCCTGAACGGCCGCGGAGGTGGGCGCCGCCGTGACGGCCGCAGCGGCCTCCTCCGCCTCGTCGCTCACGGCCGGAGGCGCCTGGACCTCGACATGGAAGAGGTAGCCAACGGTCTCCTCCTTGATCGCGTCCATCATGGCCGTGAAGAGCTCGTACCCCTCGCGCTGGTATTCCACGAGGGGGTCGCGCTGCGCCATGGCGCGCAGGCCGATGCCGTCACGCAGGTAGTCCATCTCGTAGAGATGCTCACGCCATTTGCGGTCGAGGACCGACAGGATGACCCGTCGCTCGAGTTCGCGGGTGACCTCCTCGCCGAGTTCGCTCTCACGACGGTCGTAGGCCAGGTGGATGTCGTTGGTCAGTTCCTCCGTGAGGAACTCGGCGGTCAGACCCGATCGCCCCGATCCCGATTGCTCCTCGAGTTCGGCGACCGTGATGCCCACGGGGTACAACTGGCCGAGCGCCGTCCACAGCTGGTCCAGGTCCCAGTCTTCGGGGTACCCCTCCGCTGTCGCTGAGGTGACGTAGCCGGTGACCACGTCGTCCATGAAGGATCGCACCTGCTCGTGGATATCGGCGCCTTCGAGCACCTGCCTGCGCTCGTCATAGATGACCAAGCGCTGCCGGTTGAGGACGTCGTCGTACTTGAGGACGTCCTTGCGGATCTCGAAGTTCTGCGCCTCGACGGAGGTCTGTGCCGAGCGGATGGCGTTCGTCACCATCTTGGCCTCGATCGGCACATCGTCAGGCACGTTGAAACGACGCAGGAAGGCATCGACCATCTCGGCCTTGAACAGGCGCATGAGGTCGTCTTCGAGCGAGAGGTAGAAGCGAGTCTCGCCCGGATCGCCCTGGCGACCCGAGCGGCCGCGCAACTGGTTGTCGATGCGGCGGGACTCATGCCGCTCCGTGCCCAGCACGTAGAGGCCACCCAGCGCGATGACCGCCTCGTGCTCCGCGGCCACGGACTCCTGGGCGGCAGCCAGTGCCTCCGGCCACGCCTTCTCGTAGCCCTCCGGGTCCTCGACGGGGTCCAGGCCACGGCGTTCGAGTTCCTGCGCCGCGCGAAACTCGGAGTTGCCACCGAGCATGATGTCGGTGCCGCGACCGGCCATGTTGGTGGCTACGGTCACGGCTCCCTTGCGTCCCGCCTCGGCGATGATGGAAGCCTCGCGCTCGTGATTTTTGGCGTTGAGTACCTCGTGCCGCACACCGCGCTTCTTGAGTTCGGAGGAGATCAACTCGCTCTTCTCCACGCTCGTCGTGCCGATGAGCACCGGCTGACCCGCCTGGTAGCGCTCCTCGATGTCGTCGACCACGGCGACGTACTTGGCCGCCTCGGTGCGGTAGACGAGGTCGGGCTCGTCATCTCGCACCATCGGACGGTTCGTGGGGATAGGCACGACACCGAGCTTGTAGATCTGATGGAACTCGTTGGCCTCGGTCATGGCCGTGCCGGTCATCCCTGAGAGTTTGTCGTAGAGCCGGAAGTAGTTCTGCAGCGTGATCGTGGCCAAGGTCTGGTTCTCGGCCTTGATCTCCACGCCCTCCTTGGCTTCGATCGCCTGGTGGAGTCCCTCGTTGTAGCGACGGCCCTTGAGGAGGCGCCCCGTGTGCTCATCGACGATGAGGATCTCGCCGTCGAGGATGACGTAGTCGCGATCGCGCTTGAAGAGCTCCTTCGCGCGCACCGCGTTGTTGAGGAATCCCACCAGCGGGGTATTGACGGTGTCGTAGAGGTTGTCGATGCCCAACTGGTCCTCGACTTTGTCGATGGCCGATTCCAGGACGCCGATGGTCTTCTTCTTCTCATCGACCTCGTAGTCCTCGTCCTTCTGCAGGATCCGGGCAATCCGCGCGAACTCGGCGTACCACTTGGTCGGCTGATCCGCGGGGCCACTGATGATGAGGGGGGTGCGTGCCTCGTCGACGAGGATGGAGTCAACCTCGTCGACCACGGCGAAGTTGTGACCGCGCTGCACCATCTCTGTCGTGGACCAGGCCATGTTGTCGCGGAGGTAGTCGAACCCGAACTCGTTATTCGTGCCGTAGGTGATGTCGGCGGCGTAAGCCTCGCGTCGTTCGGCAGGCGACATGTGGGCGAGGATCACTCCGACACTGAGTCCGAGGAACCGATGGATGCGCCCCATCCACTCGGCATCGCGCTCCGCGAGGTAGTCGTTGACAGTGACGACGTGCACGCCCTTTCCAGTGAGCGCGTTGAGATACGACGGGAGGGTGGCCACGAGCGTCTTGCCCTCACCTGTGCGCATCTCGGCGATATTTCCGAGGTGGAGGGCCGCGCCGCCCATGATCTGGACGTCGTAGTGACGCTGCCCCAAGGTGCGGCGCGCGGCCTCGCGCACAGTCGCGAAGGCCTCGGGGAGGATCTCGTCAAGGCTCTCACCGGCTTCCAAGCGGGAGCGGTACTCCGCCGTCAGGCCGCGCAGTTCCTCATCGGTCATGGCGAGGAAGTCGTCCTCGATCGCGTTGACCTGACGCGCAATGCCGTCGAGGGTACGTAGCGTCTTGCCCTCGCCTGCGCGGAGGATCTTGTCCAGGATGCCCACCGGGTCATCCTAGACGCAGGGCTAGGAGGCTCCCGCAGGCAGCGGACCCCCGGAGTCACCCTCATCGACGCCGAGCCTCACCAGCCCCCACCGGGCCGAACGTACGACGGCCTCAGTCCGCGAGCGCACCTGCAGCTTCTCGTAGAGGCGACGCACGTGATTCTTCACCGTGTTGTCGCTGATGACGAGAATCTCGGCAATCTCATGGTTGGTTCGCCCCGAGCAGAGAAGTTCGAGCACCTGGAGTTCACGTCGCGTCAACGCCGGCGGGCGCCCGCTGCCAGCCTCCGCGAATCCTCCCGCATTGATGACGGTGCGACCGCCAGCCACGGCAAGGGCGGTCTGCACGAGCATCGCTTCGTCCACCCCGCGGTCGATAGCGCCAGCCGCACCGGCCGCCACCAACTCCGCAAGGAAGGCGGGCGTCGCGTCGGCGACGATGACGAGGATCGGCGCCCCGCCCGAAGACTCCCGAACGCGCGCAATGTCAGATGCGGTACCTGCGATGGGGAGCTCGCACACCAGGAGTGCCGGCCGCGAACCCCCGGCGCCTGACACTACGCGCCACCCCGCGTCCTGGAAGATGGCAGTGATGCCGCGCTGGGCGATGGGCGTCGTGGCGACGACCACAACGTCGAGCGCATGAGCACCGGGCACGGAGCCAGTCTGCTGGAAGCAACTAGCGGCGACCACGGGTGGTCGCGGCAATGGCTGCCGCCCTCGGGCCCCCACGGGGCCCCCGGCCCC
>JBMTDJ010000003.1:0-68822 GCA_049431945.1 Candidatus Nanopelagicales bacterium | reverse complement strand
GATCCCTACGCGGTGGGAGGTCCCAAGGCGGCCAGTGGCATCGCTATCGGCCTCACGGCATTCATGCGCGCAGTGAAGCGCGTGTGGGGCCGCTTCTTCCTGCCCTACAAGCCGGCTCCCAGCCGCTGACGAGGAGGTACCTGATGAGCCTGTGGATGATTGGCAACCTGATTCTCCTCATCGTCGTCGTGCCCGTGCTTGTGGCGCTGCTCAATCGCCTGCTCGCAGCGACGGAAAGCGTGCGCGGAGCCGCTGACGATGCGCTCGCCGGGGGCGTCGCCCTTATCGGCGAGTTGAACAACACCCCGGAGCTCCTCGCGGAGACCGACGTGGTCATCGAGGAAGTCGCCAATGGCGCCGTGCGCTACGCCGGCCCCGTCTCGAAACTTCTCGGATAGGAGACGAACATGCCCGTAGAAGCGATCGTGACCCTGGTCATCTCGGCACTCATCATTGCCGCGGCGGCGCTCGGTCTCCTGCGCGTCATCTTCCACCTGAAGGCGGTGTCCCAGACGCTCGGAGCCCTCGACGGCGGGGTCCAGGTCATCGTGCAGAAGACGTCGACGGTGCCTTCCGTCGTCGGATCCGTCAACTCCAGCCTCGCCCCGGTGCGGGCCTTCGCGGAATCGATCTAGGGAGCGCCCATGGACTTCACCGGACATGAAGGTTGGCTCGTCGGCTACGTCATCGGCCTCGTGGTCGTCCTCGTGGTCGTCGCGCTTGTCGTGCCGATCCTCATCCTCGCCTATCGCATCGGCAATCAGGCAGGGACCATTCTCGGCGGCTTGAAGCAGGCCGAGGTCAACACCGCCGGCCTTGCCGGACTCAACGAGACCATCGCATCCGCGCTCGCCATCATCGATGGCCTGAAGCGCGGCCGCGCCCGGCTGGGAGGCTGACGTGGATTCACAGGTGGAACAGCTCTGGACGATGGCCAACATCCTGGGCATCGTGGTCGTGGTGGCGGTCGCTGCTCTGCTCACCATCCTCGTGATCCTGGTGGCACGCATTCGCAAGCGTGTCGCAGCCATCAAGGCGACGCTGGTCGCCGCGAAGGCGAACACCGCTGATACGACACTCATCACGACGACCGCTGGCGGAGTGGAGCTCGTCCTCGCTGAGGGTCTCGAGCATCACCTCTTCCTCGGTCGCGTCCTCGGGAAGGTTCGGTCATGAGCGCCCTCGCACTGTGGTCCGTTATCGACATCGTTGCGCTCATCGCGGGTCTGGCGATCTATCTCTTCATCGTGGGTGGCCAACTCAAGGCGATCGCCGCCGACCTCGAGGAATCCGCCGACCTCGTCTGGCAGATCAAGAAGGATGCCGAGGCGATCGAGCCGGGCCTGAAGTCGATCAACACGACCGGCAGGGTCGTCGCCGGCGCACTGCCGCTGCTGTACGGCATGGGCGAGGGGATCGTCGCTGGCGCGACCTTCAAGCACGAGGATCACGAGCCCGAGGGTGTCGCGCGTCCGGCGATGGGCACCCGTCGCTCGCGGCTGCTCGAAGGAGTCGGCCTGACCGACTGAACTGCCGCTTCGCTGAGCGCGGTCGACCCTCACTCCTGAGCGGTCGCCCGCGCTTGGCGTTGCAGGGCTAGCTCAGGTTCTTCTGCGTGGTGAGTGGGTCGGTCACAGGAGTCTCGTACTCCCCGATCCACTCCTCCTTCCACGCCTGGTCGAACTTCTCCTCGTTGCAGCTGGGGTCGTAGATCGCGATGAGTTCACGAGCGATCTGCTCGCGGTGGGCACGGGTGCCCCCGGGCACCTCAAGCCAGCAGATGTGCAGGTTGAACTTCCCGCCCGCGCGCTTGACCCAGGCCTGGGCGCGGGGATGGCGAAGGGGGAAACCCTCCTGGGTCAGGTCGTCCGAGTGGCCGACGTAGATCACGGCGAACTCCTGGGGCCGCTCCGGGTTTGCCTTGGCCAGCAGGGCGTATACCGCTGGCAGCGCCGGGGGAGTCCAGCCAGGGAGCGCGCGGGGGCCTTCGAAGGAGTACCCGGCGAGGGAACCCAGACGGATCACTGCGGATTCCAGGTGTCGGTCGGCCAGGTGGTTTCGTCGTCGAGATCGGCGTAGTCCTCGTCCTCGGCGACAGTCTCCGCCTTGGCGACCGGCCACGCGGGCAGGGACGTCGTTGCGACGGCCTCGGCGAACTGTGCCAACGCGATATCGACCGCGGCGTCGGAGTTGTCCGCCTCGACGATGATCTGTGCTCCGTAGCCGAACGTGCCGAAGCCGGAGGCGATGCCGCCCAGGCCCGCTACCGCATCCGCAAGCTCGACAACCTCCTCGAGCGTGACCTCTCGGTCACCCTCGGCCTGGAGGGACACGCTGTATCTCATGGCTAGCCCACCTTCGGCAGTCGCTCGGCAAGTCGCTCGAGGCTAGCGAGGTTGTGTCCTGAGTGCACCTCGTCGATGTAGGGGTCCGCGACGATCATGCCGAGCGAGGCGGGCACGTAGACCGGTGCGTCCCCCTTGTGCGGGTTGACCCAGATCACGCGGTGGGCAATGCGGCTCAGGGTCTCCATCGCCTCCTCGAGCTGCTGTGGGTCGCCCCGGTCGAGCCCATCTGAGCAGATGACGACGATCGCTCCGCGGCCCAAGCGGGAGCGCCTGGCCTCGCGGGTGAACTCCCGGAGCGAGTCTCCGATGCGCGTGCCGCCGTCCCAATCCAGCACTGCCTCCCCGGCCTGCCGCATGGCCTCGTCAGGATCACGTCGGTCCAGGGCCTTGGTGATGCGGGACAGTCGCGTGCCGAAGCAGAAGACCTCGACCTTGGCGTTCGCTCGCTTGGCCGAGTAGGCGAACTGCAGGAGGTTGCGCGAATAGTCGGCCATGGAGCCCGAGACGTCGAGGATGAGCACGAGTGGGCGCAGCTTGTGCTTGCGCTGCTTGTAGGCAAGGTCTCGGGGTTCGCCCAGGCCGCGCATGGTGTCTCGTGCCATGCGGCGCATGTCGAGCGTCGCACTGCGACGCGCCTTGGTCGTGCGATGCGTACGTCGGCGCGGTGGGGTGATCCGCATGCGCGACATCAGTCGCCGCAGTTGGCGGAGTTCATCGTCGGAGCAGTCCGAGAAGGCCTTGTGGCGGTAGACCTCCGACGTGCTGGCGACATAGCCCAATTTGGCCTCGTCGGGGCTGATGTCTCCGGGCATTCCCTGCTCGGTGTTGGGGATCTCCAGGGTCGCACCCGCGTTGGCTGAGGAGCGCATCATCCGCTTGCGCTCGTCCGTGTTGGTGGGGTCGATGTCGAGGAAGAACATTCGGAAGACGAGGTTGTAGATCGGCACATGCTCACGCCGGCGGACCATGGTCGTCCTGCCGGACCAGTAGACATCCATGAGGTCGGTGACGTCGAGGTGCGCGACGGACTGGCAGAACGTCAGTACGTCGTCGGTACCCACCGGCAGGCCGGCGCTGCGCAGGGCGTGGCCGAAGTCGACCAGGAGGGAGTCGAAGTCCGTCGGGAGCGGCCCGGTGTCAGGCGACGACATCCTGGATGCTCTTCGAGGCGTAGTCGAGGTCGTCGCGGTCCTTGACGACTGACCCGAGCGTGTCGAGGGCGGCCTCGTCGGTGAGGTTGTCTACTCCGAGAGCGTCGAGGCTCTCGGTCCAGTCGATCGTCTCGGCGACGCCGGGCGGCTTCTCCAGGTCCATCTCGCGCAGACGGTTGACCGCCGCGACAACCTGGGACGCGAGCGTCGGACCCACCTCGGGCAGTCGGGTGCGCACGATGGCGACCTCGCGATCGGCAGGAGGGAAGCCGATCCAGGTGTAGAGGCAGCGACGCTTGAGAGCGTCGTGGAGTTCGCGCGTGCGGTTGGAGGTGAGGATGACGATGGGGCGTGCCTCAGCGCGCACGGTGCCGAACTCGGGGATCGTCACCTGGAAGTCGCCGAGGAGCTCCAGGAGGAAGGCCTCGAACTCGTCGTCAGCACGATCGACTTCATCGATGAGGAGCACGCAGCGATCGCCTGAGCGCACGGCCTGGAGCAGGGGACGCTCCAGGAGGAACCTGTCGCCGAAGAGGTCGGCCTCCGCGTCACCCGCATCGGCCTGGCCCGGCGGGCCGGCCAAGCCGCCCCTGTCGGGCTGGCCCAGCGCACGAATGTGGAGCATCTGACGGGCGTAGTCCCACTCGTAGAGCGCGTGGTGCACGTCGATGCCTTCATAGCACTGCAGGCGAATGAGATCGCGGCCAAGCATGGTGGCCAGCGTCTTCGCCAGCTCCGTCTTGCCGACGCCGACTTCTCCCTCGAGCAGCAGGGGCTTGCCCAACTTGAGCGCCAGCAGGACGGAGGTGGCAAGCCCGCGATCGGCGATGTAGCCCTGGTTGAGAAGATCGTCGGTCAACTGCGGGACCGTGAGGTCGTCGAAGGACACGGGCCGCTCAGTCCGGGTTGCCGAAGACGAGGTCCGCCACGGATCCCGTGCCGAGCTTGCCTTCCTTCGCCAGAGTGTTGCGCCATGCAGTGCGCAGATCGCCGCCCTCGTCGGCGTAGCCGTCGAAGGTGATGTCCTTCATGTTGCGGCAGGCCTTGGTGGGACTGCACTCGGCGTCGAGGTCCTGCATCGCTCCGGGCGTGCCCTGCCACACGGTGCGCAGCACGTCAGCGGGGTCCTGTGCATTTTCGGACATTTCGCACCTCCTGGGCTACCGGCGAGGGTAACAGTGCGGACCGCGCCCCGCAGATCGAGACGGGTCATTCCCGCGCGCCGCTCCGGTGGCCGATCCGTCGTGCGCCCCCCACACTTGACCCGTGCCCCGTCCTCGCAGCCTCGTCGCCGCCGCGGCCGCGGCTGCCCTCGCGATCACTCTCGCTCCGGGCGCCGCCGCCGCCGACGGCCCCGATCTGGCAGGTCGCTGGGTCTCGGATTCGCTGCGAGACAACCGGATCGGCTACTTCCTGGTCCTGCGGGAGGCCCCGGGCCGGGCCGTGGGCTACGTCGGCCACCTGCGCTTCGAGCGACAGGACGGCAGCCGAGACCGTCGGATGCCCGTGAGCGCCACCGTGGTCGGATCGGATGTGGTCATCGCCGCACGCAAGGGGACCTTCGACCGAGGCGGGCGCACGGTCATCGGGCGCCTCGACGGGCGCGGGGCTCTCGTGCTCACCAACTGCCTCGACCGGCTCCGACTGGTCATGTCCTGGGACCTCGCGTCGGACTGCACCCTGCGCCTGCAGCGCTGAAATTCCGGGGTTCAGGGTCTAGCCAACGGTCGCTCGCGGGTCCATACTGCGCGTACCCGTTCCTGGGAGGCCCTCATGCGCCGTACCGCCGCCATCCTCGCGCTCGCCGTGGTGCTGAGTGCTCTCGGAATCAGCGCCCCCGCCGCCGCTCCCGTGCCGAAACCCGGAAAGCCCTGTCCTAAGGCCGGGCTCGTCTGGGAGGACGGGAAGGGCGGTCTGTTCAAGTGCGTGAAGAAGGGCAAGAAACTCGTCTGGAGGAAGATCAAGGGCGGCGGCGGCGGTGGTGGTGGTGGCGGCGACGACTACACCAGTCAGCCCGTGCCCGCGGACGGCAAATGGAAGGTCCCGGCGGGGTACCCCGACGATCTGCCTCCGCTGGGATGGCGAGGCGAGCCATCGTGGTTCGTGTCGAATTGGGATGTGCTCACAGCGCAGCGTGTCGGCCCAGCATGCGGTGAGCACCCGCTCACGCACCTGGTGACCGATCTAGACGCACTCGACTCGATCACTCCGCAGGGCTTCATGCAGCCGGGGTCGCACGCTATGCCCGTTCCCCACATGTACTACAACACCGGTGAGCCGACGGGCTCTGGCAAGGACCCCAACGGGGTTGCGTACCGATCAGAGATCGTGGACGTGTTCGCGCCCGCCGACATGGTTCTTCGCGGACTGATCAAGCAGAACGTCGAGCGAGATGGGGCTCGCTACTCCGAGACGATGATGGCCTTCTCGGTGTGTGATCGGTTGTGGTTCTTCACGGCGCACATCGACAATGTCCCCGAGGAGTTCATGACCGCCGCCAAGGCATCGCCGCGCCAGCGTTGCCAGCAGGCGGGCCAGACGGCCGACACCCAGGACTGCTTCTACGAGTACCTGCGCTTGCCTGTAGCCGCAGGAACCAAGATCGGTAAGTCCAGCGGTCGCGCGCACGGATTCGACTTCGGCTTCACAGATGTCTCCAAGCCCGCCGCTGGCAAGTTGGATCCAGGCGCCTACTCGCCGCGATGGGCAGCGGGAGTATGCCACGTGGACTACTACGAGCCGGGACTCCGGACGCGCATCCAGGCCAAGGTTGATGGCGACAACGGCTGCGGGCAGCTCGTCTCCGACGTCGCGGGTACCGCCGCGGGCGTGTGGCTCGCCGAGGGCAAGCGGGACATGAGTCAGGTGGAGGACTTCCACATCGCCCTCGCACGGCACTGGTCGGACAAGGCTGCGTGGGGCGTGAGCATCGGTGAGCGCACCCAGATCAAGGGCATCCAGCCCGGCTTCTACGAGTTGACCCCGACGTCGTCGGGCAACAACCGTCCCTTCTCCTCGGTCAAGCCCGGCGAGGTGGTGTGCTACGACCGACTCATCTTCCGCCGAGGAATGGTTCCCGGCCCGACCGTGTACATCACGATGACGACGGGGAGTGTGGAGAAGCTGCGGATCGTGGGCGCGAAGGGGCCGTGTCCATCAGGGAAGGTCACGATGCCGTCCGGCGCCACCACCTACGAGAGGCGGAACACCCTCACGTAGCCCAGCGGGGGGATTCATCCGCGCCGGGGCGCTCCAGCAGGCCCGCGGCGATGCCGGCGAAGAACGCGGCTCCCATGGCGGCGGCCTCGTTGATCGCGCTCGTCGTGTAGTCGCCCAATTGGCGTCGCTTGGCGGCGGCGACAGTCGGATCGTGCGACCAGCCACCGGTCACCATGGCTTCGGTTCGCGTGCCGATGACGGACTCGATGAAGTCGATGAGATCGGTGGACATGGCGGTGAGATCCTCGACCGCTGCGCGCCAGGCCAGGGCGGGTGACAGCCCTTCCGTAACCCCCGCAAGGCCGAGGCCCTCGTGGCTGGCCTCGGCGATGCGAAAGGGGACGCCGGAGCGGTCGACCGTCAGCGCCTCCTCGGAGACCGCACGTCGAGCTGCGCGTTCGGTGATACCGAGCAGTGCTGCCATGCGCTCCAGGGATAGGCCGGTGAGCAGGCCCGCGACGATGCACAGGTAGCCGGGCACGACGCCCCAGCCAACGCCGACATCGCGGTCGACGAGACGCTCGACCGTGTCACGATCTACGGGGGCGAACACGCGCAGCAGTGCCTCCGCCGTGCCCAAGGAGTCGGTGAGCACACCCAGGCGCATTGCTCCCATCGCGAACGCCGCCGACTCGTGGTCTAGGCCTGCGGCCGTCAGCGTCGCTCCGCGTAGTCGCTGCGGTGCCGCGCCGCCGACAGTCCCGGCCGATTCCCCGGCCCAGATGCGGCGCGGTGCAGTGAGATCCCCGACCAGTTCGGTGGCGACATCCCACGGCTCATCGGCAAGGACGTCGTACAGACCCGTGCGAGAGAGGATCGAACGCTCAGCGACCTGCTCGCCGCCCATGGCGTGGACGACCCAGTCGCCGATGCCGAGGTGTCGGTGCGCGCGCTCGCGAGTCCCGGGGAACGCGTCGTACAGGTAGAGGATCTTGGCGAGGGACGGCTTGGAGTTGAGACGGATGCCGCAGGCGCGCCAAAACTCCGCTCGGGGGACTCGGGACCGGATCGGCTCGGCGAGTCCTCGCGGATCGTGCCAGACGAGCGTGGGCGCACACGGATTCCCGGCGGCGTCGAGCAGCGCGCCGGCCTCGGCCATGCCGGTCACTCCGACACCTCGGACGATCGCGCTTGTCGGGACGCGTTGATCGTCCAGGCACCGATCGGCCACCGCCATGGCTACTCCGGCGAGGACGTCAGCATCGATATCCGCGCACGCTCCGTCGTGGCGCCATGGAGTGGTCTCCTCCGCTTCCCCGACCACCGCTCCGTCGAGGGAGACGGCCAAGGCTTTGACACGCGTCGTCCCGACGTCGATGCCGACCAGCAACTCGGTCATCGTCAGCGGGTGGCCTCGGCAGCATCGGGGGCGGGCGGCCTGCACGCGACCGCCACGAGCGCGCCGTCTGCCGTCCAGTCACCCGCGGCGTACGGCATGAGCAGTACGTCACCCTTCGCCACGGGGTGAGTTCCATGGCCCGACGTGATGGAGCCGGCACCGTCGAGGACCACGATGACAGCAAAACCTGCATCGACTGGCACGGATCCGGCGCTTGTATCGACGTGCTGGGCTCGGAAGTAGCTGTCCGCTTCTGGAGGCAGGGCCGAGGTGAGGCCCGCCCTATCGATGTCCTCGCGGCGAACGACGAGGCGATCGAGGTCAGCGTCCGTGATCGCCGAGGTGTCGACGGCCTGGAGGGCGACGTCGAAGCCGAGGTCGAGGTGACCATCGCGGTCGCCATCGACGGCGAAGTCCTGCCACTCGAGCAGGATGGATAGGTCGGTGGGCTCTTGGAGTTCGAGGACGAAGACCCCCTCCTGGACGGTGTGGGGGAGCCCGGCGGGGACGAGCATCGCATCGCCCGGGCGCACCTCTCGCGTGCGAAGGGAGGCGAGGAGGCCCGCGCTGTCGTGGGCGGCGACCATCGCCGCGACCTCGGCGAGTGGCATCGTTTCGGCGAAGCCCACGCCGACGCGCGCTCCGGGCGGGGCGTCGACCACGTACCACGCCTCGGTCTTGCCATGGGCTAGACCGAGATGCCGACGAGCGAATTCGCGGTTGGGGTGCAGGTGCACGGGCAGGCGCTGACCGAGGTCCAGGAACTTCACGAGTACCTCGACGTCGGTGCCGTAGCGGGCCACGTGGGCAGGGCCGAGCCAGGCAGCCGGGTCGGCGACCACGGCGTCGCGAAGGTATCCGTCACCGGGCAGCGCGCTCAGGCCCTGTGTCTGCTGGCCGAATCGCGTGGTGGTGGAGCCGATCCACTCCTCCGGTCGCTGAGGGCCGCCGGGGCCACCGCGCAACCGGCCGATGCGGTCGCCGCCGCGATAGAAGTGGTCGAATTGATTCACCGGCAGCAGCACGGGTGAGGGAGTCTTCGTCACGCGCCCATCTTGGCACCCGCCGGTGGGTAGGGTGTGCAGGTCACGGGGGATCGCCGGACAGAAGGGAGACGCCGTGTCGGACTCGGCGTATCGGCTCCGAAGGCTCTTCAACCCGGCATCGGGTCGCTGCCTGGATATTGCCGTCGACCACGGTTTCTTCGGGCAGGGGAACTTCCTCGCGGGAATCGAGGATCTGCCCGCTGCTGTATCCGAGCTGGTCCGGGCGGACCCTGATGCCATTCAGCTCACGCCGGGTCAGGCCCGCCTCCTCCAGGCCCAGGGCGGGCGACGCCGGCCCGCCCTCGTGATGCGCACGGACGTCGCGAATGTCTATGGCAGCGTGCTGCCCGACCACATGTTCAGCGCTATCGCCCCCGATCCCGTCCTCACGGCAGTGCGCCTCGACGCTGCCTGCGTCGTGGTGAATCTGCTCGATCTGCCCGGCAGGCCCGAGGTACGCGAAGCGTGCATCCGCAACGTCATGGACCTGCGCCAGCAGTGCGATCACTACGGCATGCCGCTCATGGTGGAGCCACTCGTCATGAAGGAGACCGACGCGGGTCCCTATACGGTCAACGGCGACGTCGAACTCATCGTTCCGATAGTGCGCCAGGCGGTCGAACTCGGGGCCGATGTCATCAAGGCGGACCCGACCGATGATACGTCGAGCTACCACGAGGTCGTGCGAACGGCGTCAGGCATTCCGGTCCTCATTCGCGGTGGAGGTCGGGTCTCGGACGAGGAGATCTTCACGCGCACCGCCGCACTTCTCGCGCAGGGTGCCGCTGGTCTGGTCTACGGGCGCAACATCATCCAGCATGATCGCCCAGCAGCGATGACGCACGCACTGATGGCGATGCTGCACGATGGCGCGGATCCGCAGCGGGCAATGGAGATCGTCCAGTCGTCATGACCGACGGCGACGTACGCATCGGTGTCATCGGAGGCGGCCTCATGGGTCGCGAGCTGGCGGCCGTGTGCGGCCGTTGGGGACTCCTCATCGATCATCCGGCGCGTCCCAGGATCGCGGCCGTGGCCGACCCGGCCCCGGCTGCCCGGGAGTGGTTTGCCCAGCAGGCCGGCGTGGAGCGCCTCACTGCTGATTGGCGAGAGCTCGTTGACGACGATGACATCGACGTCCTCTACGTGGCCGTGCCGCATCAGTTGCACGAGGAGATCTACGTAGCCGCGGCGCGCGAGGGCCGGGACTTCCTCGGTGAGAAGCCTTTCGGCATCGATCTCACCGCCGCCGAGGCAATCGTGGCGGAGGTCGAGCGATCGTCGGCCTTCGTCCGGGTGTCGAGTGAGTTCCCCTTCTACCCGGGAGCGCTCCGTGCATATGACTACGCGGCCTCGGGGGAGATGGGCGAGGTCCTCGATGTGCGCAGCGGATTCTGGCACTCCTCGGACATCAATCGGGCGAAGCCCATCAACTGGAAGCGGCGTGTCGAGACATGCGGCGAGATCGGCGTGATGGGGGATCTAGGCCTTCACGTGGCCCACATACCCCTGCGACTGGGATGGACCCCACGCCGGGTCTACGCGCGGCTCGACAATGTGGTCGACGAGCGACCTGGGCCTGACGGAGTCATGGTGGCGTGCGATACCTGGGACAATGCGCTCCTGACGTGCACCGCCCACCCGCGCTTGGGTCGTGACTTCACCATGACGTGGGAAACGCGTCGCATCGCCCCTGGTCACGTGAACACGTGGTTCTTCGATGCCGTGGGGATGGAAGGTGGCGTCCGGTTCTCCACTCGGGAGCCCACCATCGTCCGACGCTTCGCCTTGCGCGACGGCGAGCAGGTGTGGGAGGAGATCCAACCGGGCAATGTCTCCGCGTGGCCCGTGGTCTCCGGGGCGATCTTCGAGTTCGGATTCGGTGATGCCCTGTTGCAGATGTGGGCGTCGTACCTCGCGGAGCGAGTCG
Organism: Candidatus Nanopelagicales bacterium; assembly: GCA_049431945.1. Classification (GTDB taxonomy): domain Bacteria; phylum Actinomycetota; class Actinomycetes; order S36-B12; family S36-B12; genus Mxb001. The sequence goes on along the minus strand of JBMTDJ010000003.1, from coordinate 57,789 downwards.
GTGCGCTTGGGCATCGTTTCGGCACCGCGACGCCGGCCGAGGCGCTGGGTGCGCATCGCGTGTTTGCCGCTGCCCTTCGATCCCAGGCCAACGAAAGCGTGCAGTCACTCTGAGAAGGATGCTTGGATAGGGCCATGGCCACAGGTGCGGGGGACAACGGCGCAGGAGCGACGGGCAAGGTGAAGAGACTGCCGCGTGAATTCTACGAGAGGACGCTCTACGCCCTGCAGGGCGAACTCGTCACCATGCAGGAGTGGGTGAAGTCCACCGGTGCTCGCATCGTCGTCGTCTTCGAGGGGCGCGACGCGGCGGGCAAGGGCTCGACCATCAAGCGCGTCACCGAGTATCTGAATCCGCGTATGGCACGTATCGTCGCTCTGCCTACGCCCACGGAGCGTCAGCGAAGCCAGTGGTACTTCCAACGCTATGTAGAACAACTCCCGGCAGCAGGTGAGATCGTTCTTTTCGATCGCTCCTGGTACAACCGCGCAGGTGTCGAGCGCGTCATGGGCTTCTGCACTGCCGAGGAGTACCAGCGCTTCCTACGGCAGGCTCCGATCTTCGAGCGCATGCTTATCGAGGACGGAATTTTCCTGCGTAAGTACTGGTTCAGTGTGAGCAATCACGAGCAGGAGAAGCGCTTCGCCTCTCGCCTGAACGATCCCATGCGCCAGTGGAAACTGTCGCCGATGGACCTGGAGTCGATCACGCGCTGGGAGGACTACTCCCGCGCCAAGGACGAGATGATGGTGCACACCGATACCTCGGAGTCGCCCTGGTTCGATGTCGAAGCGGACGACAAGCGGCGCGCCCGCATCAACATGATCCACCACCTGCTCTCAAGCATCCCGTACGAGCCGGTCACGCGCGCTCCGCTGACCCTGCCTACGCGGCCCGGCGGTCACGGCTATCGGCGCCCTCCGCGTGACCTGACGCGCTACGTGCCGGACTTTGCCGGTGAATTGCTCGCAAGCGAATCCGGGTCCTGAGTGCTCGAGCCGCCGAGTCGACGACTGAGTTCGGCGTTGCCGATCGCGCCGATGAGGATGACATAGGCCGAGATGTAGAGCACGAGACTCAAGATCACGGTACTCGCCAGCGTGCCGTAGATCGCCTGGTAGCTCGTCGCGAAGCGCAGGTAGATTCCGAAGCCGATGACGACGGCGAGCGTGCCCACCGCGCCGAACGCAGCGCCGGGCCAATTGAAGCGCGGCGACTCCTTGAGCGCTGAAGTCCGGAAGAACGCAACGAGAATTCCAGTGCCGAGGACGAGTCCAATCGCGACCCCTAGCGTGAAAGCCAAGGCCTGCCAGGGCTCGGAGAGCGTCGATGCCCAAGCAGCTCCGGCACCTGCGCAGATGAGGACTATGCCGAGGACGAGGATCGAGCTGAGGCTGCCGATGTAGGCGACGGCGCGAGCGCTGACATAGTGCTGCGGGTCGAGCCCGTACGCGATACGCACGGCCCTTTGAAACGCGTAGATGCCGCTCGAGACCGCCCACAGGACCGTGATGAGAGAGATGGCCAGGCCCCAGGACACCTGAGTCGCGGAAGCCTTGGCCGCCGCCTGGATTTGGCTGGCGAGGAGGCTCCCGAAGGAGTCGGGGGCGACTGACTGGAGTGAGCGCACGGCTTCGTCGAGGACCTGGGGATCGACGATGCGGCCGAAGATGATGCTGATCGCGATCAGCGCCGGCGTGATGGCGATGGCAGCCCAGAACGCGACGGCTGCTGCGGAGAGGCTGATCCGCTCGACTGACTGGGCCTTGAGCACAGCCAGGGCGAAGCTCATGGCCCCCTTCATGTCACACGATGGCGAAGACGACGGAGAGCAGCAGGCTGACGATGCCGAGATAGACGAGCACCACGCCAATGGCCGCGATGCGCAACGGGGCGCGCTCGTCGCTCACGGCGATGGCGAAGGCGTGCGTGTAGACCCTGTGGAACGGCGTCGCCTCACGAGAGGGGTTGCCCTTGGGGTCGCGCTGGAACCAGTAGGCCTTCTCACTGGACATGCCGTAGAGGGCAAAGGCGACCCCGAACAGGATCAAGAAGGCGCCGAGGATCAGGAAGACGATGACCGTGACAGACACGGGAGAACCCTAGCGATCCGGCCCGCCGATGCGAGCGACGGCCCGTCGTCGCATGGGGCACTAGGTTGAGACCGTGGCGAGCTCGCGATACGGCGGCCCCGTGGAGGTCCCCGTCGGTGATCGGTCCGTACGTGTCTCGAGCCCGGACAAGCCCATGTGGTGCGACGGCGACTCCCTCATCACCAAGCTCGATCTCGCGACGTACTACGCGGACGTGTCGGGAGCGCTGCTGAAGGCGGTAGGAGGAAGGCCGACCACGCTCCAGCGTTGGCCCGATGGGGTGCTCATCGATGGCGAATACGGCGAGAGCTTCTACAACAAGCACCTACCCAAGGGGACTCCCGACTACGTCGGCTCGGTGTCGATCACCTTCCCGTCCGGGCGTACCGGAGTGCAGGTCTGCCCGGACAATGTGGAGACGCTCGTCTGGGCCGCCAATCTCGGATGCGTGACCTTCCACCCGTGGCCGGTGCGCCGCAGTGACGTCGATCGACCCGACGAGTTGAGATTCGATCTCGATCCACACGAAGGCCGCGCCTTCAGCGATGCCGTGGTCGTCGCGGAGGTGCTTCGCGATCTGCTCGTTGATGTGGGGGCCGTGCCCTACGTCAAGACGAGCGGCGGACGCGGAGTCCACGTCTTCGTCGCCATCGAGCCCCGATGGGAGTTCCTCGATGTGCGTCACGCCGCGATCGCTGTGGGTCGGACGCTCGAGCGGCGCCATCCCGAGCTCGTGACCACCGCCTGGTGGAAGGAAGAGCGAGGTGAGCGCGTCTTCGTCGACTACAACCAGATGGCTCGCGATCGCACGATGGCGTCGGCATGGTCGGTGCGCGCGCGCCCGGGCGCACCTGTCTCGATGCCGGTGACGTGGGATGAACTTCACCAGACCGATCCCGCGGCGTTCACGCTGCGCTCGGCGCCGGCCCACCTGGCACAGTCGGGCAACGCCTGGGCGACCCTGGGCGACGAGCCCTTTGACATCGCGCCACTGTTGGAGATGTGGCGGGTCGACGTCGAGGAGCGCGGACTCGGCGAGATGCCATTCCCGCCGGACTACCCGAAAATGCCGGGCGAGCCACCGAGAGTGCAGCCGAGCCGAGCGCGCAGGGACTAGCGCCTACACGGGGTCGATCTGCATGACCACGGCCTTGGGCTCGGTCATGAACTCCCGGCTGAAGTTGCCCCCTTCGCGGCCGACGCCCGAGTCGCCGACACCGCCGAAGGGCAGGCGCAGATCGCGGATGAAGAAGCAGTTGATCCACACCGTGCCGGCATTGAGTTTCGCCGCCATGCGGTGAGCCCGGGAGAGGTTCTCGGTGAAGACCATGGCGTTGAGGCCGTAGCGCGTGTCATTGGCGAGGGCGAGTGCCTCCTCCTCGGTGTCGAACGGGGTGGCCACCGTCACCGGACCGAAGATCTCCTCCTTCACCACACGCGCATCACCGGGCGCGTCCGTGATGATGGTCGGCTTGACGCTCCATCCGTCGCCGATACCGCCGGTGAGGATGCGTCCGCCGCCGAGCGCCTCGGCGCCGAGGTAGCCCTCGACCTTGCTGAAGTGCTCGTGGCTCGCGAGCGCGGCAGAGAACTGCGTTGCCGGATCCTTCGGATCGCCCATCATCAGCGCCTCGGCCGCAGCCTTGTAGCGCACGAGGAAGTCCTCGTAGATCCCGCGCTGGACGTAGAGCCGGCTGCCGGCGAGGCACACCTGCCCCGCGTTGCGGAAGATCGCCTCGATCGCCCAGTGCACCGCGTTGTCGAGGTCGGCGTCGTCGAAGATGATGTTGGCGCCCTTGCCCCCGAGCTCGAGGCTGACCGGGGTGAGGTTGCGGGCAGCGACCGCGCTGATGACCTTGCCGGTGCCGGATTCGCCTGTGAACGTGATGCGATCCACGTCGGGGCTCTCGGTGAGTGCTGAGCCAGCCGAATCAGGGCCGTAGCCGTGCACGATGTTGAGGACCCCGGGTGGGAAGCCGGCCTCGATGGCGAGGCGTCCGACGATGGTCGCTGACACGGGGGTGTCCTCCGCCGGCTTCCACACGACGGTGTTGCCCCACGCGAGCGCGGGCATGACCTTCCAGGTGCCGAGCATCAGTGGGAAGTTCCACGGTGAGATCGCGGCGACGACGCCCACAGGCTCCCAGCGGGTGTAGGCGTGGTGTCCGGTGTCCATAGGCAAGGTCTCGGCCGCCGACATGCGCGCGTGATCGGCGAAGAAACGGACGTTCAGGATGGAGCGCGCGACGTCGTGTCGCGACTGGGTGATCGGCTTGCCCATGTCTCGTGTGTCGGCCATGGCGAGCTCGTCCGTGTGCTCTTCCATGAGATCCGCCAGGCGGTGCATGAGTTGCTGGCGCTTCTCGTAGCCCATGCGCGGCCACGGGCCGTGATCGAAGGCGTCGCGCGCCGCGGCGATGGCGCGGTCAGCATCGGCCTTGCTGCCGCAGGCGATGGATGCCCACGGCTCACGGGTGTAGGGGTCGACGTCGGCCATCGTCGCGCCATCGAGGGAGGGGATTTCCTCATTGGCGATGATGTGTCCGTAGAAATCCATGACTGACCTCCCGTGCGTGGTGGGGGGAATCGTCCCACGCACGGGAGACGATCAGCCACGGCCCTGTCCCTCGGGACAGAACGCTGACGGTCTAGCTGGAGGGAAGTGCCGCTTCCAGAGCGTCCCGAGCGGTCTCTACGGAAGTGCGGAAGGTGTCTGCCGCGGCCTTGACCGCGGACTTCTGGGCCTCACGGGCCGGCTCGATGGCCGTACGGTAAGCCTCCCAGGCGGCGCGGCGCTCATCGCGCGATGTCGATGCTGCGAGGGCCTCCTTGAGTGCGGCCTGCGCCTCGGCCGTCGCACTCTTGAACGTCGTGTGGGCGGCCGACACCGAGGCCCGGAGAGTCTCCGTCGCGTCAGCCATTGCACCGCGGTAGTCCGTCACCGCGTCCAGCTCGTCTGCCGGCAGCGTCGCGGCATCAAAGGCCAGAACAGCTGCTGCCACGGCATCGGCAAAATCGGCGCGCGCAGCCTCGCGCGCCGCCTTATCGTCGCCGGCGACATCGATGGCGTCGCGAAGGGCCGCCTTGGCGGAGGCGAGCGCGGTCTTCAGTGCTGTCTTGGCCTCGTCCGTCACCGTGCGATCGACGCGGCGCTCAAGCCATCGATCCTTGACCAGGCCCTTGCCTTCCTTAAGGCCCTGGCCGACACCCTGGCCAATGCCGATTCCCGGACCCTTGCCGGGATGCTGCCCCGGGCGGGCCTGGGCGGCGGTCGCCGAAGCAGCGACGGCCCCGGTGCCGATGAGCAATACGGCCGCTGTCGCAGCGAGAGTGCGCTTGGTTCCCATGGTGGGACTCCTCCCCGGATGCGCGGATCGCATCGCTGCCCCCAGGCTCACACGCCCACAGGTTCGATTGCACGTCTGCAAGGGCCTTCCCAGGAGTTCCTCACAGGATCCTGACAATCCCGAGGCGATCCTCAGAATTCACCGTGCAGGACCGCGTCCACGTCAATGGCCTCCAATTCGGGAGCCTGGGCGTAGGTGCACGACTGCGGGGATCGATCGGGGCGCCAGCGCTGCCAGGCCGCCACGTGTCGCAGGCGATCACCCTCGAACTGGTCGTAGGTCACTTCGGCGACGCGATCGGGCCGAAGCGCGTGCCAGGTCTGCTCGCGGCCGCGGTTCCACCGATTCGCGCCGCCCGGTCGCCGGGCCGTGGAAGTCTCATCGCGCCACGGGTGCACCGCATCCCCGTCGAGAAGCAAGGGGCGCAGGTCCTCGGTGAGTTCACGCCGCAGCGCCGCCGACAGCCCTGAGGCCGCGCCGATGTGGTGGAGTCGACCCTCGTCGTCGTAGAGGCCGAGCAGCAAGGATGCGACCTGATCGGGCTCTTTGGCGTGCGGTCGCCAACCGGCTACGACAGCGTCCAGCGTGCGCCGATGTTTGATCTTGCGCATGACCCGCTTGCCCGGCTGGTACGTCGAGTCGACATCCTTGACGATGAGACCATCGAGGCCCCCACCCTCGAACTCTTCAAACCAACGCGCGGCGATGGTGCGGTCACGGGTCATCGGCGTGATGCGGATCGCGGCTTCCGTCGACACCAGGGCCTCAAGCGAGTCCCGGCGTTGGGCATAGGGGCGATCCATGAATACGTCATCGCCCAGTGCGAGCAGATCGAATACGACGAGGGTTGCCGGATGCTGATCCGCGAGCCGCTGGATGGTGCGTGCGTCGGTGCGGGGTCGCAGACGCGAACCCAGCACGCTGAATTCCAGTCGTCCGTCCTGAATCACGATCAGTTCCCCATCGACCACGACGCGGTCGGGGAGTTCGCGGCGTATGGCATCAACCACCTCGGGGAAGGCATAGGCAAGGTCGTCGCCGCCACGGCCCTGGATGACGACCCGATCTGCGGAGCGGAAGACGATCGCCCGGAAGCCATCCCACTTGGGCTCGAATGCGAGGTCGGGATCCGTCGGTACCGTGTCGCCCCCGGGTGCGGCGAGCATCGGTGCGACAGGGGGCTCCACCGGGAGATCCAGGTGAGTCGACATGCACGGATGGTGGCACGGCTGCTCGCCGCGTAGCATCCGGCAGGTGCCCGGACGCCTCGTGGACCGCAACCCGCAGGTCCCGGTCGACCGACTGCTCGCGGACCTCGTGCCGCCACCTCACTTCGTGGAGGTGCGCTTCTCCACGTATCGACCCGATCCGGCCGAGCCGACGCAGGCTGCTGCGGTAGCAGCGCTCGAGGCATTCGCTTCGCGCCTAGGTGAGCGTCCAGCGCGCCGGTGGCGCAAAGCGGCGGCACCGGAGCAGCGCGCCGGGGTCTATCTCGATGGAGGCTTCGGCGTGGGCAAGACCCACCTCCTCGCTTCCCTATGGCACGTCGCCCCCGAGCCGCGCGCCTACGGCACCTTCGTCGAGTACACGAACCTGGTCGGGGCCCTCGGATTCGCCCAGGCCGTCGAGCGGCTGTCTGCATTCCGACTCGTCTGCATCGATGAGTTCGAACTCGACGATCCCGGCGACACCGTCCTCATGTCGACCCTGCTGGGCCGGCTGGTCGAGGGTGGCGTGAAGTTGGCGGCCACCTCCAACACCCTGCCGGAGAGGCTGGGCGAGGAGCGGTTCGCGGCGGAGGATTTCCTGCGCGAGATCCAGGGGCTGTCGGCGCACTTCGATGTCATTCGCATCGAAGGCGAGGACTACCGGCACCGAGGAGCTCCGGTCGCTCCCGATCCGCTGGACGAGGACGCGATTGCGCGATTGGCGGCTGCCGATGGTGGGGCTGTCGTCGATGATTGGCGCGATCTCCAGAGGCACCTGGGGAGGGTCCACCCGTCCAAGTACTCCGCGCTGGTCGACGGTGTCGATGCCGCCTACTTCACCGATGTTCACACCCTTACCGACCAGGTAGAGGCTCTGCGCACTGTCGTTCTCGTGGACCGGCTGTACGACCGCGACATCCCCGTCCGAGCCTCCGGCGTCCCGGTGGACCGGATCTTCTCAGAGGAGATGCTCCGCGGCGGGTACCGCAAGAAGTACAGGCGAGCCCTCTCACGCATCGTGGCGCTATCGCGGCTGGGCGACACGCCCTGAAGTCAGGCGCGAGCGGCCGCTGGCATGCCATAGTCCCCCCATGGAAATGACGGGCTTCTTCAGCATCCTGGGCGTGGGCATCGTTATCGGCGTCATCGCTCGGCTCCTCGTGCCGAGCATGCAGCCGATCGGGTGCCTCATGACGATCATCTGCGGCATCGTCGGCGCGGCGATCGGCACGTGGATCGGCGTGCAGTTCTTCGGCCAGGTGTGGGGATTCAGCTGGCTCACGCTCATCATCCAGATCCTCGTGGCCACCGTCCTCGTGGCGATCGTGGCAGCGCTCTTCCGCAAGAGTTCTGCGTAGTCATGGGCTCCTGGTCGGACAGCCGCGCGCTCACTCGACAGTCCTGGGCTGTCCTCAAGGACAACCGCTACCTGCTCGCGTACCCCGTGGTGGGCATCGCCCTTGCCGTAATCCCGTTCGTCGTGGTCGTACCCGGGGTCCTCTTCATCGCGAGCAACCAGAACTGGATCGGCTGGGCGCTCGTCGCCGTCGGTGTGTACCTCCTCGCCTTGGTCAACTCGATCGTGCAGGCTGGCCTCACCGTGAGCGCGGCAGCCGAGCTCGAGGGCGGTGAGTCCTCCCTCGGTCACGGCCTCGGCACGGCGATGGGGCGCCTGGGGCGTCTTGCTCGATGGGCCTTCGTGAGTGCGGTCGTTGGTGCCCTTATCGCGGCGCTGCGCGGCAACAACAGCGGCGGCATCGTGTCGGTGATCTTCCGCAACGTCTTGGCGGCAGCGGCCGACGTGATGTGGCAGCTCATCACCTTCTTCGTGATGCCCGCGATGATGCTGGACGATCTCGGCATGATCGACGCCATCAAGAAGTCGGCCTCGACCTTCAAGCAGCGCTGGGGTACGCAGCTCTCCGGCGGCGTACGCATCGGGGGACTCATCGGTCTCGTCGCAGTCCTTCCGGCGATCCTGGCCCTCGCCGGCGGAGTCGTGCTGTCCACGATCGGCGCGTGGGCCGTAGGCGTGCCGCTCGCCGTCGTCGGGCTCGTCGTGCTCGTCATTGCCGGACTCGTGCTCACCGCCATCCGCGGCGTGTTCTCCGTGGTTCTGTACCGCTACGCGACTCAGGGCGTCATCGAGGGAGGCTTCACCGAGCAGCAACTCGTGGGCGCCGTCAAGGTCAAGGCCTGACAGAACCGCGGAGTTGGGCGCGGCGAGGTGCAGGCTCGTGACATCCAGTGGAGGACCGCATCACAATGGGGCCCATGGCGGCGGTTGAGGGCGCGGTACTTCGCGATTTTCCGGTGAGACACCTGGTCACTACACGCTGGGCAGACAACGACATGTACGGGCATGTCAACAACGCGGTGTACTACGCCTACTTCGATGCCGCCATCAACTCTTGGATTTCCGAGCACCTCGCGGTTCCCTTCGAGCAGATGGAAGCCATAGGTGTCGTGGCCGAATCAGGGTGCAGGTTCCTCCGGCCAGTGTCATTCCCCGGTCCCATCACGATCGGCTTCAGGATCGAACGTCTGGGCCGGTCAAGCGTCACCTATGCACTCGGGGTCTTCGAGGGCGGCCACCCCTCAGCCGACGCCCCTGCCGCCGCCGTGGCTCACTGGGTGCACGTGTATGTCGACAGGGCGACGGGCCTTGCGTGCGCGATCCCCGAGCCCCTCAAAGCGGCGATGGCATCCATCGCGGAGTTCAGCGAATGAGGATTCGCGGGGCGGTGCTCGAACGCGTCGGCGCTGAGCCTCCCTACGCAATCAGCAGGCCCCTGGTCATCCGCGAACTAGATCTCGATGAGCCTGGACCTGGTGAAGTGAGGGTTCGCCTGGAGGCAGCCGGCGTCTGCCATTCGGACCTCTCGGTCGTGGATGGGGGCCGGCCAAGGCCGGTGCCCATGCTGCTCGGACACGAAGGGGCAGGCGTCGTCGATGCATGCGGCGACGGCGCCACCATGGCGGTGGGACAGCGCGTCGCCATCACGTTCCTTCCTCGATGCGGGGATTGCGACGGGTGCGCGACGGATGGAGTCCGCCCGTGCATCCCGGGCAGCACGGCCAACTCGGCTGGTGAGCTCGTCTCCGGAGGATCGAGGCTCCGTGGGAGCGATGGCCGGATCCACCACCATCTGGGTGCCTCGGTGTTTGCCGACTACGCGGTGGTCGACGAACGCTCGGTGGTGCCGGTGGGATCTGACGTGCCCCCGGCGGTGGCCGCGCTTCTGGGCTGCGCGGTCCTGACGGGAGGCGGAGCTGTCGTCAACGTCGCACCCCCACGGCCCGGAACCACAGTCGCCGTCGTGGGCCTTGGTGGGGTCGGACTCGCAGCAGTGCTCGTGGCGTCAGGCCACGCGGATGTGCGTGTGGTGGGGGTTGATCCCATCGCGAGCAAGCGTGCGGCCGCTCTGAACTGTGGGGCTGATGCCGCGGTGTCGCCAGACGAGATCGATGGCCTCGGCGCAGATCTGGTGATCGAGGCAGCGGGGGCAGTGCCTGCCTTTGAGACCGCGATCTCGCTCACGAATCCGGGGGGCACGACCGTGAGCGTCGGGCTCCCACCCGCGGGCGCCATCGCTGGCATCTCGCCGCTCGCGCTCGTCGCAGAGGGACGTCGCATTGTGGGCAGCTATCTCGGCTCCGCCGTGCCCGCCCGCGATATCCCCCTGTTCGAGTGCATGTGGCGCGAAGGTCGCCTGCCCGTCGAGCGACTTGTCTCCGACGAGCTCCCGCTCGAGGAGATCAACGTCGCCATGGACCGCTTGCGCGAAGGGGCGGCGCTGCGCCAGGTCGTCGTGCCCGCCTAGCTCCCGCGATCCCGGGGAGCGATGTGATTCCTGTGACGTGAGTCCATTGGTGTGGCCCATGTGCTTCTCAACATGCCCAAAATGCCTCCTGAACACCTAAGCATGCGCTTAGGTGACGCGCAGGAGGCACCTGTCGAGGAGTGAAGGTGGAACTGACGAAAGCGCAGCGACGGCTCTTCGATGCCGCGATCGAGGTGTTCGCGGAGCACGGTTATGGCGGATCCCGGACCCGTGACATTGCGGCGAAGGCGGACCGGAGTCCGGCTGCCGTCTACGTGCACCATTCCTCGAAGGAAGAACTCCTCTTCGCCATCAGTGAACGAACCCAGCGCAGCGCCCTGGTGCACCTCCAGGGTGTCTACGACTCGCACGGCGATCCGGTGAGTCGCGTCCACGCGATGGTGATGGAGTTCAGCCTTTGGCACCTCGAGAACATTCAGGCGGCTCGTGTGACGCAGTACGAGATGCATGCCCTCACTCCGGAGCACCGGGCCGTGGTGGTCGCCCAGCGGCGTGAATTCCATCGGCTCATGCGTACTGCCCTCGAGGCGGGAATTCGAGCAGGAGCCTTCGAGGTAGCCGATTTGCATCGTACGACCCATTCCCTGCTGGCTCTCGGCATCGATCTCATCCGATGGTTCGATCCCAGCGTGGACCCGGACAAGGTGAGCGTCGCTCGCCATAACGCCGACCTGGCCATTCGCATGATCAGTTCGCCAAGCCCATCCGCCGCTTGTCCAGGGCAAAACTGAGAGGAGTTGTCATGGCATCACGCGAGTACACGCTCGAGGAACTGCGCAAGGACCCGGTGGGTGACGAGACCTGGGTCGAGCGACCGGATGGCACTCGCCTGCGGGTGAGAGTCGCGGGTTCTGGCCCGACCGTCTTCTTGGCTCACGGCTTCGGGCTCACGATGCTCGAGTGGAACGTCGTCGCCGAGATGCTCGTTGCCAAGGGGTATCGCGTGATCACCTTCGATCAGCGAGGTCACGGGAAATCCACCATCGGCACCGACGGAGTCGGATCGCTGCAGATGGCCGGCGACTACCTCGCCATTCTCGAGCAGCTCGACATCCACGATGCCATCCTCGTCGGGCATTCCATGGGGGGCTTCGTCGCGATCGCGGGCCTTCTCGACGTCCCAGGTCTTGCTGATCGCGTTAAGGCCGTGATCCTCTTTGCGACCTTCTCGGGCAGCATCACGAAGGGGTCGATGCAGAACAAGGCGCAGATCCCGATGATCAAGAGCGGCATCTTGAAGAGCATGCTGTCGAGCGGGTTGGTGGCGAAGGCCTTCTCGAAGTCCATCTATGGAGACAATCCCGATCCTGCCGCCCTGTCGATGTTCGTGGAGATCTTCAAGGCCCAGGATCTGAAGTCTCTCGTGCCCATTCTGCAGGCATTCGGCGATGAGGATCGTGGTGACCGCCTCGATCAGATCAAGAAGCCCACCATCGTGATCTGCGGCCGCAAGGACAGTACGGCCCCGCCATGGCAATCCGAGCGGCTCTCGACCTCGATTGAGGGCGCCACCATGGTGTGGGTCGAAGGAGCGGGACACATGGTCAACTGGGAAGCACCCGACGCCCTGGTGGAAGCGATCGACTCCTTGCGCTAGCCCACCAACGGATGTCCACCCGGCTCAGGGTTTCCGTGATTCGGGCAACGACTCGGGCGGCTCCTGTGCCGGGGGCGCGCAAACCCGTGAGGGTGATGACGGGTCGTCGCGATTGAGGGGGGATGAACCAAGCAGCACGTCGGCGGCGCGGTCTAGGTCAAGGGCTAGCGCCGGTCCAACTCAGTCCAGCGGACGCGATCGCGTCGTCGACGGCTCGTGCCAGGCCCGCGACATCGCTCGCACGTAGGAGATCGTCGTTATCCAGCAGGAAGACGACGGCACCGTCAGTGCATTCGGCCACGACGCATGCCTCACGGCCATCGGTGGCCGAGGCGATCGCCTCAGATCGCTTATTGCGGTGAACCAGGTCGAAGGGCACGGGAAGGGTCGAGACGTAGTCATCCCACTCGCGCCGACGCCGAACGGGGGAGTGGGTGATGTCGCAGAGGGCGCAATGGCGGCCACCGAACTTGCCAGCGAGGTAGGCAATCTCCCCGCGCAGATCACCGTCAGCGTCGTAGACGCCGACGAGACGACGGATCGCTGCCATGGTGGGCGATACAGGATTTGAACCTGTGACCTCTTCCGTGTCAAGGAAGCGCGCTAGCCCCTGCGCCAATCGCCCGTGCTGGTGGTGCCCGTGCTCGTGTTGCTGCGAGGTGGAGACGGGATTTGAACCCGTGTAGAGGGATTTGCAGTCCCTTGCCTCGCCTCTCGGCCACTCCACCGAAAGGTCTCGTGGACCCTTCGAGCGGACGACGGGACTCGAACCCGCGACCCTCACCTTGGCAAGGTGATGCGCTACCAACTGCGCTACGTCCGCGAGACCGGGCGGTTGCCCGGTCAGACCAAGCCGGGGCCCAGTCAGGGGGACGACGATAGCCGACACGCCGAGGGCTCCTCAACGCGACCCCGACCCGACAGGATGGTGCCGTGACGCACGCACCCCGCCCCCACGTGGGATGGTCCCCGGACCGGTCGCAGCCGGTCGCCCATCTGGGCGGCTGGGTAGCGCGCGACCTCATGGAGGTTCGTAGCGACGCCCGTGCGCTCGATACCTCGGGCCGCTGGGCGGTGGTGATTCCCTACGCCGGAGATCCTGTCTTCGCTCGATTCGCCACCTGGCGGCCCGGCCCGGCTGAGGAGGTCGCGGGTCCTTGGCGAGGTCCGGAGTCGTGGTCCTCGTCGATGGCTGAGGCTGACTACGTCGCCGCTGTCGACCATGTGCGAGAGCGGATCGCGGCCGGGGACGTCTACCAGGCCAACGTCTGCCGGATTCTCACCGGCGCACTGCCGGAGGACGCGCGATCGGACATCGGCGGGTTGCATGCGCTCCTTACCCGCGGCAATCCCGCGCCACATGCGGCGATGATCAACATTCCGGGCGTCGTCGAGATCGCCAGCGCGTCACCCGAACTCTTCATCGCCCGCGACGGCGACGAGGTCCTCACCGGTCCGATCAAGGGAACTGGCCGCACCGCCGCTGACCTGCTTCCCAAGGACCAAGCAGAAAACGTCATGATCGTGGACCTGATGCGCAACGATCTCTCGCGCGTCTGCGCGACAGGCACGGTGAGCGTTCCTGATCTGCTGGCCGAAGAGGAGCATCCAGGCCTGGTGCACCTAGTCAGCCGAGTCCGCGGCGTCCTCGCACCCGACACATCCTGGACCGATGTCATCGACGCGACGTTTCCACCCGGCTCGGTGACGGGTGCGCCAAAATTGGCTGCCATGGCCATCATCGATGATGTTGAGCTGGCCTCGCGCGGGCCGTACTGCGGCGCGGTCGGGTGGGTGGATGCCGACGCCGGACGGGCGAATCTCGCCGTAGCCATTCGTACTTTCTGGAAGTCGGAGGATCGCGTGCACTTCGGGACAGGCGCCGGCATCACGTGGGGTTCCGATGCTCGGGCGGAATGGCGCGAGACGGAATTGAAGGCCGAGCGCCTTGTCGCGATCGCGTCAGGTGCATGGGAGCCCGAACGGCATCGCGGCACGCTCGACGAGGTGAGGTCATGAGGATCTGGTTGTCGCAGGCTGACCAGCCGGGGGGTCTCGTCGACGCGTCGCGGGCCCGAGTGTCCGTGCTCGACCACGGCTTCACGGTGGCGGACGGCGTGTTCGAGACGCTGAAGGTGTCGGGAGGTGAGGCCTTCGCCGTAAGCCGGCATCTGGATCGACTTGAGCGCAGTGCCGCCGGTTTGGGCCTGCCCATCCCCGACCGTGACCGGGTGAGGGCCGCCATTGTCGACACCATCGAGGCCAATGCGGAGGCACTCGGCGAGCTTGGCCGCCTGAGGGTGACCTTCACCGCGGGAGAGGCTCCACTCGGCAGCGACCGAGGCGAGGCAGGGCCGACGCTTGTCGTCGCTGCCTCGCCCATGAGGCCCTGGCCCGAGTCGGCAGCCGTGATCACCGTCCCCTGGCCCCGCAATGAGCGAAGCCCGCTGGCGGGCGTCAAGTCCACGTCGTACGCCGAGAACGTGCTCGCCCTCGCCCGAGCGCACGAACACGGCGCGGGGGAGGCGCTCATGGGAGACACCCGCGGCCGGCTCTGTGAGGGGACCGGCTCAAATGTCTTCGTCGTGCTCGGCGGGCGCCTGATGACACCCACCCTGGAGACCGGCTGCCTGCCCGGAGTGACCCGCGCACTCGTGCTCGAGTGGAGTGACGCGGTCGAGGAGGACATCCCCTTCGAGGATCTGGCCGCTGTGGAGGAGGCCTTCATCACCTCCTCCACGCGAGATGTCCAGCCCGTTCACCGCATCGACGCTCATTCGCTGCCCGCGCCCGGCCCGGTGACCGCCGCCGTCAGGGCCGAGTTTGAGCGGCGTTCCCAGGCTGACGTGGACCCCTGATCGCGGTTACCGTGGATGGGTGAGCGGCCCGGAGCGTGAGCGCGACGACGATTCTCGAGACGGGGAAACTCCCGAGGAGTCGCGCCTGCATCAGATCGAGGACTCGATCGAGGATGCCGCTGAAGAACTCGTCGAGGGATTCGAGGAAGCTGTCGACCGCGTCCTCCCCCCGCACCTACGTGCCCGGGCCTGGGCGCGTCGCCGTAGGTCGACGCACGTGCTGTGGCGGGCCGGCGTGCTACTCATCGGCTTCGGGCTGGTCCTGGCGGGCGTGGCGATGCTCGTGCTTCCGGGACCGGGCTGGGCGACGATCATCCTCGGGTTCATCGTGCTGGCATCGGAGTACGCCTGGGCGAGACGGCTGCTGGAGCCGGTGCGGCGCTGGGCTCGGCGGGCTGCCGAGGCCGCACTCGATCCCCGCGTACGCAAGCGAAACATTGCGCTCGCCAGCGCCGTCATCGTGACTGCCGCTGTGGGGATCGCCTGGTACGTCGTCGCCTACGGGCTGACTCTTCAACCGATCACGGGCCTGGTTTTCCGTTAGGGGCCGTGCGGTAGTCTCACGCCTCGGATCCGAAGGGGAATGCGTCCCGACGGGCGATTAGCTCAGTGGTAGAGCACTCGCTTCACACGCGAGGGGTCACTGGTTCGAACCCAGTATCGCCCACCGTCACAGCCCGGCCCGTGCCTCCAAGGCCTTGCCGCCCGGCGTCGTGATGAGCAGGTAGACGCTCACGATGGCAACCCACACGGGAAAGACGACGTCGGTCGTCGGCTGCATCCAGGCAACTGCTGCCCGTGACGATACTGTTGGCGGGTTGGGATATCGGGCGGGCAGGCCGAGAGGATGAACGTGTCGGAATTGGCGGTCCGTGTCATCACGCCCGAGGGCGAGCGCACCAGTTCGGTCCCCGAGGGTACGACGGCCATGGACGTTGTCGGAGGCGATCGTTCCGTGGTCGTTGCCCGCATCAACGGCGAACTTCGGGACCTGGCCACGACGGTGAGCGAAGGCGACGTCGTCGAGGCGGTGAGCGTCGATTCACCCGAGGGCCTGGCGGTCCTGCGTCACTCCACCGCGCACGTCCTAGCCCAGGCGGTGCAGGACACTTTCCCCGAGGCCAAGCTCGGCATCGGCCCGCCGGTCAAGGATGGCTTCTACTACGACTTCTCGGTCGAGACCCCGTTCACGCCCGAGGACCTCAAGGCCCTCGAGAAGCGCATGCAGCAGATCGTGAAGTCCGGTCAGCGCTTCTCCCGTCGCGTCGTCACCGAGGCGGAGGCGCGACATGAGCTGGCGGGCGAGCCCTTCAAACTGCGCTTGATCGGCAGCGAGGGTGGGGCCGACGTCATGGAGGTGGGCGGAAACGAACTCACCATCTACGACAACGTCCAGGCCAAGGATGGAGCCACCTGCTGGGGCGACCTCTGCCGCGGGCCCCATGTGCCCGACACCCGCTACATCCCTCCGAATGCGTTCAAGCTCATGCGCACCGCAGCCGCCTATTGGCTGGGCGATCAGGCGAATGAGCAGCTCCAGCGCGTCTACGGCACCGCGTGGCCCGACAAGGAGCAGTTGCAGGCCTACCTGACCTTCCTCGAGGAGGCTGAGAAGCGCGATCACCGCAAACTCGGCGCCGAGTTGGATCTCTTCAGCTTCCCGGAGGAGATCGGGTCCGGGCTCGCGGTCTTCCACCCCAAGGGCGGCGTCGTGCGCCGCGTGATGGAGGACTACTCGCGCAAGCGGCACGAAGAGGCCGGCTACGAGTTCGTCAACACCCCGCACGTGACCAAGGCCGCGCTCTTCGAGAAGTCAGGGCACCTGGACTGGTACGCCGAGGGGATGTACCCGCCCATGCACCTCGACGCGGAGGTCGATGCCGAGGGCAATGTCCGCCGCCAGGGCGTCGACTACTACATGAAGCCCATGAACTGCCCCATGCACAACCTCATCTTCGACGCACGAGGTCGCTCGTATCGGGAGCTACCCCTGCGGCTGTTCGAATTCGGCACCGTCTACCGCTACGAGAAGTCCGGTGTCGTCCAGGGCATGACGCGCGCGCGCGGATTCACGCAGGACGACGCGCACATCTACTGCACGCGCGAGCAGATGGCCGACGAACTCGACGCGCTGCTCACCTTCGTCCTCGACCTGCTTCGCGATTACGGACTCGAGGACTTCTATCTCGAGTTGTCCACGCGTGATCCCGACAAGTCCGTCGGATCCGACGAGGTCTGGGCCGAAGCTACAGAGGTCCTGCGCCAGGCTGCCGAGAAGCAGGGGCTGGAACTCGTGCTCGACGAGGGTGGTGCGGCGTTCTACGGCCCCAAGATCTCGGTGCAGGCCAAGGACGCGATCGGCCGCACCTGGCAGATGTCCACGATCCAGCTGGACTTCAACCTGCCCGAGCGCTTCGACCTCGAGTACGCCGCACCCGATGGCACGCGCCAGCGGCCGGTGATGATCCACCGTGCCCTTTTCGGTTCGATCGAGCGCTTCTTCGCCGTACTGCTTGAGCACTACGCCGGAGCGTTCCCTCCCTGGCTCGCGCCGGTGCAGGTCGTGGCGATTCCGGTTTCCGACGCCCATGTCGACTACCTCTACGACGTAGCGGCGCGACTGCGTGAGCACGGCATCCGCATCGAGGTGGACGACGCCGATGATCGGATGCAGAAGAAGATCCGCACAGCGCAGAAGTCCAAGGTGCCCTACATGCTCATCGCCGGTGACGACGACATGGCCGCCGGGGCCGTCTCGTTCCGCTACCGCGACGGAACACAGCGCAACGGCGTCGCCATCGATGACGCCGTTGCGGAGATCCTCGGGGCGGTCCGTGAGCGCCGGCAGGTGGAGAGCGCGCCAGCATGAGCGAGAGCGAGTTGCCCCTCGACCACGGCGGGATGATCGACCGCTGGCAGCGCATCTGGGCACCTCACCGGGAGGCCTATCTGCGCGGAGAGGGTCGGCCCGCACACGACGGACCAGGGGAGGAGTGCCCCTTCTGCCGCGCCCCTGGCATGACTGAGGACGACGGTCTCGTCGTCGCGCGCGGCAACAAGGCGTACGTCGTCATGAACCTCTATCCCTACAACTCTGGACACCTTCTCGTGTGTCCCTACCGGCACGTGGCCGACTACACCGAGCTCGAGCCCGATGAGGTTGCCGAGATCGCTGAGCTCACCCAGCGCTCGATGGCCGTGCTGCGCGAGGTTTCTCGCGCGCAGGGCTTCAACATCGGCATGAACCAGGGCAAGGTGGGCGGAGCCGGCATCGCCGGGCACCTCCATCAGCATGTCGTGCCACGCTGGGGGGGAGACACCAACTTCATGCCGGTCGTGGGACACACGAAGCCGATGCCGCAACTCCTTGCGGAGACTCGCAGGCTGCTCGCCGAGGCGTGGGACAGCGCGGGCTGACAGGAGGCGACGGTGGCGATCATCAGCGGACCCGGCGGTATCGATCTTGAGGCGGCGTTGGCCGAGGTCGGGGTGAGCTTCGTGCACGCGCCGGGAGACGATGCGCCGGCAGAGGTGCTCGGCGAGGTTCTCCGGCCAGGCGAGTTCCAGGTGCGCGCGGTCGTCGTGGCGGAGCCTCCGGCACCGGGCGAGGAGCACACCGGCATGGGTGCGTGGCATGTCAACGCCGTTCACGAGGCTCACTTCGCCCGGAGTGGTCGCGGCATCCTGCAGGTCGTCCTCGCCGACGGGATAGCGACGGTGGAGGTGATCCCCGGCGATGTCATGCTCATCCGAGGGTCGGAGCACAGGTACTTGCCGCTCGAAGCCCAGGAGTGGGTGCTGCGGCATACCGGCCCCGACGACGCAGACCTCCGGGCCCGCGAAACGGGCCGTGCCGGTGCCCCATGGCCGTCGGCGGTCTAGTCGACGGTCAAGCCCTCCGCGGCGTAACTCGGCATGGGCTCATGCCCGTGGTAGCGGCGTGTGAAGGTCCCGGTGCCATGCGCGATGCTCCGCAACTCGATCGCGTAGCGGGTGAGTTCGAGCCCGGGAACCTCGGCGGTGATTTGCGTTCGGCCCCCGGCCACCCCAGCAGAGCCGGTGACCCGGCCGCGTCGCGCCGAGAGATCTGACATCACTGCGCCGACATGGTCGTCAGGCACGACGATGGTGAGTTCGTCGATCGGTTCCAGCAGCGCGATGCCCGCCCTCTCGGCGGCGTCCCGCAGGGCGAGGCCTCCTGCCGTCTGGAAGGCCATGTCGGATGAATCGACGGAGTGGGACTTGCCGTCAAGGAGTGTCACGCGAATGTCGACGAGGGGATAGCCGGCACTGACACCCTTGGCCATTTGGGCGCGGACCCCCTTCTCCACGGACGGGATGAACTGTCGGGGCACGGCACCCCCAACGACCCTGTCCTCGAACTCGAAACCGGAGCCGGGCGGGAGTGGGGTGACCTCGATGTCGCACACGGCGTACTGCCCGTGGCCACCTGACTGCTTGACGAGCCTGCCGTGGCCCGTGGCGCTCGAGGCGAAGGTCTCGCGAAGCGAGACGCGAACCGGCTCGCTATCAACGCTCACGCCATACCGCGTCGCGAGTCGGTCGAGGACGACATCCACATGTGCTTCGCCCATGCACCAGAGCACGATCTGCCCCGTGTCCGGATTGCGTTCGAGGCGCAGTGTCGGATCCTCGGCCACCAGGCGACTGAGCGCCGAGGTGAGCTTGTCCTCGTCGGATGCCGTATGGGCGGTGATCGCGACCGGGAGCAGGGGATCGGGCATCGTCCAGGGTTCGATGAGCAGCGGCAACTCAGGCGACGAGAGCGTGTCACCGGTCTCCGCGTGGGGAAGCTTGGTCACGAGCCCCAGTTCACCGGCGCCGAGTCCCTGCAAGGGCTTGAGCGCTTTGCCTGCGCGCATGCTGATCCCGCCCATGCGCTCGTCGACGTCGTGGTCCTCGTGCCCTCGAACGGTCAGGAAGTGCCCCGACACGTGCAGTGTCACATCAGGCGTGAGGGTTCCCGAGAACACGCGGACCAGGGAGATCCTCCCGACGTAGGAGTCCGACGACGTCTGCACAACCTCGGCGCAGAGGGGACCGTCTGGATCGCATTCGAGAGGCGCGCGAGGCGTGCCATCAGGCCCCGAGACGGTGGGCAGCGGGTGCTCAAGCGGTGACGGGAAGCCCCGCGTCAGCACCTCGAGCAGTTCGTCCATGCCAAAGCCACTCGGCGTTGCGGCAGTGACAAGGACCGGGAAGAAGTGCCCGCGTGCGACCGCCTTCTCGAGGTCTGCGACAACCGATTCGAAGGCGATCTCCTGTCCGCTGAGGAATCGCTCCATGAGGTCTTCGTCCTCGGACTCGGTGATGATCCCTTCGAGCAGACCGGCACGGGCGTCGGAGATCAGGTCGAGGTGCTGCGGTTCCGGATCGCGATGGACCCTGGACCCTGTGGAGTAGTCGCGGATCGACTGCGACAGCAGGCCGATGAGGCCAGCGACATGTCCGTCGTCCGCGTGCAGCGGAATGTACAGCGGGTGGATCCCCGCGCCCTCTCCGAACATCTGCCGGCACGACTCGACGGTGGCTTCGACGTCGGCGCGCTCGCGGTCGGCCTTCGAGACGACGATCGCTCGAGGCATCCCCACGGCTGCACACTCATCCCAGAGCATGGCGGTGGCAGCATCGACATCATCGGTCGCCGAGACGACGAAGAGCGCGGCATCTGCCGCGCGTAAGCCTGCCCGCACCTCGCCGACGAAGTCGGCATATCCGGGTGTGTCGAGGAGGTTAAGTCGGATGCCGTTCCAGTCCAGTTGCACGAGGCTCAAGGTCACCGATCGCTGCTGGCGCCGCTCCGCGTCATCAAGGTCTGACAACGTGGTGCCGTCTTCGACTGCACCCAGACGATTGATCGCTCCGGTCGCGAGAGCGAGTCGCTCGATGAGCATGGTCTTGCCCGCGTGACTGGGGCCGACGAGCGCGACATTGCGAATTCGTGCGGGATCGGTGGTCGTGGCCACGGTGCCTCCTCGCGCCGGATGGTGATCCCCCGACCCTTCTCTCATTCCGTCTGCGACGCAAGGGACTTCGGACTCTCCGGTCTGCGCCGTACGATGGACGCGAGCCCTACGATGGGCCTGCCGGATCGACCGGCACGCGCCGCCTTGTCGGCGAAGACGCCGTGGGGACCCCATGGTCGAGGAGTGGTCGTGCTCAACAATCCGGCGGCGCGCAAGCTTTCGACGGCCGTCCTGGAGCCGATCGCCCGGGTGCTGCTCAAACTCCACGTCTCACCGGATGCCGTCACCGTCGTCGGCACCCTCATCACCTGCACCGCCGCGCTCGTCTTCTTCCCCGGGGGCGATTTCGTGCCGGGTGTCATCATCATCGCCGCCTCGGTGATCGCCGACCTCCTCGACGGCACCATGGCGAGACTTTCCGGGCGCGCGGGACCATGGGGGAACTTCCTCGACGCCACCCTCGATCGCATTGCCGACGGCTGTGTCTTTGGGGCCCTCGTCCTTTGGGCGGCAGCCACCGGGAACGCGTGGACGACCGCGGCCGCCCTCACGTGCCTGGTGGGGGGTCAGGTCATCTCCTATGCCAAGGCGCGCGCTGAGGCTGTGGGAGCCACGGCCAATGTGGGCATCGCCGAGCGCGCGGAAAGGCTCATTGTCGTTCTTCTCGCCGCCCTTCTCGCGGGGCTCGGAGTTCCCTATGTGCTCCCCATCGCCCTCGGAGCCCTGGCCGTGCTGAGTGTCGTCACGGTCGTCCAGCGAATCGTGGCGGTGCGCCGCCAACTCAAGGGCTCAGGAGGGGAGCCTCGGTGAGCCTGTCCGACTCCCTGGTGGATCTCGGCTTCGGCGTCGGGTGGTCGGCGGTCAAGAGGATGCCCGAGCCGGCCGTCAACCGTGTATTCGACGCCCTAGCCGAGAGGGCGTACCGCAGGGATGGGCGTGGAGTGCGTCAATTGCGGGCGAATCTCGCTCGGGTGGTGCCGGACGCTCGCTCCGCGGGGCTGGACGCGGCTACACGCGAGGGCATGCGCAGGTATCTGCGGTATTGGAGTGAGGCGTTCCGGCTCCCCGCGTGGTCTGCCGAGCAGGTCAGAGAGAGATTCACGCTCGAGCACGGTCTCGACCAACTCGACGCCGCCGTCGACGCGGGGGCCGGGGCGATCATGGTCACTTCGCACAGCGGCAATTGGGATCTTGCCGGCGCCTGGGCCTGCGATCGCTACGGCAGCCTCGTCACGGTCGCCGAGAGATTGAAGCCGGAGGGGCTCTACGACAAGTTCGTGGCCTACCGCGAGTCCCTCGGCATGGAGGTGCTTCCGCACGGTGACGCGGAGAGCTTCCGGACGTTGGTCCGGCGACTACGGGAGGGAAAGCTGGTCTGCCTGGTTGCCGACCGCGACCTTTCGGGGAGTGGTGTGCCTGTGGACTTCTTCGGCGAGACTGCCTCGATGCCTGGCGGTCCCGCGCTGCTCTCCACCATCACCGGTGCGCCGATCATGAACGTCAGACTGTGGCACGTCGACGAGGGACTGCGTGCGAGGGTCGGTGATCCCCTCGTGCATCCGGAGGGGCTGGATCGAGCCGAGACCGTCGCTGCGCTGACGCAGTCCATGGCCGATGGGTTCGCAGCGTCCATCCGCGCGCATCCTGTGGACTGGCACATGATGCAGCCGCTCTTCCATGCTGACGTCACGCGTCGGGATCCGTCGTGAGGATCGGGATCGTCTGCCCATACGCGTGGGATGTGCCAGGGGGAGTCCAGGCGCACGTGCGCGATCAGGCGGAGACTCTCATCGGCCTTGGCCACGACGTGAGCGTGATCACGCCCGTCGAAAATCCCGCGGCCTTGCCGATCTACGCGGTCGACGGCGGTCGGCCGCGCGCGGTCCCCTACAACGGCTCCGTGGCTCGCCTCACCTTCGGCGTCAAAGCGACGGCGCGGGTTCGGCGGTGGATCCGCGAGGGCAATTTCGACGTCCTCCACGTCCATGAGCCGCTTGCTCCCTCGCTCGGGGTGCTTGCGTGCTGGGCTGCACGTGGTCCGATCGTGGCGACCGTGCATTCATCCATCGAGCGCTCCCGAGTGCTGGTAACCGGCTACTACCTCGCGCAGACCGCTCTCGAGAAGATCTCCGCCCTCATCGCCGTCAGCGAGTACGCGCGGCGCACCATCGTCGACCATCTTGGCGCGGACGCGGTGCTCATCCCCAATGGCGTGCGCATCGCGCCGTTCGCCGACGCCGTTCCCCTGCGTCCGTGGCCCGGGCCCGCTGTGGGATTCCTCGGTCGAATGGACGAGCCCCGCAAGGGGTTGCCCGTCCTACTGGATGCATGGCCTGGCATACGTGCAAGGCATCCGGAGGCGAGGCTCGTGCTCATGGGGCCCGGCGACGGCGACGAGATCCTCGCCAGCGTGGCCGACGAGTATGTGCCGTCCATAACCTGCCTCGGGCTTCTCAGCGAATCCGACAAGGCTGCGGCGCTGGCGTCTTTGGACATCTACGTCGCACCGAATACGGGCGGAGAGTCCTTCGGCATCGTGCTGCTCGAGGCCATGGCAGCGGGAGCCCCTGTCGTCGCCAGCGATCTCGACGCCTTCGCGCGGGTCCTCGACGGGGGACGCTGCGGGATGATGTTCCCCATGGGGGACCCTGAAGCGCTGGCCGCGTCCGTCAATGCCCTCCTGGACGATGCGAGCGCGCGTGAGCACCTGGCGGAGGCTGGACGTCGCAGGGCAACCGCGTACGACTGGACAACCGTGGCCGGGGACCTACTCGACGTCTATGCCAGCGTGACCGCTGGTCAGCGAGGCGTCCACGAGGACCTGCGAGGTCAGATCGTGGGCCGTCTCGCGCGGCGCCGCCCCGAAGGCCGGTCCCGCTGATGTCAATGTGGTGGTGGGTATTCGCCGGGGTTCTCGTCGTCCTGGTCGGCCTCTACCTGAGCATGACCGCGGGTCGGCTTGATCGCCTGCATCGGCGGATCGACACGTCCCGTCAGGCACTCGACACGCAACTCCTCCAGCGTTCTGCGCTCTGCCTGGAGATCGCATCATCCTCGCTCTTCGATCCGGCGACTGCGGTAGTGCTCGCTGACTCGGCCCACGCGGCCCGGGCTTCCGCCGATGGCGACGTGATCGTTCGCGGCCTGGCCGAAAGCGACCTCACACGGGTTCTCGTCGCGGCGATCCCGGATCCGCAGGATGCCGAGGTTCTGCGTGAGGAATCGCCCGATCCCGGGATGCTCGAGGATCTGCGCCAGGCATGCGTCCGCGTGCAGCTGTCTCGACGATTCCACAACGATGCGGTTCGGGCCTGTCGCCAAGTGCGCAAGCAGCGCCTCGTCCGCTGGCTTCGACTCGCTGGCCGCACCCCGTGGCCCGTCACGGTGGAGATGGACGACACGCCGCCCCCCGGGCTGTCCGTGCGCTGATCGGGTCCGACGTACCGTGGGGTTATGCGTCGTATGCCCGTGGTCGTCGGTCTGGCTCTTTCCGCTGTGGTCCTCGCTGCCTGCGGCGGGGCCGAGGAGGCCGCGCCGCAATCCGAGTCAGCGAGCCCGACGCCCACGGCGACCCCCTCGTCGGCCAGTCCCTCGGCGCTGCCCACGCCGACTTCGCCCAGCATCCCGCCGGGCGCCTCGCCCTTCTCGGGCCTTCCGGGCGGCGAGGGCAAGCCTGTCCTGGCCATCAAGATTGACAACACGCGAGCGGCACAGCCGCACACCGGGCTGCAGGCCGCTGATCTTGTGTACGTCACCGAGGTCGAATGGGATCTCACCCGGCTGATCGCGGTCTACAACTCCACCATCCCCGACGTCATCGGCCCGGTGCGGTCAGCGCGCATCAGCGATCTGGACATCCTCGCTCCGTTCGACAAGATCGCCTTCTCCAACTCCGGCATGCAGACCAAGCTCCGCCCGGTCCTCGCCGCAGCGAACCTCTACGACGTCTCCGCCGAGCGCATCTACGAGGCGTTCACGAACGATCCGGGCCGACCCTCTCCGGTCGACCACATGGCCGATCCCAGGATCCTCCTGGCTGCCGCGCCAGACGCGGCGGTGGCGCGGGACATCGGCTTCACCTTCTCCGATGAGCCACCGGCGGGGGGGACTCCCGTTGAGTCGGTGACGATGACATGGCCATCGTCCGAGGTGTCCTTCACGTGGGATGAATCGGCGGGCAACTTCATCGTGGGCCTCAACGGTGAGGAGTCCAGGTCGACTGAGGGTGGCCCCCAGCGCGCCGCCACCGTGGTCATCCAGACGGTCGAGCAATCCGACTCGGGCTACGGGGACAGGTACGGCGGGATCACCCCCTTCATTCAGACCGTCGGGAGTGGTCCGGCCCTGGTCCTGCGCGATGGCCGGATGTGGTCTGTCACCTGGGAGCGCCCTGCTCTGACCGACGGGACTCGCTTCGTGCTGCCCGACGGTTCGGCGATGCCCTTCGCGATCGGCCAGGAGTGGGTCGTCTTCCTGGATAAGGGCATCAAGCCAAAGATCCGGTGATGGACAGCGCGAGCCTGCCCGACAGGGGCGGCTTGGCCCGCCTGGACGCCCTACTACCATGGGCGCAGGCTGCGAGGATCGCTGCCCCGAAGTCCTGAGAGGTCACCGTGTCCGATTCCCCCAGTCACGTCACCGGCACGACGCGCGTCAAGCGCGGCATGGCGGAGATGCTCAAGGGCGGCGTGATCATGGATGTCGTCACGCCAGAGCAGGCCAAGATCGCCGAGGATGCCGGCGCAGTTGCCGTGATGGCGCTCGAGCGCGTGCCCGCGGACATCAGGGCCCAGGGCGGGGTGGCACGCATGTCGGATCCCGACATGATCACCGGCATCGTTGAATCCGTCACGATCCCCGTGATGGCGAAGGCTCGCATCGGCCACTTCGCCGAGGCGCAGGTGCTTCAGTCGCTGGGCGTGGACTACATCGACGAGTCCGAGGTGCTCACTCCGGCCGACTACTCCAATCACATCGACAAGTGGCAATTCACGGTCCCCTTCGTTTGCGGTGCGACGAACCTCGGCGAAGCGCTTCGTCGCATCACCGAAGGGGCGGCCATGATTCGCTCCAAGGGCGAGGCCGGCACCGGTGACGTGTCCAACGCAGTCACGCACATGCGCCGTATCCGCGACGAGATCCGCCGCCTGGTGTCGATGCCTGAGGACGAGCTCTTCGTGGCTGCCAAGGAGCTTCAGGCCCCCTACGATCTCGTTGTCGAGGTTGCCAGGGCAGGCTCCCTGCCGGTCGTCTTGTTCACCGCGGGAGGCATCGCAACGCCTGCGGATGCGGCGATGATGATGCAGTTGGGTGCCCAGGGCGTGTTCGTGGGCTCGGGCATCTTCAAGTCCGGAGACCCGGTGAAGCGGGCCGAGGCGATCGTCCAGGCCACTCGCCACTTCGACAACCCCGATGTCGTTGCCAAGGTGTCGCGTGGGCTTGGGGACGCGATGGTCGGCATCAACGTCGCCGACATCCCCGTGCACCATCGCCTCGAAGACCGGGGCTGGTGACGCGCGCGACACCCCGCATCGGCGTACTCGCGATCCAGGGCGACGTTGTCGAGCACCTGCGCGCACTGGTGGCGTGCGACGTCAGCGCGGTGAGCGTGGGGAGCCTGGATTCGCTGGGCGATGTCGATGCGCTCATCATCCCAGGCGGTGAGTCGACCACGATGTCGATGCTCGCGTCACGCGACGGATTGCTGGATCCTCTGCGAGAGGCACGTGCTGCTGGAATGCCGATGTACGGCTCGTGTGCAGGAATGATCATGCTGGCCGACGACATCCTCGATGCCCGCTCCGATCAGCAGGCGATCGGCGGCATCGACATGGTCGTGCGGCGCAATGCCTTCGGCCGCCAGGTCGACTCCTTCGAGACAGTGATCGACGTGGCCGGGCTCGGCGAGCCGTTCCCCGCGGTCTTCATTCGTGCGCCCTGGGTCGAATCTGTCGGGCCGGGAGTGCAGGAGCTTGCCCGGGTGACCACACCGCAGGGTGTGGATACCATCGTTGCTGTGAGGCAGGGACCGCTGGTCGCCACGTCGTTTCACCCAGAGCTCACCGGCGACCGGCGCTTCCATGAATTATTCATCCAGATTGCGAGGCAGTACGCATGAGCGGCCACTCCAAGTGGGCCACCACCAAGCACAAGAAGGCCGTGGTGGATGCGCGGCGCGGGAAGCTCTTCGCGCGACTCATCAAGAACATCGAGGTGGCCGCGCGCCAGGGTGGCGGGGACCCCGCTGGCAACCCGACGCTCTACGACGCGATCCAAAAGGCACGGAAGAGTTCGGTACCCCTCGACAACATTGAGCGCGCCGTTAAGCGCGGCTCGGGTGCCGAGGCGGGTGGTGCCGATTACCAGACGATCATGTACGAGGGCTATGGACCGAGTGGCGTTGCTGTTCTCGTGGAGTGCCTCACGGACAATCGCAACCGCGCTGCGTCCGAGGTTCGCGTGGCCATGACCCGCAACGGCGGCAACATGGCAGACCCAGGCTCCGTCTCCTACCTGTTCAGTCGCAAGGGGGTCGTGCTTGTCCCGAGCGCCGACGGCGTGGACGAGGACGCGATCCTCAGTGCCGTATTAGAGGCGGGCGCGGAAGAGGTGAACGACCTCGACGGGACCTTCGAGGTGCTGAGCGAAGCGGGCGATGTTGTTGCGGTGCGTACCGCGTTGCAGTCGGCCGGTATCGACTACGACTCTGCGGAAGCCACGTTCGTGCCGAGCATGTCCGTCCCGGTGGACGCCGATATTGCGCGCAAGGTCTTTCGTCTCGTGGAGGCGCTCGAAGACAGCGACGACGTCCAGAACGTCTACACCAACGTAGACGTCAGCGACGAGGTGCTCGCCAGCCTCGATGCGTGAAGCCGGGCACAGACGAGGGGAGACGTCATGGCGGAAGCCGGACGGCAACTGACGGGGTGGGACGCGGCCACGTGGCGAACATCCGCCGGAAGTCCGCACCTGCGCTCCACGGTCGTTGCCCTCGTCATGCTCGACAGTGCACCTGACTGGGATCGCCTGCGCGCACGCGTGGAGCGGCTGACGCGCATGGTGCCCGTCCTTCGGCAACGGCCGCTGCGCGGAGTCTTCGGCGTGGCATCGCCGCGCCTTGCAGCGGACCCGGATTTCGACCTGGGCCTCCACCTGCGACGCATGAGGCTGGCCGGGGACGGCTCCTGGCATGAACTCCTCCAGGAGGCACGGCGCATCAGCCTCACCGACTTCGATCGTGACCGACCGCTGTGGGAGATCGTGCTCGTCGAGGGAATCGAGGGCGACCGGGCTGCCATCTTGCTCAAACTGCACCACGCCATCGCCGACGGACAGGCCACGGTGCTCATCGGACTCAACCTCGTCGAGCTGAGCGCGGCTCCCAACGTCGACGAGCCTGAGGCGCCGGCGGCGCCCGATCCCGTGTCAGCGGGCGCACAGGACGTGAGCATGGCGGACATCGTCGACAACATCCGGCGCGGTGTGGGCGCAGCGGAGCGGATTGGGGAAGCCATGTTTGCCCTCGCCCGGGGTTCCCTTACGGATCCGGTTCGGACCTGGTCATCGGTCCTCGAGACCCTCGCCTCTGTGGGCCGATTCACGGCTGTGCCCGATGGCCCCATGTCGCCGCTCATGACAGAACGCGGAACGACCTATCACTTCGCGGGCTTCGACCTGCCCTTCGCGCAGATGCGCGGGGCTGCGAAGGAGCGCGGTTTCAGCGTCAATGACGCCTTCATGGCCGCTGTGGGGCTTGGTCTCGAGCGTTACCACGTCCGGCACGGGAAGGTTGCCGATGACCTGCGCTTCAACGTTCCCATCAGCCTCCGGGGCGACGCCGGGGACACGTCTGCTCAGGCTGCCAATGCGGTGACCATCGCGCGCATCGACCTTCCGGTGGCCGGCCTCACCGTCGACGAGCGCATGGATGCCGCACATGAGGCCGTTGCTCGGTGGCGGGATGAGCCAGCACTCCGGTTCGCGGACCCCCTCGCGGAGATCAGCTGGCTCGTGCCCGTCCCGGTGCTGGCCCAGGCGGCCCTGGCCAGCGACGTCACCACGAGCAACGTGCCTGGTCCTCCGTTGCCGCTCTACGTCGCAGGCGCGCGCATCGTGGGGATGTATCCGCTCGTGGCGACGATCGGGGCTGCCGCCAACGTCACGATGGTCACCTACGACGGCTCTGCCTTCGTAGGTATTTCGACCGATGACCGGGCGATCCCCGACCTCGCGGACTTCGTGAGCGACCTGCGATCGGGCTTCGAGACGGTCACGGGTGGCCCGGTCGGCCCAGCCGACCCGCTGCGCGAGGCCGGCCCCGGCGACGGCACGCCGAAGGCCCGCGCGATCCGCGAGGAGGGCGCTGGACGCCAGTAGTCTTCGCACAGGTGTTCGTACGGCTGGCGAGGACGTGAGGAGGCGCCCATGCGCGTCATGGGTGTCGACCCGGGCCTGACGCGTTGCGGCGTGGGCGTCGTCGACGCGGGTCCCGGGGGCGCTGTGACCCTCGTCGATGTTGTGGTCGTCAGGACATCCCCGCAGGCTCCCATTACGGAGCGGCTCACCAGCTTGGATCAGGCCTTGGCCGAACTCGTCGATCGTCATCGCCCGGAGGTCATCGCGGTCGAGAGGGTCTTCAGCCAACACAACCTCCGTACGGTCATGGGGACGGCCCAGGCTGGGGCTGTGGCGGTCCTGGCCGCCGGACGCCGCGGCATACCGTTGAGCATGCGGACACCGAGCGAGGTCAAGGCCGCGGTCACCGGCAGCGGACGGGCCGACAAGGCTCAGGTGACGACCATGGTGACCCGCCTGCTCAGGCTCGATGCGCCCGTTCGTCCTGCCGACGCCGCTGATGCGCTTGC
Source organism: Candidatus Nanopelagicales bacterium (assembly GCA_049431945.1). Taxonomy (GTDB): domain Bacteria; phylum Actinomycetota; class Actinomycetes; order S36-B12; family S36-B12; genus Mxb001. Next base: position 27,990 of record JBMTDJ010000003.1, on the reverse strand, counting down.
ACTCGCCATCACCGAGATCTGGCGCGGTGGGGCCGAGCGACGGCTGCAGGCCGCTGTCGAGGCGATCCGTTGATCGCATCGGTGTCCGGCGCCGTGGCCGGAATCAACCCATCGTCGCTGGTGGTCGAGGTGGGCGGAGTTGGCGTCCTCGTCGCCTGCACGCCTCAGACAGCGGCTGCGGCGAGCCTAGGGGACACAGTTTCTCTGCATACGAGCCTCGTCGTGCGCGAGGACTCGCTCACGCTCTACGGCTTTGCCGATACCGATCAGCGGGATGCCTTCGAGTTGGTGCAGACCGTGTCGGGGATCGGCCCTCGCACGGCACTCGCCGTCCTCACCACGCTGCCGCCGCCCGCGCTGAGGACGGCGATCGTCGAGGGAGATGTCGCCGTGCTCACGAGGATCCCCGGGATCGGCACGAAGGGCGCCCAGCGCATGATCATCGAACTCAAGGACAGACTGCCGATGATCGCGGGGGATTCGAGTGCGAGTGAGGTTGGTGGGACGTCGGTGGTCCATGCCGCTCTCGTCTCCCTGGGGTGGTCGGCCAAGGATGCCGATCGCGCCGTTGCTGCCGTCGCCACCGATGGCGCCGCAGAAACGTCGGTACTTCTCCGAGACGCCCTGAGATTCCTGGATCGGCGATGAACTCTGACGACATCTGGGCCGAGGGCGAGCGACTCGTCGACGCGCGAGCGGGTGAGGGGGAGAGCGCCATCGAAGGCGCCCTTCGCCCACGGCGTCTCGACGAGTTCGTGGGCCAGTCGCGCGTGTGCGCCCAACTCGATGTCGTGCTGCAGGCGGCGCGCGGACGCGGGAAGGCCGCCGATCACGTGCTCCTCTCCGGGCCGCCGGGACTGGGCAAGACGACTCTCGCGTCGATCATCGCGGAGGAGATGGCCGCTCCATTGAGGCTGACGAGCGGTCCGGCACTCCAGCACGCCGGGGATCTGGCTGCGGTGCTATCCAGCCTGCAGCCGGGGGAGGTGCTGTTCATCGACGAGATCCATCGCCTGGCGCGCTCAGCCGAGGAGATGCTGTACGTCGCCATGGAGGACTTCCGCGTGGATGTGATCGTGGGCAAGGGGCCGGGGGCCACGGCAGTGCCGCTGGGTCTTGCTCCCTTCACGCTGGTCGGGGCCACGACCCGCGTCGGACTGCTGCCCGGTCCGCTACGAGATCGCTTCGGCTTCACGGCTCACCTCGACTTCTATGACGAGTCCGATCTGCGGGCGATCCTGGAGAGATCCGCGGGTCTGCTATCGGTGCACATTGACGACGCCGGAGTCACAGAGATCGCGCGCCGGTCCCGAGGGACTCCGCGCATTGCCAACCGGCTTCTCCGACGCGTGCGCGACTGGGCCCAAGTGCACGGCGATGGCGCTGTGGATCATGAGGCCTCGCGAGCCGCTCTGGATCTGTATGAGGTGGACGTTCTCGGCCTCGACCGGTTGGACCGGGCCGTGCTGGAGGCACTCGTGCTGCGGTTCGGCGGGGGTCCTGTGGGGCTGTCCACCCTCGCCGTCTCCGTGGGTGAGGAGACCGAGACGGTCGAGACGGTCGCGGAGCCCTTCCTGGTGCGCCATGGCCTGCTCGCGAGGACCCCGCGTGGGCGAGTGGCCACACCGGCCGCCTACGCCCACCTAGGAGTGCAGCCGCCGGCGTCGGCATGGGCTGAGCAGGGATTCCTAGGCTTCTCTGCGCCGACCGGCGACGAGGCTTAGGTCAGCTCCGGCTAGGCTCGTGGGGCTGGAGCGCCGGAAGGGTGCCATGAACATCGAGGGGTGCGAGGGTGGAAAGCCTGGGGACTCTGCTGCCGATCATTCTCATCGGCGTCGTGTTCTATCTGCTCATCATGCGGCCCGCGCGCAACCGCCAGCGCAAGCAGATGGAGATGATGTCGGCGATCGCCCCCGGTAGTCGAGTGATGACGACGGCGGGTGTCTACGGCACCGTGGTCGCTATCGACGAGGACGATGCTGAGCTCGAGATCGCTCCCGGAGTGGTGATCCGCGTGGTAAAGGCAGCCATCGGCAAGGTCATCCAGCCCGAGGTCGCCCCCGACGACGCACCTCCGTCCGACGGCGCCGCATAGCACCCCGGCTTCAGCCCTACGTCAGCATCGAGAAGGAAGTCACGTGCCATCTGCCAATCGCAGCAGTCGGACCGGGTCCACGACGCATCCCGGCCGACTGCTCCTCATCATGGCGCTCATCACCGCCGCCGTGGCCGCTTGGGCCCTGTGGCCGGGCCAGGACAATGCCGTGCGCCTCGGCCTCGACTTGCGCGGTGGCACTCAGGTGATCCTGCAGCCCAAGGCTGTCCAGGAGGGCGCCGCGATCACCGATGATCAATTGGCGCAGACCGTGCAGATCATCCGCCAGCGCGTCGATGGCGTGGGCGTGGCTGAGGCCGAGGTCACGGTGCAGGGCTCCGGCGATGGTGCGGCCATCGTGGTGTCCGTTCCCGATGTCAGCCAGGAGCGACTGGTCGAACTCGTCGGGCGTACCGCCCTGCTGGACTTCCGCCCTGTGTGGTCCATCGAGGGCCCCGCGCCGCAGGTCGACGACACCACGGCTGCGGCGTCCGTGACGACGGACGACGCGGCCACAAGCGCACGCATCGTCCAAGCCGCCGACAACACTCCCGAGTACCAGGCCGAGGTCGCTGCCCTTGACTGCCTTGATCCCATCAATCAGGCAGGGGGAAGCCCCGATGATCCCAAACTCTGGCTCGGCACGTGTGACGCCGACGGCGTGGCCAAGTACTCGCTTCAGCCCGCCTTCATCCAAGGCACCAACGTCACCGATGCGGTCGCCCAACTTCCCCAGCAGGGTGTCGGCGGCTGGGTCGTGAGCCTGACGTTCGACAGTGACGGTGCACGCGCCCTTGCCGAGGCGTCGCAGGAGCTGTACGCCCTACCGGATTGCGTCCCTGGCGGTGCCAGTCCCTGTAACGCCTTCGCCATCGTGCTGGACGGGGTCGTCGTCTCGGCGCCGCGCTTCAATGAGCCCATCATCGGCGGCCAGGCGCAGATCGAAGGTGACTTCACGGCCCAGGAAGCGCAGGACCTGGCGAACGTCCTGAGCTACGGCGCCCTTCCGGTGAACCTTGAGGTTGTCGAGGTCACCAGCGTGTCCCCGACGATCGGCGGCGACCAGTTGCGAGCGGGCCTCATCGCGGGTGCGATCGGTTTCGTCCTCATCGTCGTCTTCCTGCTCGTCTACTACCGCGTGCTCGGGATCGTCGCGGTGGCGAGCCTGACGCTCGCTGGCGGCCTGACCTATCTCGGCTTCATCGCCCTCGGCAAGTCGATCGGCTTCACCCTCACCCTCGCGGGAGTGGCAGGTGCCATTGTCTCCATCGGTCTCACCGCAGACTCGTTCATCATTTACTTCGAGCGCATCAGGGACGCCCTCCGCGAAGGGAAGACGATGCGCTCAGCCGCCGAAGTGGGCTGGGTGGCGACTCGACGGACGATTCTCGCCGCGGACTTCGTCACGCTGCTAGCGGCGGTGGTGCTCTACATCGTGTCCGTGGGCAATGTGAAGGGCTTCGCGTTCACGCTGGGCCTCATCACCCTGATCGACCTGCTCATCGCCTTCCTCTTCACGTACCCCGTGACGGTCCTGCTCTGCCGCGCGTCCTGGATGCAGAGGGGCTCGTGGCTCAGCGGCTTGAGAGCGACGCGCAAGGGCGACGGCGGTGAGGTCGAGGAGGCCTCAGAAGGTCGGACGAGCGTAGGAGTGGAGTCCTGATGTCGCGTCGATCATCGCTGGGTGACCGCCTCTACCGTGGGGAGAGCGGAATCGACTTCGTCGGCCGCCGTCGCACGTGGTTCATCGTCTCAGGCGTCCTTATCCTGATCTCCCTCGCGGCACTCGGCTTCCGCGGACTCAACCTCGGCATCGAATTCCAGGGGGGAGCGGTCTTCTCCGTCCCCAACGCGACATGTTCTGTGCCCGACGCGCGAGACACGGCAGCGGCTGCCACTGGCGCCGATGTGATCGTCACGGAGACCGGAGCGGGGATCGTTCGCGTCCAGACTCCGCCGGTCGAGCCGGCCCAGAGCCAGGACATCTCGCGGGTGCTCGCCGAGGCCTGTGGCGTCCCCGTGACGGACATCACCACGCAGGTCGTGGGGCCAACGTGGGGGGCCGAGATCACGGCCAAGGGCATCCAGGCTCTCGCTGTCTTCCTCGTCCTCGTGACCATCTTCCTCGCGGTGTACTTCGAATGGAGGTTCGCTGTCGCGGCGCTCATTGCGCTCGCGCACGACATCCTGCTCACGGTAGGCATCTACGCCGTCACGGGGTTGCAGGTGACGCCAGCGACGCTGATCGGCTTCCTTACGATCCTGGGCTACTCCCTCTACGACACCGTCGTCGTCTTCGACAAGGTCAAGGAGGAGACGAAGGGCATCACCGCGCAGTCCGTGATGAGCTACCCCGAGGCCGCCAATCGGGCCGTCAATCAGGTGCTGGTGCGTTCCATCAATACGTCGATCACATCGCTTCTTCCCGTCGTTGCGATCATCGTGGTCGGGGCCGGCCTGCTGGGCGCCGGGACCCTCCTGGATCTCGCGGTGGCCCTGGCGGTCGGCATGCTCGCAGGCGTCTACTCATCGATCTTCATCGCCACCCCGATGGCCGTGGTGCTCAAGATGCGCCAGCCGGACATCAAGGCCCTCGACAATCGCGTCGCGGCAAGGCGAGGCGGATCGGGTCGACGCGCCGCGGAGTCGCAGGAGGCTGCTGCGGCAGCCGTCGGTGTCGCTGATGGGCCGGCCGTGGAGACGAGCGCTGGACGCCAGCAACCCAAGCGCCAGCCGCGGTCCAAGCGGGGCAAGAAGTAGCCAATCGGCTCAATTGCTCATCTGCCTCGTACACTGACCGAAAGGGAGGTGCGGGTGACCCAGGAGGCGATGCGCGAGGCTCCGGCCGAAGCCGGCGCAAGTGGCCTGCGCTCGCGCCTTGCGAGGCTCACCGGTTCGCGTGGCGGTCCTATCGAGATCGAACCACTCATCCGGACCCTGCGGCAGTACCACCCCAAGTCGGACGTGCGAGCGCTTCAGCGCGCGTACGAGACGGCTGCCTATCTTCACCGGGATCAGCGACGTAGATCTGGGGACCCCTACATCACGCACCCGGTAGCGGTGGCGACGATCCTGGCCGAGTTCGGGATGACGGCACCCACCCTCTCTGCTGCGCTTCTTCACGACACGGTCGAGGACACGGGATACTCCCTGGAGGAGTTGCGCGAGGACTTCGGTGATGAGGTCGCCGACCTTGTGGACGGTGTCACTAAACTCGATCGCGTCACGTATGGCGAGGCCTCGGCGGCGGAGACCGTGCGCAAGATGGTCGTCGCCATGGCGCGGGACATCCGTGTCCTGGTGATCAAGCTCGCAGACCGGCTGCACAACATGCGCACGCTGTCCTTCATGCCACCGGATAAGCAGGAGAAGAAGGCGAGGGAGACACTCGAGATCTACGCGCCGTTGGCCCATCGCCTCGGCATGAACACCATGAAGTGGGAGCTCGAGGATCTCGCGTTCGCCACCCTCTACCCGAAGGTCTATGAGGAGATCGAGAGGCTGGTCTCGCAGCGCGCCCCATCTCGGGACGAGTACCTCACTGGCGTTATCGACAGCCTCGAGTCTGACATCAAAGGTGCCCGCATCAAGGCCTCCGTGACGGGCCGGCCGAAGCACCTGTACTCCGTGTACCAGAAGATGGTGGTGCGAGGGCGGGACTTCACCGATATCTACGACTTGGTCGGCGTGCGCATTCTCGTGGAGTCGATCCGCGACTGCTATGCGGTTCTGGGGATCGTCCACGCACGGTGGAGTCCCGTGCCGGGACGATTCAAGGACTTCATCGCCATGCCGAAGTTCAACATGTATCAGTCCCTCCATACGACGGTGATCGGCCCGGGCGGCAAGCCAGTCGAACTCCAGATCCGCACCTGGGACATGCACAGAGCTGCGGAGTTCGGGGTCGCGGCCCACTGGCGGTACAAGCAGCGCGACGTCGGCGGAAAGCAGGGCCCGGACGATTTCGGCTGGTTGCGCCAATTGCTCGAGTGGCAGCGTGAGACATCCGATCCGGACGAGTTCCTCGATTCTCTGCGCTACGACCTGTCCTCGTCAGAGGTCTTCGTGTTCACTCCCAAGGGCGATGTGGTCGCCCTGCCCCAGGGGAGCACCTCTGTGGACTTCGCTTACAGCGTCCATACGGAGGTGGGTCATCGCTGTGTCGGGGCGCGGGTCAATGGCAAGTTGGTCCCCCTGGAATCGGAATTGGCCAATGGTGACGTCGTGGAGGTATTCACCTCCAAGGCCGAAGGTGCCGGGCCGAGCCGCGACTGGCTCACCTTCGTCAAGTCCCCTCGTGCGAAGTCGAAGATCAAGGCCTGGTTCAGCAAGGAGCGTCGCGAGGAGGCGGTCGAGCAGGGCAAGGAAGCGATCGTGCGAGCGATGCGCAAGGAGGGACTTCCCCTCCAGCGCCTCATGAGCAACCAGTCCCTGTCGACGATCGCGGCCGAACTCCATCAGCAGGACGTCTCCGCGCTGTACGCAGCGGTGGGGGAGGGACGTATCTCCGCGGCGAGCATCGTGCGGCGCCTGGTGGCCGCTGCCGGGGGTGTGGACGGGGCGGCCGATGACGCCGCTGAAGCCTTCACGCCCACCGCACGGCCCCGCAGCGTGGGTCCTGGTGACGCCGGCATCCTCGTCAAGGGGGCCAGCGACGTCTGGGTGAAACTCGCACGATGCTGCACGCCTGTCCCGGGCGACGACATCGTCGGCTTCGTCACTCGGGGCTCCGGCGTGTCCGTGCACCGACGTTCGTGCGTGAACGTGCCGGGCCTGGAGGCACAGCAGGACGCTGGCGCGCGCTTCGTGGACGTATCGTGGGCGCCTTCCTCAGGGAGCGTCTTCCTGGTCAACATCCAGGTGGAAGCGCTGGACCGCGCACGGCTCCTTTCGGACGTGACAAGGGCGCTGTCGGATCAACATGTCAATATCCTCAGCGCGTCCGTCACCACCACGCGCGAGCGCATTGCGCTATCGCGATTCACCTTCGAGATGGCTGATCCTAAGCACCTGGGCGCCGCCCTCAAGGCGGTACGGCAGGTGGACGGAGTGTTCGACGCCTATCGCGTGTGACGCATCAGTTGCCGAAGTCCGACATGGTGCCCTCGACCGCCGCCAGGAGTGCGCGCGTCGATTCGGTCGCCTGCTCGGCCTTGGCGATGGCTCGGGGGTCGCCCTTCTGACGCGCCGACTCCAGGGCCTGTTCGGCCTTGGCCAACGAGGCGCGGAACTTCTCCGCGGTGTCCTCAGCGCGGGCACGTCTCGCCGGATCCGTCGCGGTCCACCGACGATCATCGGCCTGCCGTACGGCGTCCTCGACGGCCTTGAGTCGTCGTTCGATGCGCTCCTTGTCCGCCCGCGGGACGTGGCCGATGCCCTCCCAGCGCTCCTGGACGCTGCGTAGGGCCCGCTTCGCGGCGGCAATGTCGCTCACGGGCAAGATCGCCTCTGCCTCGGTCACGAGCTCAAGCTTGCGCTCGAGATTGGCCCGGTGCTCCACGTCTCGCTCGGCGTTGACGGCGTCACGCGCGGCGAAGAAGGCATCCTGGGCCGAGCGGAAGCGTGCCCACAAGCGATCTTCATCCTGGCGGCTGCCTCGCGGGGCGGCCTTCCATCGGTCCATGAGAGTCCGATAGGCCCGTGTGGTCCCGGCCCAGTCCGTGGACGACGACAAAGCCTCGGCGTCGCGGATGATCGACTCCTTTGCAGCGAGGGCGTCCTTGCGCTCGGCATCGCGAGCGGCGAAATGCTGGCGGCGGCGGCGGTCGAAGGAGGTGCGGGCCGCGCTGAAGCGCTTCCACATAGCCTGTTCACGTCCGCGGTCGATGCGCGGGGCGGCCTTCCATGCCTCGAGGAGAGCCGTGAACCTCTCGCCGGTGGCCTTCCAACTGCTCGAGTCGCTGAGTGATTCGGCCTCGCTCACGATGGACTCGCGGGCAGAGAGTGCCTCCTCCCGCTGACGGGCACGGGCTTCGTCGCGTGCCAACCGCGCGGAGGCCATGAGTGCGTCTACCTCGTCGCACGCGCGAGCGAGTTCATCGACGTCGCCGAGGAAGGCGGGGGCGGCCAGCGCCTCACGCGCGTGGGCGACGGCGGTGGGGGCCGTGTCGAGGCCACGTCCTTCCTTGAGTCGGTACGCGGCCAGATCGACCTCGACGAGCAGGTCGTCGTACTTACGGCCGAAGAAGGCCAGGCCCTCCTCAATCGTTCCAGCGGCCCAGTTGCCGACGACCACCTCTCCCGTCGGGGTGCTGAGCCAGACGGTGCCCTCGGCATCGATCCGCCCGAAGCGCGAAGGGTCGGTGCGCCGCACGGGGGGACCTGATTGCGTAGCGCGCTTCAAGGTCGTCGGACGAGGCGTCGAGGGTCGGGGCGCCGGGGTCGGTGCGGACGGGAGCGAGGAGGGTGTGGGGCTTGCCGAAAGCGCGGGGGCCGGATCCCGGGACTCGAGGACCCCGAACGGCGCGGGTGTTGCCGTGACCTCCTCGACGATCTCCGCATCGCCGCCGTTCACCGGCGCAGTTGCGTGGTGTCCCCTCTCCGCAGCAGGCGTGCCCTCGCTCATCGACCCTCCCTAGTTTGCGGACGACGTGGTCAGCGTCGCCTTCTCGATGACGACCGTCTGGGCCGGTGGCCCGTCCGTGCCGCCGCCTTCGACCCCGGCCGCCGCGATGCCCTCCACGACGTCGAGACCCTTGGTGACCGTCCCCCAGATGGTGTAGCCGGGGGGCAGCGTGGTGTTGGCGTAAACAATGAAGAACTGGCTTCCTCCCGTGCCCGGGCCCGCGTTGGCCATCGCCACCGTGCCCGCCGGGTAGTTGTCAGGGCCCTCGGGCGGAAGATTTTCGTCGGGAATCGCATAGCCGGGGCCCCCCGTGCCATTGCCCGCCGGGTCGCCGCACTGCAGGACGTAGATCCCCGCCGTGGTCAATCGATGGCACGCGGTGAGGTCGAAAAAGCCCTCCTCGGTGAGGAACGCCATAGACGCGACGGTCTTGGGTGCCTCCCGGGGGAGCATCTCGATGACGATCTCGCCGCAGTTCGTCGCCAGGTTCAGCGTGTACGACGCCTTCGGGTCGATGTCCTCGGCAGGTGCCTTCGCCCAGGTCATGTCGTCCGGGCGCGGCTGCGGCGCGGGCGCGCAATCGGGATCGGGCTGCGACGTGGACTCGTCCGTGGGCGTGGCTGAGTCCGACGGCGCCGGGCTATCTGAGGGCAGGGCACTGTCAGACGGGGCGGCGCTCTCCGTCGGGATCGCGGTCTCGCTAGGAGCGGCGATGTCACCGTCCTGGGTCGTGCGGTTGAGGACGACCCAGGCGAGCACGCCGCCGACCACGACGACGACGGCGACGATGGCAAGGATGCGATTGCGCTGGCCACGGCGTTGCGCCGCTTCGGCCCGGCGCGCTGCCTGCCTCTCGGCCTTCGCCCGCGCCACCTCGCGCCTGCGCTTGCTCGACGTCACCCTCGCCCTCCTTCGTGCCCATGGCTGCGCGCCGTCCGGTGTGACACCACCGCCGCGCGAGTCTATGGCCTGTCATCCAGCCCGGTAGGCTCACGGGGCGCCCAGAGACTCCGGAGGACCCGCATGACCGCCTGCAGGCCATCGTGTTCGTGACCGGCTTCCCCGCGGGCTCGTGGGGGACGAATTGTTATGCGGTCGCAACCGCGGAGGGGGAGGACTGCATCATCGTCGATCCCGGGCAGGCCAGCATTGGGCCGTTGACCGAGATTCTTGAGCGCCACCGGCTTCGGCCCGTCGCGGTACTCCTCACCCACGGCCACCTGGACCACGTGTGGTCCGTGGCGCCCCTCACTGCGGGCAAGGGCATCCCCGCGTACATCCACACCGATGACCGCTACCGCCTGGCCGACATTGTGGGAACGACGTTCAGCATGTCCCGCGAGCAACTGATGTCCATGACCCAAGGCGCCCTCGAACTGACCGAACCCGAGGACGTCCGCGTCCTCACCGACGGTGAGGCGCTCGAGATCGCCGGAGTGCCGCTGACGGTCGCGCACGCACCCGGGCACACGGAGGGGTCGGTCGCCTTCGTGTCCGATCGCGAGGGGGACCGTCCCCCCGTCATGCTCAGCGGCGATTTGCTCTTCGCCGGCTCCATCGGCCGGACGGATCTGCCCGGAGGGGACCCTGCGGCCATGACGCGGAGCCTCACGCGGGTGGTGCTGCCGCTGGACGACGACACCGTGGTGCTCCCCGGTCACGGAGAGGCCACCACTGTGGGACGTGAGCGAGCCACGAACCCGTTCTTGCTTGACCTGGGCTCATCTCCCGCACCGAGGGGGATCTAGTGGCCAGGCCCACCAGTCTGTCCGGCTTCCCCGAGTGGCTCCCTGAGGGGCGCCTGGTCGAACTCGGCGTGCTCGACGTCATACGGCAGGTCTTCGAACTCCACGGGTTCACACCTCTCGAAACCCGGAGTGTGGAGCCTGTCGATGTCCTGCTGAGCAAGGGCGAGATCGACAAGGAGGTCTACGCAGTGCGTCGCCTGCAGGCGGATTCCGACGACGGTGATGCGCTCGCGCTGCACTTCGACCTCACGGTGCCGTTCGCCCGCTACGTCGTCGAGCACTCGGGCCAACTCGACTTCCCGTTCCGGCGATATCAGATCCAGAAGGTCTGGAGAGGCGAGCGGCCGCAGGAGGGGCGATTCCGCGAGTTCACTCAGGCCGACATCGACATCGTGGACAAAGACAGACTTGCGGCGCACCACGATGCCGAGATGGCCATTGTGATGGCCGAGGTCTTCGCGAACCTGCCTGCACTTCCGCGTGCCACCATCCACGTCAATAATCGGAAGGTCCTTGAAGGTTTCTATCGGGGGCTCGGCATCGCGGATACGGCGACCGTGCTCCGCGCGATCGACAAGCTGGACAAGATCGGTCCCGCTAAGGTCCGCGAATTGCTCATGGACGGTGGACTTCCCGAGGGTGTCGTGGACCAGGTCCTGGCTCTTGCTGCGATCCGAGGATCCGGGCGTGAGGCCGCCGAGAGGGTGCGGGGGCTGGGCGTGGCCGATCCGCTGCTCGAGGAGGGTTTGGAGGAGCTTGTCGCCGTGGTGGACGCATCGGATCGGGTCAGGCCCGGTGCCGTCGTCGCTGACCTTCACATCGCGCGCGGGCTGGACTACTACACGGGCACCGTCTACGAAACGTCCCTCGAGGGCTATGAATCCTTCGGCTCGATCTGCTCTGGCGGACGCTATGACGCCCTCGCCTCTGATGGGCGCACGGCATATCCCGGCGTCGGTATCTCGCTCGGCGTGACGCGATTGGTCTCGCTCCTCCTGGGACGCAACCTCGTCCGCAGCACGCGCAAGGTCAACTCGGCGGTGCTCGTGGCCGTGGTCGATGAGGACTCGCGTCAACGCAGCGACGATGTCGCGCAGGCCCTGCGTTCGCGAGGCATCCCATGCGAGGTGGCTCCGAAGGCCGAGAAGTTCGGCAAGCAGATCAAGTACGCCGATCGCAGGGGGATCCCCTTCGTGTGGTTCCCCGCCGAGGAAGGCGACACCGTCAAGGACATCCGCAGCGGCGACCAGGTGGGTGCTGACGCTGACGTGTGGTCGCCCCCCGATACTGACCTGTGGCCGCTTTTGGCGGCCGCGCACGACGACAAGGGAGCAACGTGATCCGCACGCACCGGGCCGGCACGCTCACGAGGGCCGACGAGGGGACGAGCGTCATCCTCGCGGGCTGGGTGGACCGTCGTCGCGACCACGGCGGGGTGGCCTTCCTCGACCTGCGCGATGCGAGCGGTGTGGTCCAGGTGGTGGTCAATGATCCCGATGTTGCCCACGGCCTGCGTGACGAGTACTGCCTACGCATCGTGGGCTCGGTCCGTCCTCGGCCGGAGGGCAACGAGAATCCCGACATCTCCACGGGCGGCATCGAGGTGGAGGCCAGTGAGGTCGAGGTCCTCAGTCCTGCCGCCCCGCTTCCTTTCCCCGTCGATGATCGCGCGACCGTAGGCGAGGAGGCCAGACTGCGGTACCGCTACCTCGACCTGCGCCGCCCGTCCGTCGGAGACAACCTACGGATGCGCTCCAAGCTCAACCAGATCTCGCGCGACGTGCTGTTAGAGCGCGATTTCGTCGAGATCGAGACGCCGACCTTGACCGCCTCCACTCCCGAGGGTGCGCGCGACTTCCTCGTGCCCGCGCGTCTTCAGCCGGGCAACTGGTACGCGTTGCCGCAGTCGCCACAGCTCTTCAAGCAGCTGCTCATGGTCGCTGGCATGGAGCGCTACTTCCAGATCGCGCGCTGCTATCGGGATGAGGACTTCCGTGGGGATCGGCAGCCGGAGTTCACCCAGCTCGACATCGAGATGTCCTTCGTCGAGCAGGAGGACGTCATCGAGGTCGGAGAGGCTGTGATCCGCGCCCTGTGGCAGGGCATCCTCGGCGTCGACATCGGCGAGGTGCCGCGCATGCCCTACTTCGAGGCGATGCGCCGCTTCGGCACCGACAAGCCTGACCTGCGATTCGGGCTCGAACTCGTCGACCTCACCGATTACTTCCGCGCGACTCCGTTCCGGGTCTTCCAGGCGCCGTACGTCGGGGCGGTCGTCATGCCCGGTGGCGCCGACCAGCCCCGTCGGACATTCGACGCGTGGCAGGAGTGGGCCAAGCAGCGCGGAGCCAAGGGCCTTGCCTATGTCACCTTCGGCGTCGACGGCGAGCTCGGCGGCCCGGTCGCCAAGAACCTCTCGGAGTCTGAGCGCGAGGGTCTCCAGGCGGCCGTCGGCGCGAGCCCAGGCGACTGCGCCTTCTTCGCGGCGGGTGCTGCATCAGACGCCCGTGCGCTCCTGGGGGCGGCTCGCGTCGAGATCGGCCACCGGCTCGGTCTCATCGATGACGCCGCCTGGTCGTTCCTCTGGGTTGTGGACGCACCTATGTTCGAGCAGGTGGAGGAGGATGACGGCTCCCTCGGCTGGACGGCCGTGCACCATCCGTTTACGTCGCCCAATGCCGAGTGGATCGACACCTTCGAATCCGCACCCGATCAGGCGCTCGCTTGGGCATACGACATGGTGTGCAACGGCAACGAGATCGGTGGCGGATCCGTGCGTATCCATCGTAGGGACGTGCAGGAGCGGGTCTTCGCCTTGCTGGGCATGGGCGAGGAGGAGGCGCAGTCGAAGTTCGGCTTCCTGCTCGAGGCCTTCCAGTACGGGCCGCCCCCGCATGGCGGCATCGCCTTCGGCCTCGATCGAGTGGCGATGCTGCTGGCAGGCGCATCGAGCATCCGCGACGTGATCGCCTTCCCCAAGACGGGGGGAGGCCAGGATCCACTCACGGGTGCACCCACGCCCATCACGCCCAAGCAGCGCAAGGAGGCCGGCATCGATGCAGCACCCGCTGCGCCAAGCCCGGCCGAGTGACCCCCTTCTGCGCCTGCGCGTCGCTGACGATCACATCGGCCACTTCGCTGTCGACGGCGATCATGTCGCGTTCCTGCGGACCGGACGCAGGTCAGGCGAGACATGGGTGACGGCGCTCGGCGATGATCCGGCTCGCATCGTCGCACTGATTGAGTCCCTCGAGCCGTTCGGCTTCGACGGAGTGACGGTCCACGACGATGTCTTCATGCACCTTCCGGACGCCTACCGCGGCGAGGATCCGGGGCACTGGTCGCTCTGGGAGTTCGGTGGTCGGGTCAGTGAGCACGCTCACACGGCACGACTGGAACCTCTCGATCCACGGATCGATCCTCTGCTCGCGCACTCGGACTCGGCTTACATCCATGCCGGTGATCCGCGCGTCGTGGAGTGGCACGGCATCGAGGATGGCGATCGACTCGCCGCCGTGGGCGCGTGGGCCTGGTCAGTCGGTGACACGGCTCATCTGGTGAGCATCTGCACTGAGCCGGCGCACCGAGGACGGGGTATGGGGACTGCTCTTACGGTCGGGCTCACCCGGGCTGCGCTGGCACAGGGCGCGACTGGCGTCAACCTAGAGATGTACGCCGACAACCTCCCGGCGGCAGCGGTGTACCGCGCGGCTGGGTTCGCGGAGTGTGGGAGATACCGCTCGGCAATGATCCGCCCTTCTCGTGCGGTAGAGGGCAGTCACGGACGCGAGCCCGCGTAGGCTCGCGGGCATGGCGGCCACGCTGTTCGACGAGGCAGCCGGGCCCGAGCGTCCCGGTGCGCCTCTCGCGGTGCGGATGCGGCCGAGCACGATCGAGGACCTGGTCGGCCAGCGCCACCTCATCGCCGAGGGCAGTCCGCTGCGGCGGATGCTCGAAGGCGATCCTGCCGCGGCGGTGTCCCTGATCCTGTGGGGGCCGCCCGGCACCGGCAAGACCACGCTCGCGCACCTGGTCTCGCGCGCCACTGGTGCGCGATTCGTCGAACTCTCCGCGGTCACCGCTGGTGTCAAGGACGTGCGCGAGGTCATCGACGCCGCCAAGTCCGCTCTCGGCATGCAAGGACGCGGCACCGTGCTCTTCGTCGACGAAGTCCATCGCTTCAGCAAGACCCAGCAGGATGCTCTCCTGCCTGCGGTCGAGAACGGCTGGGTCACCCTCATCGCGGCGACCACGGAGAATCCCAGCTTCTCGGTCGTCTCTCCGCTGCTCTCGCGCAGCGTCGTGCTCACCCTGCAGTCGCTCACCGACGAAGATCTTGGCGCGCTGCTCGACCGTGCGCTCCTCGATCCGCGCGGGCTCGGTGGCGCGGTCTCGCTGTCCGATGCGGCGCGCGACCACCTCCTGCGGATCGCTGGAGGCGACGCTCGGCGGATGCTCACCGCCCTTGACGCCGTCGCTGGGCTCGCGACATCGACGCGAGGCCCGGGGGCGGAGATCTCGCTCGAGGACGTCGAGGCGGCCGTGCTCACCGCGGCGGTGCGCTACGACCGCGACGGAGACCAGCACTACGACGTCATCAGCGCCTTCATCAAGAGCATCCGCGGCAGTGACCCGGACGCTGCGCTGCACTACCTCGCCCGCATGATCGAAGCCGGTGAGGACCCCCGCTTCATCGCGCGGCGGCTCATGATCCTCGCCAGTGAGGACATCGGCTTGGCCGATCCGTCCGCCCTGCAGACCGCGGTCGCCGCCGCCGAGGCCGTGGCCATGCTCGGGATGCCCGAGGGGCGCCTCACACTTGCGCACGCGACGATCCATTTGTCGCTGAGCCCGAAGTCAAACGCCGTCATCAAGGCGATCGACGCCGCCCAAGCGGATGTCCGCGCGGGACGGATCGGCACCGTGCCCGCCCACCTCCGCGACGCGCACTATCCCGGCGCGCGTCCGCTCGGTCACGGTGTGGGCTACCGGTACCCGCATGACGAAGACAGTGGTGTGTCCGCCCAGCAGTACCTGCCCGACCCGCTGGTGGGAGCGGCGTACTACCAGCCGACGCGTCACGGGGCCGAGGCGTCGTGGGCCGATATCGCCGAGCGGGTTTCCCGCCTGCGCGAGGGCCGCGCCCCCGATGGTGTGCCCCACGAGCGTTAGGCTCCGGGCATGCGCAGGACTGTGTGGGTTGCCATCGGTGCGACCGCAGGTGTCATCGCCTATCGACGCGGGCAGAAGCTCCTCGAGGAGGCGCGCGCCAAGGGTGTCGTCGGCAGCGTTCAAGCCGCCACGATCTCGGCGTCAGCGATGGCTGCTTCCGCTCGCGGCCTTCTCGGGACGGTGGCCGGCCAGCCAACGAACGACGCATCCCCCGCGCCCTCGAGATCCGGCGCGAGCGCACCCGTGAGACCGACACCGTCGGGTGTGACCGGCGCTGCCGCAGCGCGCGCCCTGGCTGAAGCTCGGACAAGCGCATGATGGACTCCGCAGAGATTCGGACGCGCTTCCTGAAGTTCTTCGCCGAGCGCGGCCACCAGGTGATCCCGTCAGCCTCGCTACTGCTCGATGACCCGACGCTGCTCTTCGTCAACGCCGGCATGGTGCCCTTCAAGCCCTACTTCCTCGGCGAGGCACCGCCGCCCTATCCGCGTGCGACCAGCGTGCAAAAGTGCGTGCGGACCCTCGACATCGAGGAGGTCGGCAAGACCACAAGGCATGCGTCGTTCTTCCAGATGGCGGGCAACTTCTCGTTCGGCGATTACTTCAAGCAGGGAGCGATCCCCTTCGCCTGGGAGTTGCTCACAGGCAGCCAGACCGATGGCGGATTCGGCTTCGCCGAAGACAAGCTCTGGGTCACCGTCTACGACAATGACGATGAGGCAGCCGATATCTGGCACCGTGAGGTCGGCATCCCGCGCGAGCGCATCCAGCGACGAGGCCCCAAGGACAACTACTGGTCGATGGGCGTCCCCGGACCCGGCGGCCCGTGCTCGGAGATCTACTACGACCGTGGTGCCGCCTACGGGCAGGAAGGCGGTCCCGTCGTCGACGAGGACCGCTACCTCGAAGTGTGGAACCTCGTCTTCATGCAGGAGGAACTCTCGGCCGTGCGGTCCAAGGAGGACTTCGACGTCCTCAAGCCGCTGCCGGCCAAGAACATCGACACCGGCATGGGCCTGGAGCGCATGGCAGCCCTGCTCCAAGGCGTCGAGAACATCTACGAGATCGACACCACGAAGCGGATCCTCGATCGCGCGAGCGAACTCACCGGGGTCGCCTATGGAGCGAGCGAGAAGTCCGATGTCGCCCTGCGCGTCATCGCCGATCACTCGCGCACCTGCGCCTTCCTCATCGGGGACGGCGTTGTCCCCGGCAATGAGGGTCGTGGCTACGTTCTGCGGAGACTGATGCGCCGAGTGATTCGCAATATGCGGATCCTCGGCTGCGAGGAGCCGGCGATCGGCGAGCTCATGGGCACCACCATTACGACGATGGCGCCTCAGTATCCCGAGCTCAATGATGAGGCGTCGCGCATCACGACGGTGTCGGTGCAAGAGGAGGGCGCGTTCCTCCAGACCCTCCGCACGGGCACGCAGATCTTTGACATGGCCGCCTCGGAGGTGCGCAACAACGGGGGAGGTGTGCTGCCCGGTGAGCAGGCCTTCGTGCTTCACGACACCTACGGCTTCCCCATCGACCTGACGCTCGAAATGGCGCGCGAGCAGGGCCTCGATGTCGACGAGGCAGGCTTCCGTGAGCTCATGACCGAGCAGCGCGAGAGAGCCAAGGCTGACGCTCGCTCTCGCAAGGCGGGGGTGGCCTCGGTCACGGCGTACCGGGAGGTCCTCGAGCGCGGCGGGACGACGGGATTCACCGGCTACGTCGAGACGGTGAGCGAAGGTGTCGTCACCGGCATCCTGCGCGATGGCGCCGTAGTTCCGGTCGCACGCGAGGGTGACCATGTCGAGATCGTGCTCAATCGGACGCCGTTCTACGCCGAGGCGGGCGGGCAACTCGGAGACCACGGTCGCATCACCTCTGCCGGGGGCGCATCCCTTGAGGTGTACGACGTCCAGACCCCGGTGCCCGGACTCTTCATCCACCGCGCGACGGTGTCAGCAGGTGAGCTCACGGTGGGCGAGGAGATCCTCGGGCACGTCGACATCGAGCGCCGCCGGGCCATCTCGCGTGCCCACACCGCGACGCACCTCGTGCACAGGGCGTTTCGGGAGTTCCTGGGGGAGACCGCGACGCAGATGGGCTCGGAGAACGCCCCTGGTCGCCTCCGCTTCGACTTCCCCGCGGCAGGGGCCGTGGGTGACACGATGCTGCGCGATGTCGAGGCAAGGGTCAACGATGTCCTCGCGGCCGACCTCGAGGTGATGGCGCAGGTCATGACCTTGGACGAGGCTCGCGCGTTCGGTGCCATGGCGCTCTTCGGCGAGAAGTACGGCAGCGAAGTCCGGGTCATCTCCGTGGGCGATTGGGCGCACGAACTCTGCGGTGGAACACACGCTCAGAGGTCGGGTCAGCTCGGTCTGGTCACCTTCCTCTCGGAAGGCTCCATCGGAGCGGGTGTGCGCCGTGTCGAGGCGCTGGTCGGGGTGGATGCCTATCGGCACCTGGCCCGGGAGCATGTGCTCGTTGACCAGCTCACGGACATCGTCAAGGCGCGTCCCGAGGAACTCCCCGAGAGGGTGGAGTCGATCATCTCTCGCCTCAAGGAGGCCGAGCGCGAGCTCCAGCGCTATAAGAGCGCTCAGTTGACCAGCAATGTGGAGGGGGTCATCGGCGAAGGCAAGGATGTGGGCCCGTTCCGCATCTGGACCTACCGTGCACCCGACGGCACCTCGGCGGGCGACCTGCGCGAGCTGGCCTTGCGCGGGCGATCGACAGCCCGTCCGGACATGGGCGTGGGAATGGTCGGGGCGTCCGTGGACGACGGTCGGGTCGCACTCGTGAGCGTGGTCAACGACCGCGCCCGCGAACTTGGCCTGACAGCCAAGGCGCTGCTCGACGCCGCCTTGCCCGCGGTGGATGGCCGGGGCGGCGGCAAGGATGACATCGCGCAAGGCGGGGGCACGCGCGCTGGCGCCATCGACGACGCCTTCGCCGCGGTTCAGTCCTACGTCGCTCATCTGGCCGGGGAGTCCTGACCTGGAGCGCGGCACGCGACTGGGCGTCGATGTGGGGTCCGTCCGCGTCGGAGTCGCCCGCAGCGATCCGGACGGCATTCTTGCCGTGCCTGAGGTGACTCTCGCTCGCGACGGCACGACGCTGACACGCATCGCCCATCTCGTGGCTGAGTACGATGCGCGCGTCGTCTACGTCGGGATGCCGCTCGGGTTGGACGGCAATCAGGGCCGGGCCGCTGAGGTTGCGCGGGAGTTCGCCCAGCAACTCGCGGGGATACTCGACATCCCCGTTCACCTGATCGACGAGCGACTGTCCACGGTCAGTGCACAGCGATCCTTGCACGAGACGGGCAAGCGCACGAAGGAGTCTCGGGCCTACGTGGACCAGGCAGCAGCGGTCGTGATCTTGGAGACGGCCCTCGGCCGTGAGCGCGCCGACGGGACTCGCGCGGGCCAAGCGGTTACCGTCTAGGGGTTCGTCCGCGATCGCATGGAGGGAGGGCCAGCGTGAGTCAACTTCTGCCCTTCCTCACCGAGGATCCCCTGCCGCCGTCACGCAATAGGCGCAGTCCCGTGCGGTGGACCGTGACTGCCCTTGGCGTCATCGCGCTCATCGTCGCCGGGGTGTGGGCCTTCTCCACGGTGCGTGGCATGTCTCCTGAGACCCAGGTGGGCGTGACTGCCGGTCGTCCCGTCGACGTCGTGGTCAACAGCGGAGACTCGCTCTCCACCCTCGCGGCGCGCCTGGCCGAGGCTGGGGTGGTGTCGTCCGCCACGAGCTTCCTCGCGACCGCCGAACTCGACGAGCGCGCGTCCCGCATCGGGCCGGGGGTCTATTCGCTCCAGACCGGGATGGATCCCGCCGAGGTGATCGAGGCAATGCTGGATCCGGCGAGTCGCGCGGCCCCTCTCGTCCTTCCCGAAGGACTGCGATTGGACGAGACCGTGCGCATCACCAGCGAGCGCACCGCTCTCCCGGTGTCGGCCCTGGAGGCTGCCCTCGTGAACTCCTCGGGCCTTGGCCTGCCGGACTGGTCGGGGGGACGGCCGGAGGGCTTCCTCTTCCCCGCCTCGTACGAGGTGATTCCCGGCAGGGATGCGACCGAGGTGCTGGGTGCGATGGTGCGACGCTTCGACATCGCGGCCGATGAAGTCCGCCTTGAGAAGCGTGCCAAGCGCCTGGGGATGTCGGCCTACGATGTGCTGATCGTGGCGAGCCTGGTCCAGGCAGAGGTAGCCCCGGACGACTTCCGCAAGGTTGCTCGCGTCATCTACAACCGTCTCAATCAGGGCATGAAGCTGCAGTTCGATTCGACGGTGAACTACGCCCTGCGCACGGACACCTTCTTCCTCACGGAGGACATGCTCACCACGGAGTCGCCGTACAACACGTTCGTCATCGACGGGCTGCCTCCGACGCCCATCAATTCCCCGGGCCAGGATGCGATCGAAGCAGCGTTGAATCCCGCGACGGGGGACTGGCTCTACTTCGTCACGGTCGACCCCGACACCCTCACCACGAGATTCACGGCGGACTATGACCAATTCCTCGTGTGGAAGCAGAAGTTCCGCGACACGTACGCCGCCACGGCCGCGCCGACGGCACCCTGACCGTCATGGCCACCCGACGCGCAGCCGTCCTCGGCTCCCCGATCGTGCACAGCAGATCGCCCCTCCTACACCGGGCTGCCTATGCGGCTCTGGGATTGGACTGGCAATACGAGGCGAGGGATGTCACCACGGACCAGTTGCCGGCATTCATGGCGAGCTGCTCCTGGCCCGAGTGGGCCGGACTGTCGCTCACCATGCCTTTGAAGACGGATGTCCTAGGGCTCCTGGATGCGGTCACACCGCTGGCCGCGCAGGTGAGCGCCGTCAACACCGTCGTGTTCACGCAAGCCGGCACCGTGGGCCACAACACCGATGTCGAAGGCATGCGTCGCTCACTGCAAGAGGCGCACGGTGAGGCATTCGCGCCGCGCACCGGCATCGTCATTGGATCCGGGGCGACGGCGCGGAGCGCACTCGCGGCGCTTGCCGGGATCGGTGCCCAGCAGGTCGATGTTCTCGCGCGCCATCCCGATCGGGCCGTTCCCCTGGTCGACCTCGGGGTCGGCCTTGGGGTGGCGGTGAGCGTGGGTGACCTGTCAGACCGAGGGTGGCTCAGCGCCGACGCCGTCATCTCCACCATCCCGCCGGGTGCGGCAGACGAGTTGGCGGAGTTCGTCCCCGATCGCCCCGGGGTCCTGCTGGACGTCGCTTACGGCCCAAGCGCCAGCGCCCTTGCCCGAGCGTGGGCCGCGGCGAGCGGGCCGGTGGCCGACGGGCTCGACCTGCTCCTGTGGCAGGCCGTGGATCAGGTGACGCTGATGACCGGGATGCAGGCGCCGGTGTCGGCGATGCGGGCGGCGTTGCACGATGAACGCCTCCGTGACGCTGAGGACCCCCTGGGCAATTCGCCGCCGTGACCTGGATCATCGTCGCCGTGGTGCTCGTCCTGGGCATCGCTCTCGGTCCCGCTCTCGACTGGCTGGCTCGATGGTCGCTGGGCCACGCGCCGGGGACCGCATCGTTGCGGCCCAGGCCACTGGTGACCGGCGTGGTCGCCGGTGTCGCTGCAGCGGCCACAAGTCTCCTCACTCCGTCGTGGGCGCTCCTACCCGCCTGGGTGGCGCTCGCCTTGGTGTCTGCGGCCATCACGCGTACTGATCTCGCCTGCCATCGCATCCCCGACGTACTCAATGCCATGGCCTTCGGCGCTGGAGCGCTGCTCCTGCTTCTGCCCGGCGACACCGGCGCCTACCTTCGCGGTTGGCTGGCGGCCCTCGCGGTCACGGCCGTGCTCCTGATCCTGGCCCTCATCGGACCTGGAGGCCTGGGTATGGGTGACGTGAAGCTCGGACCCACCCTGGGCCTCTATCTGGGCTTCCTGGGCTGGGAGGCGGTGGCCATCGGAGTATTCGCGGGATTCCTGCTCGGAGCACTTGCGGCTGTCGCCCTTGTCGGCCGGCAACTCCTCGCGCGCGGTTCGCTCAGCGGAGCGCTTCAGCGAGCCCTGCCTTTTGGACCATTCCTCCTCGGCGGTGCCCTGGTCGGCCTTGCCTGGTAGCGACGGCGGAGCCGCCCCGGCGGGCGCGGGCGGACCGGAGCTTTGGTGCCGTCTGAGAGGATTGCCCACATGGTTCGGTGGCTAACGGCAGGGGAGTCCCACGGGGCGGCACTCGTCGCCATCCTTGAGGGCCTGCCGGCCGGGGTGTCGGTGACGACATTTGACGTTGCCGAGGACCTGCGACGCCGGCGCCTGGGTGCCGGTCGCGGAGCCCGGATGGCATTCGAGCAGGACGAGGTGCGCATCCTCGGCGGGGTGCGCCACGGAGAGACGATCGGCTCGCCCATCGCCATTGAGGTCGGCAACAGCGAGTGGCCGAAGTGGCAGGCGGTCATGTCCGCGGACCCGGTGGACGAGGCGGAACTCGAGTCGCTCGCGCGCAATGCTCCACTCACCCGTCCACGGCCGGGCCATGCCGACCTGGTCGGCATGCAGAAGTACGGATTCGACGATGCCCGGGCCATCCTGGAGCGGGCAAGCGCTCGCGAGACGGCTGCCAGGGTCGCGCTGGGCGCGGTGGCTCGGGCCTTCCTCCGCCAGGTGGCTGACATCGACGTCATCAGTCATGTCGTCCGAATCGGGGGAGCTCAGGCCCCCGCCGGATCGGTGCCGGTGGCCGCGGACCGTGGTCGCATCGACGACGACCCCGTGCGTGCGCTTGACGATGAGGCGAGCCGGCTCATGCAGGAGGAAATCGCCGAGGCCCATCGCGAAGGGGACACGCTCGGCGGCGTGGTGGAGGTCGTCGTCCACGGCCTTCCGCCCGGACTGGGCAGTCACGTCCACTGGGACAGGCGGATCGATGCGCGCCTCGCCGCGGCCCTCATGGGGATTCAAGCGATCAAGGGAGTGGAGGTCGGGGACGGCTTCGACCTGGCGGCTCGCCGAGGCTCGCAGGCGCAGGACGAGATCGTGAGCGAAGACGGGCGCCTCGCGCGGACATCTGGCCGCTCTGGAGGTACCGAGGGTGGCATGACCACGGGAGAGGCACTGCGCATCCGTGCGGCCATGAAGCCGATCTCCACGATCCCCCGCGCGCTCCAGACGGTCGATGTCGCCAGCGGTGAGCCGGCCAAGGCCATCAATCAGCGCTCGGACGTGTGCGCTGTTCCCGCGGCAGGCATCGTGGCCGAGGCGATGGTCGCGCTCGTGCTCAGCGATGCGCTGTTGGAGAAGTTCGGCGGCGACTCGGTGGCCGAGACGCAGCGCAACGTTGATTCCTACATCGAGCACCTGGCCTTCCGATGACTCCGGGCGTTACCGCCCGCCCGATCGTGGTGATCGGGGCGCCAGGTTCGGGCAAGTCCACGGTGGGCAGGCGCCTGGCGCGACACTGGGGCGTCGCTTTCCATGACACCGACCAGCTCATCGAGGAGAGCGTCGGCAAGTCCGTGTCGGACATCTTCGTCGAGGAGGGCGAACCAGCATTCCGCGCGCGAGAGCGGGAGATCGTTGCCCAGGCCCTTGCCGAGTTCGACGGCGTGCTCGCCCTCGGCGGTGGGGCGGTCATCGATGATCAGACCAGGCAGCGACTCGCTCAGGCACCCTGCCTGTGGCTGCGCGTGGGAGTATCCGAGGCGGCCCGCCGCGTCGGCCTCAACACGAGCCGCCCGCTGCTGCTGGGCAACGTCCGCGGGACCTTGATGACCTTGCTCGATGAGCGAACCCCGATGTACGAAGAGGTTGCCACCTGGACCATCGACACGGACGGGCGCTCCGCCGACGAGGTCGTTGAGGCGGTCGTGGCCGCGTTGGAGGTGGCATGACCGACAGCGATATCACGCGAATTCCCGTGCGCGCGGAGCGACCCTACGACGTCGTGATCGGACACGGGCTCCTCAGTGAACTGGCCGGTCTCCTCGGGGACGAGTGCCGACGCGTGGCCGTGATCGCGCCCGCCGCCCTGGCGGCGACCGCAGAGGCGGTGCGCGAGGATCTTGCGGCCTCGGGCTTCGAGGCCATCGCCATCGAGGTCCCGGACGGCGAGGAGGCCAAGGCCCCCGAGGTCGCTGCCTTCTGCTGGTCGGTTCTGGGGCAGGCGGGATTCACACGAACGGACGCCATCGTGGGCATCGGCGGCGGCTCGACGACCGACCTCGCCGGCTTCGTTGCCGCCACCTGGCTGCGCGGCGTGCGCATCGTCCTGGTCCCCACCACGGTCCTCGGGATGGTGGACGCCGCAGTCGGGGGCAAGACGGGCATCAACACGGACTCGGGCAAGAATCTCGTCGGCTCGTTCCATGAGCCTGCGGGAGTGCTGTGCGACCTTCACGCGCTGGACACCTTGCCGCAGCACGACCTGGTGGCCGGGTTGGCCGAGTCGATCAAGTGCGGGCTCGTCGCCGATCCGGGGATTCTCGACGCCGTCCTCGCCGACCCGGCGGGGGTGACGCGGGCGGATTCCGACACCTTGCGCGACGTCATCGAACGTTCGATCAAGGTCAAGGCAGGTGTGGTGTCCGCGGACTTGCGGGAGTCCATCGGAGGTCCTCTCGGGCGCGAAGTCCTCAACTATGGGCACACGTTCGGCCACGCGATCGAACGAGTCGAAAACTACCGGTGGCGCCATGGCGCGGCGATCAGCGTAGGGATGGTCTATGTGGCCGAACTCGC
This sequence comes from Candidatus Nanopelagicales bacterium, assembly GCA_049431945.1. Classification (GTDB taxonomy): domain Bacteria; phylum Actinomycetota; class Actinomycetes; order S36-B12; family S36-B12; genus Mxb001. Next base: position 3,713 of record JBMTDJ010000003.1, on the reverse strand, counting down.
ACGCCTGGCCGGGCACCTCGACGACGCATCGGTCGACCTGCATCGCGAGGTCCTCGGTGCCGTGGGATTGCCCACGACGTACGCAGACGCCCGATGGGATTCGCTGCTGGCGGCGATGCGCGTGGATAAGAAGGCTCGGGGAGACATGCTGAGGTTCGTCATCCTCAACGGCGTGGCCAGGCCCGCCATACTCGAGGGGCCGGATCCTGCAGTACTCGCGGCTGCCTACTCGGAGGTGACCCCATGAGCGCACGACGCGTCCTCGTGCTCAATGGCCCCAATCTGGGGCGTCTGGGAGTGCGTGAGCCGGAGATCTACGGGCACACGTCCTACAGCGAACTCAGTCGTCTGTGCACGCAGTGGGGGGAGCAGGAAGGCCTGGCTGTCGAGGTCAGGCAGACAGACTCCGAGGCGGAGCTCGTGGCGTGGCTCCACGAAGCGGCGGACGCCGAGACCCCCGTGGTCCTCAATGCCGCGGCATTCACGCACTACTCGTATGCCTTGCGCGATGCACTTGCTCAGGTGCGTGCGATGACGGTCGAGGTGCACCTGTCCAACCCGGCCGCCCGCGAGGAGTTCCGGCACACGTCGGTCATCGCCGCAGTGGTGAACGGCACCATCAGCGGTTTCGGCGTCGAGTCCTACCGACTCGCGCTGAGCGCCATCGCCGAGAATGGGCCGACAGCATCGGATGAGTGATACTCACGCTCTTCGGCGCCAGCGCGTGCTGCATCGCTTGAGGCAGACGGCGCCGGAAGCGGCCGCGCTGGTCGTCACGTCCCTGTCGAATGTTCGCTACCTGACGGGCTTCACCGGTTCTAACGCGGTGCTGCTCCTCGGGCCTGACGACGTGCTGCTGGGCACCGACGCCCGGTACGAAGTGCAGGTCGGCGAGCAGTGCCCGGAGCTGCCGACGGTCCTCGATCGCTGCACCCTGGCCGCAGTGTGCAGTCGATGGGCCGGCCAGGGCCCGCTTGGGCTGGAGTCGGCCCATCTGAGCGTGGCCGACATGCGGTCGCTCGAGAGTGCCGGGCTCGGTCCCCTGGTGGAGACAGCCGATGTCGTCGAGGGTGTGCGCATCGTCAAGGACGCCCACGAGTTGGCGGCCATCGAGGAGGCATGCAGAGTCAGTGACGCCGCACTCGGTGCCATCCTCGGATCGATTCGCGTCGGGGTCTCCGAACGCGAGATCGCACGAGCCCTTGAGTCGCAGATGTTCGCCCACGGCGCGGACGAGATCTCCTTCGCGACGATCGTCGCCGGCGGCCCGCACTCGGCGAAGCCCCACCACGAGCCGACCGACCGACCCCTGGCGCCAGGTGACCTGCTCCTCATCGACTTCGGTGCTGCGGTGCGTGGCTATCACGCGGACGAGACCCGGACCTTCGTCATAGGGGCAGCTGCAGACTGGCAGATCGAGATCCACGGGATCGTCGCCGAGGCTCAGGCCGCCGGGCGCCGGGCGGCAGTCGCCGGCGCCGATCTTCGCAGTGTGGATGCCGCTGCGCGCGAGATCATCGACGATGCCGGCTACGCGGACTTCTTCGGGCACGGACTGGGTCACGGGGTGGGGCTGGACATCCACGAGGCGCCGTTCTTCAGCGTGCGCGCGACGGGTATGCTCCCCGCCGACTCACCTGTGACCATCGAGCCGGGCATCTACCTCCCAGGACGGGGTGGCGTGCGCATCGAGGACACGATCTGGGTGGGGGAGGGTCCCAGTAGGCCGCTCACGACGTCGCACCGCGACCTCGTGGCCCTGGGCTGAGTGAAGGGGACGGCAGCGCGTGGCAACGACGAATGACCTGAAGAACGGGCTTGTGCTCAATCTCGACGGCCAGCTGTGGGCGGTCGTGGAGTTCCAGCACGTCAAGCCCGGCAAGGGCGGAGCGTTCGTGCGGACCAAGCTCAAGAACGTCCTCTCGGGCAAGGTCGTCGACAAGACGTTCAATGCCGGTGTCAAGGTCGAGACTGCCAACGTCGACAAGCGGGACATGCAGTATCTCTACCGAGATGGCGACGACTGGGTCTTCATGGACACCTCGACGTATGACCAGGTGATGATTCCCAACGTCGTCGTAGGCGACAACGCGCGCTGGATGCTCGAGAACCAGGAGTGCATCGTCGCATTGCACGACGGCAATGCCCTCTATGTTGAGCTCCCCGCGGCGGTCGAGCTCATGATTACCTACACCGAGCCCGGAGTTCAGGGCGACCGATCGACGGGTGGCACCAAGCCTGCGACCCTCGAGACGGGCGCGGAAATTCAGGTGCCGCTGTTCATCGAGGCCGACACCAAGGTCAAGGTCGACACGCGGGACGGGTCCTACCTCGGTCGCGTCAACTGAGGTGGCTGCTCGGCACAAGGCACGCAAGCGTGCCCTCGATGTTCTCTTCCAATCCGATATCCGCGACGTGGACCCGCTCGTCGTTCTGGCCGAGTCCGACCGGCTGCGCACGGACGAGGGGGATGCTCCCCTCAATCCGTATGTGAGCGAGCTCGTGACCGGAGTCGTAGAGCATCGTGAGCGGATCGACGAGATCCTGTCGACGTACTCGCTGGGGTGGACGCTGGACCGTATGCCCGGGGTTGACCGGGCCGTCCTGCGACTGGGGACATACGAGTTGCTGTGGGGGGATGTTCCGGCGGCAGTGGCCCTGGACGAGGCCACGGCCCTCGCCCGGGAGCTGTCGACGGACGACTCGCCGGCGTTCGTGAACGGCCTGCTCGCCCGAATCGCCGACCAACGGTCCACACTGGACCTAGGCGCCTAGGCCGGATCGACGGTGGGGCGGAGGGCGATGAAGGGTGGACACATGCGCGGGAGCGGCTGGAGGGGGGCGGTCTCGCCGTCCCGCCGGGCCAGCCCGCCAGGGGCGGTCTCGCCGTCCCGCCGGGCCACGGCGTGGGTCGTGAGCGTTGCCGCCTTCGCGGGCATCATCGTCGGTGCGACGCTCGTGGCGCCCGCCATTGCCGCACGCGATGCGGCGAAGGAGATCTACTCCTGCGTCACCGTGGCCACCGGCGACCTCCGGATCATCAATGCCGACGATACGTGCGTCACCGGCGAGGAGTTGCTCACCTGGAATGAGCAGGGTGTCCCCGGGCCGCGTGGGAAGACCGGCCCTAAGGGAGCCACCGGCGCGACCGGACCTCAAGGCCCGAGGGGGTTCGCGGGCGCACCGGGAGCCCAGGGCCCGCAAGGGCCGCAAGGGCCCACTGGTCCGCAGGGCGTACCTGGCGAGGTTGGCAATCCTGGACCGGAGGGACCGCGGGGCCCGATCGGCCCCAGTGACGGCTACTCGGCGCCGATCTCGGACGACACCTTCAGCGACGAGTCCGTGGTTCTTGCGCGCTTGGTACTTCCTGCCGGTACCTACCTCGTGGATGCCGCGGCCTACGTCTCCCTCGACGTTAGCGGAGGCCCGTTCAACACCGTCTCCTGCGGTCTCGAATCAGCCGGTGACAGTTTCGCGGCGGTGACAGCATTCGGCACCACGACCTTCCCCGTAGCCACGAGCGTGGAGATTTTCGAGCCCGAGGGCGACGTGACCTTCGTGTGCTCGAAGGGGGAGCCCGGGTCTGTGCGTGCCTCCGGTGTGCTCACCGCGGTGAAGGTGGGAACGCTGCATCTGCAGTAGGCCCGCTGCCGGACGGGTGCCCCGGGTGGGATTCGAACCCACACTGGACGGTGTTTGAGACCGCTTCCTCT
>JBMTDJ010000002.1:0-85645 GCA_049431945.1 Candidatus Nanopelagicales bacterium | reverse complement strand
GTCCCAGGTGAGCCGAGGAGTGAGTTGATGACGACCGACACGAGCATCGCCAATAGCGTGACCTGGCCCGCCCACGATCCGGCCACCTGGCGCGTCCTGCCGGACTCCTACGTCCCGCTGGATCAGGAGCGGATCGCGGCGCTCCTCGCGGCCGAATGGGAGCGCTTCAGTGCCAGCACGCCGGAGTCCGGGGCTCTCAGCGCCCGGTCACGGCGCACGCTGCCGCTCGGCGTGCCATCGTCATTCCAGTACTGGGATCCGCATCCTGTGTCCGTCGTGAGCGCCAAGGGCGCCTGGCTGCAGGACGTGGACGGTCGTCGCCTCCTGGATCTGTCCATGGGCTTCGGCGCCATGCTCGTCGGCCACCTCAACCCGGCCGTCGTTGCGGCAGTCACCGCGGCCCTGGAGACCGGCACTCTTTTCGTGACGCCGGCTCCGTCAGCATCGGACATGGCCGACCGTTTCTGCGAGCGATTCGACCTGGATCAGGTGCGTTTCGCCAACTCCGGCACCGAGGCCGATATGTACGCCGTTCGTGCTGCGCGCGCCTACACAGGGCGCAAGGCGATCATCAAGATCGAAGGCGGCTACCACGGGGGATACGACGCCCTCAGCGTCTCGGTCAAGCCGGAGATCTCCGAGGCGGGCCCTGAGGAGGCGCCCGTGGCCGTCGTGCCCTTTGAGGTCGAGGCCGGCACCGTCTATCCCGTGCCGTACAACAACCTCGAGCGCCTTGCGCAGATCCTGGACGAGCACGGCCGCGATATCGCCGCGATCGTCATGGAGCCCGTACTCGAGAACATCGGCATCGTCCTCCCCGACGCTGGCTACCTTGCGGGCGTGCGCCAGCTGTGCGACGACCACGGTGTGCTCTTGGTCTTCGACGAGGTCAAGACGGGCCTGACTGCCGGCTACGGCGGCGCTGCGCAGCGCCTGGGCGTCAAGCCCGATCTGGTCACCCTGGCCAAGAGCATCGGCGGCGGACTGCCCCTGGCCGCCTTCGGTGGGACCGCCGAGGTCATGGCGACCGTGACCGATGGACGCATGGCGCATTTCGGCACCTACAACGGCAATCCGCTTGTCATGGCTGCTGCTGCGGCCGTCGACGAGATCTGCACCCGACAGGCCCTGGCCGCCGCCGAGGAGGTCAACGACAAGGCCCTCGAGGATGCCGACGCCATCATCCGCGAGTACGCCCTGCCGGCGCACACCGTCGGCTTCGGGGTCAAGGGCGCGATCACCTGGGCTCCGGCACCGGTCCGCAACTACCGCGACTACAAGCGCACCGACTTCGCCATCGCCGAGCTCAGCTGGCTGTGGGGCGTCAACCGCGGTGTCCTGACCCCGCCCGGGCTCGACGAGCAGTGGCTGGTGTCCCTGGCGCACACCCATGAGGACATGGCCTCGCTGACGGGCGAGTTCCGGGAACTTGCCGAGGCCCTGCGATCCTAGGGAAGATCCGATAACGTACATTATGTCAGATCACGGATCGGGAACCTCCCCTGCCGGACGCACCTGGGCCGTTATCGACATCGATGGAGTCCTTGCGGACGTCCGTCATCGCCTCCACCACATCAGCGGAGATCGCCGTGACTGGGCGGCATTCTTCGCCGGCATGCCCGATGACGCGCTGCTCGCGGCCGGAGCCGAGGCCGTGCGTGAAGCCTGCGCCGCGGGCCTCGAGGTCGTGTATCTCACCGGCCGCCCCGAGAGCTACCGTTCCCAGACGCTGTCCTGGCTCGAACGCTGCGAACTCCCGGCGGGAAACCTGCTCATGCGCCCGGAACGCGATCGGCGCCCCGCTGTCGTGTTCAAGGTGGAGCGGCTGCGGTCCCTGCGCGAGTCCGGCGAGGTGGCCTATCTCCTCGACGATGATGAGGACGTGCTCCGGTCCGCTCGGGCCGCGGGGTTCGCCGTGCGGCATGCGGACTGGATGGGCCGCCAGGAGGCGCTGCGACAGGCTCAGGAGGCCAGCGGCCGCACCTAGGGCTGTGTGCGACGGGCACGCAGCGCGCTCATCTGCAGATCCAGGTCGTGCATCGCGGGTCGGATGACGGCGTCCGGGGTGCCCGCATCGCGCAGCCGCAGGAGTTCATCCTGCTGCGCCTTGATGACCGCGATCTCCAGACCGAAGGCATCGGGGCCGTCCGGACCACTCCTGGCCGAGCCGTCGATGCGCTCCAGTTCCCCCGCCAGGCGGGCGCGCAGTGTGGCTTCGGCCTCGTGGGGAATGGGACGGCGCTGTTCCGCCGCCTGCCGAACGGCCTCGTCGAGCGCATCGAGGCCCCGGGTGGCGAGGGCCACGGCGACGGCCCGCTGGTCATCGCTGAGGTCATCGGACTTCAGCCCCACCCTGCGGGCGACCAGGCCGAGGGTCGGCGACAGCGCCAGGGTGACAGCGATAACGACGAAGGTGGTGGCCTGAAGCAGCCTGCTCTGATCGACTGCGGCCTCGACCCCGACCCCGAGCGGGAGGCTGAATGCCGCAAGGCCGGACACAGGTCCGCGAGTGCCCGCCCAGGCGAGCACCACAGCCTCGCGCCAGCCAATGCGCTGATCCGAGCGGCGCGAGAGCGCGGCGTACCCAAGGACGAAGGCGATTCGGGAGGCAAGGAGGACCCCGACGACGGCGATGACCAGCAGCGGCAGGAGGCGGAGATCCTCCCCCGGCAGCGCGAGCACTGTCTCGGGCAGTTCCAGGCCCACGAGGAAGAACGCAGAGGCGGTGAGGATGAAGGTGATCTGCCGCCATGCCGACACCGATGAACGCCGACCCTCGAACCGTCGGTGGGTGAGCATCGTGTTAGCCACGATGAGTGCCGTGGCGACGACGGCGAGGATGCCGGACCCGTTGACTGCCTCCGCCAGGAAGTAGACCGGGAACGGGGCGATGAGGACGAAGGCGTTGACCACCGTCTGATCGGGCCCGCGACGCACGAGCCACGCCAGTGCCAGTCCCCCGGCCACACCGACGGCGAGGCCGCCGACGACGGATTGGAGGAGGATGAGGGCGATCTCGCCACCGGAGACGGTGCCGGCGGCGGCTGCGGCGAGTGCAACCCGCAGGAGCGTCAGGCCGGTGCCGTCGTTGACCAGGCTCTCTCCCTCGAGGATCGTGACCACTCGCCGCGGCATGGCTACTCGTCGGGCCAGAGCGGCCACGGCGACCGCATCGGTCGGCGCGAGGATCGCGCCGAGGGCGAAGGCCATGGCGACGGGCAGGCCGGGAACGATGGCGGCGGCCACCGCACCGACGGCGACCGACGACAGCAGCACCAGCCCGACCGCCAGCGCGAAGATCGGCTGCCGGAATTTCCTGAAGTCGATGTAGGAGGTCGACAGCGCCTCACCGAAGACGAGCGGGGCGAGGATGAGCAGGAAGAGTTCGCCGGCGTCGTCCGGGGCTGTCGGGCCGAACGGCAGGAAGCCGATGGCCACACCCGCGGCAAGAACGGGTATCGCCACGCTCCATCCCCGCCAACGGGCGAACGCCGCCACCATGAGCGCGACGAGAAGACCCGCGACGAGTCCCTCCGTCAGCTCGGTCACGAGGGCAGGCTAGCGAGGTCGATACGCCATGTGGCTCAGCGCGTCCCGACCGCGGAGCCACATCGACTACGCGGGTGCCTCGGCAAGTGCGCTCGGCGCCGGGCACGAGCACGCCAGGTGACGATCGCCATAGGCACCGTCGATGCGCCGGACCGGGGGCCAGTACTTGGACGCCGGATCCACTCCGGCCGGGAAGGCGGCCGTGCGTCGGTCGTAGCGATGGGACCAGTCCCCCACGAGGCATTCGGCCGAGTGGGGCGCGTGGCGCAGCGGATTGTCGTCCGCGGGCCACTCCCCCGACTCCACCTTGGCGATCTCGTCACGGATGGCGATCATGGCATCGCAGAAGCGGTCGAGTTCAGCCCTGCTCTCGCTCTCGGTCGGCTCCACCATGAGGGTTCCTGCGACCGGGAACGACATGGTCGGGGCATGGAACCCGTAGTCGATGAGGCGCTTGGCGACGTCATCGACGGTAATGCCGCTGGACTTGGTGAGGGGCCTCAGGTCGAGGATGCACTCGTGGGCGACGCGACCGTGGGCACCGGTGTAGAGGATGGGATACGCCTCGCCCAGCCGTGATGCGATGTAATTCGCCGAGACGATCGCGGCCGACGTGGCCTTCGTCAAGCCATCTGGCCCCATGAGCCTCAGATAGGCGTACGGGATCGGCAGGATGCCCGCCGAGCCCCACGGCGCTCCGCTGACCGGACCGACCACGGCGGGCTCCGGCCCCGCCTCCGGCCGAAGGGGGTGAGTCGGCAGGAACGGGGCGAGGTGCGCTCGCACACCGATGGGACCGACACCGGGGCCCCCTCCCCCGTGCGGAATGCAGAATGTCTTGTGCAGATTCAGATGCGACACGTCGGCGCCGAAGCGACCGGGCTTGGCCAGGCCGACGAGGGCATTGAGGTTGGCGCCGTCGACGTACACCTGGCCGCCAGCGTCGTGCACCATCGCGCAGATCTCGCCGACGGCTTCCTCGAAGACACCGTGAGTCGACGGGTAGGTGATCATGAGTGCGGCAAGTTCATCCCCGTGCGTGGCGATCTTCGCCCTGAGGTCGTCGACATCGACATTTCCATGTTCGTCGCATGCAATCACCACGACGCGCATTCCCGCCATCACCGCGCTGGCGGCGTTGGTGCCGTGAGCGCTGCTCGGGATGAGGCACACTGTGCGCCCATCCTCGCCACGCGAGTGGTGGTAGGCGCGAATCGCCAGTAGCCCGGCGAACTCGCCCTGGCTTCCCGCATTGGGCTGGACGCTGACCGCGTCATATCCGGTGACCTCGCTCAGCAGGGACTCGAGCTCGTTGATCATCCGGACGTAGCCCGCCGCCTGATCGAGGGGGGCGAAGGGATGGATGTCGGCAAATCCTGGCCAGGTGATGGGCTCCATCTCGGAGGTCGCGTTGAGCTTCATGGTGCACGATCCGAGCGGGATCATGGTGCGGTCAAGGGCAAGGTCACGGTCAGAGAGCCGTCGCAGGTGGCGCAGCATCTCGGTCTCGCTGCGGTAGTCGTGGAAGGTCGGGTGGACGAGGTACGGCGACGTGCGCTGAAGATCCATCGGGATACCGGAGGTCGCCGGATCGGTGACCTCAGACACCAGCGTGACACCGAGCGCGCGCGCGAGGCGCTCGAGGTCATCATCAGTCGTCGTCTCATCGAGGGTGACGCCGATCGTGTCCTCGTCGATTCGACGGATGTTGATGCCCTCCCGCAGGGCGGCAGCAATCCATGCGTCAGCTCGCCCGTCCGCTCGCGCCGTGACGGTGTCGAAGTACACGGAATCCAGGACTTCGATGCCTGAGTGCTGGAGCGAAAGTCCGAGTCGGAGTGCGTAACCGCGCACGCGGGTCGCGATCTCCCGCAGGCCCTCCGGACCGTGGTAGGCGGCATACATGGCGGCGACGACGGCCAGGAGGACCTGTGCCGTGCAGATATTGCTGGTGGCCCGCTCGCGACGGATGTGCTGCTCCCGCGTCTGCAGGGCCAGGCGGTAGGCCGGACGACCCTCCACGTCCACCGACACGCCGACGAGGCGACCAGGAAGCGATCGCTCGAGACCGGCTCTCACGCTCATGAATCCCGCATGGGGTCCGCCGAAGCCCATGGGCACGCCGAAGCGCTGCGCGGATCCGACGCAGACATCGGCACCCATCTCCCCCGGCGGCGTGAGCAAGGTGAGCGACAACAGGTCGGTGGCGACCACGGAGCCGATGTCATGCTGGCTGGCTGCCTGCAGGATCGGCCTGATGTCGTCGATCTGGCCCGAGGATCCCGGGTACGACACGAGCACGCCGAAGACATCGCTGTCGAAGTGGGCGATGAGATCGCTGCGGTCGAGTACGCGGATCTCGATGCCGATGGGGGCCGCGCGGGTACTGAGTACGGCGATCGTCTGGGGGTGCGTGTCGGCGTCCACGAGGAATACGTGTCCGTCCCGGGTGCGATGCAGCAGGCCCATGCCCTCCGCCGCAGCGGTCGGCTCATCGAGGAGCGAGGCCGGCGCTACCGGCAGGGCCGTGAGGTCTTCGACGACGGTCTGGAAGGCCAGGAGGGCCTCAAGGCGACCTTGGCTGATCTCGGGCTGGTAGGGCGTGTAAGCGGTGTACCAGGCCGGGCTCTCGATGACATTGCGACGGATGACCGGCGGCGTATGGCAGTTCTGGTACCCCATGCCGATCATGGAGGTGACGACCCTGTTGGTCGAGGCCAGATCCGCCATCAGGCGGCGAAGGCCTGCCTCGTCCAGGGCATCCGGGACGGCGAGGCCGTCGCGGATGCGAATCGCCTCAGGCACCACATCGCCGAGGAAGGCGTCCATGGACGAGTAGCCCAGGGCGCCGAGCATGAGTTCGAGATCGTGATCACGCGGGCCGATATGGCGATCGGCGAAGGCCTTGTCTGCCATGGCTGCTCCTGGCAACTCGAAGGACGAGCGCACGGCGTACGCCCGACCCCCTCTGGTCTCGCGGGCTACCGCGACCTGAGAGCTTCGCCGCTCGAGGCGACTTGCACCGTCGGTGGGGTGGCGAGCCACCCTCTCTCCAGAGTTGCCTTCCCTGCGCGGTTCATCTGCCTGAGAGTTTCCGGGGCGGTTGCTCCTTCGGCGCCCGGGGCTCCCCGGGTCTCTCCCGCGCTGGGTCTAGCAGCACGCACACCATAGCGCACAGGGGCGGTGAAGCGTCAGCTCACGGTGCGGCGCGCCGCACGGCGCAGGGAGAGTTCGTCGGATACCGACCGCAGGTCCGCAGCCCCGTCGGCCGCCTCACCGGGCAGCGAGGCGAGCTGCCCCTCAACCTCCTGCCACACACGTCCCACAGCGATGCCGAAGACTCCCTGGCCCCCACGGACGAGATCGATGACCTCGTCCTCGCTCCGGCACTCGTAGATCGAGGCACCATCGCTCATGAGGGTGATGCGTGACAGGTCGTCGCCTCCGCGCTGCTCGAGATGCTCAACAGCCGTGCGGATGTTGGCCAGGGACACGCCTGTATCGATGAGACGCTTGACGATGCGCAGCACGAGGATGTCCCGAAACGAGTAGAGCCGCTGGGTGCCCGACCCGGACGCGGGCCTGATGCTCGGCTCGACCAGGCCCGTGCGTGCCCAGTAGTCCAACTGGCGGTAGGTGATGCCAGCAGCCGCGCAGGCGATCGGTCCCCGGTAGCCCAAGTGAACCGCCGCTGACTGCAGCGACTCCTCGGGGAACAGCGCCTGCTGGTCCACGGTGGCGGGAACGTCCACGGATGGGGCGGCCTGCTCGGGAACTCGCATCGGGGCACCCTCCACCCTGTTAGTGAGTCTCGCGGTGGCTTTCCGCCGACGAGAGACCCGTTGCCGCCCACCAGAAGAGCGGACTGCCACGGTAGGGGTCAGCCTCGCCGGGGTCAACGCGACCCGCCGTGGCTAGGAGTCAGAGCCGAAGTCCTCCGGGGTGACCTGGTCGAGGAATTCGCGGAACTTCTCGACCTCGTCCTCCTCGTCGCCGCCGCCTTCCTCCGGAATGAGGACGCCTGCCTCGTCGAGGACCTCGTCGGCGACCTCAATGGGGCTGGATGTGCGCAGGGCAAGGGCGATCGCATCCGAGGGGCGCGCGCTCACCACAGCACCGTCCCCCAGGTCGAGCTCGGCATAGAACACGCCCTCGTCCAGGCGCGTGATGCGCACCTCGGCGAGCGTGCGACCGACGCCGCCGATGACATCCTTGAGCAGATCGTGGGTCAAGGGGCGTGGGGGGACGACGCCCTGCTGGACATAGGCGATCGCGGTCGCCTCTGTGGCGCCGATCCATATGGGCAGGTACCTCTCGCCGTCGACTTCACGCAGGAGCACGATGGGCTGGTTGGAGGGCATCTCCACTCGGACACCGAGGACCTCGACCCGCTTCATGACTCGAGACTAGACGACCGCTGCCGCACCAGGCAGATGTGGAGGTCCAGGAGTTGGGCAAGGAGCACCGCGGTGCGCTGGCGTTGCTCCACGACCGGCACGCTCGCTCGCCGTGGCGCCAGGGCCTGCTGCACGAGGCCGACCTCCCGGTCAGCAGCTGCCCGGAACGACCGGAGATGTCGGGGCTCGATCCCCCACTCGGCCAGGGTCGCGATGAGTCGGCAAATCTCCACGGCGGTGGCATCCATCGTGACGACCAACCCATGCTCGACAAGATCGTTGAGCCTGTCGGGCGAGACGCCTCCGCGCTGTGCCACCTCCGCGGGAGTCATGGTTCGCGAGCGTGCAGGTCTCACGCGGGAAACAGCGACCGACCCCGCCGACTGCGGCTCCTCGTCGAGGATGCGTTCGCTGATCACGGCGAGAGGGAGGAATTCGTCGCGCTGCAGGCGAAGTACCCGGCGCAGCATGGTGACGTCCTCATCGGAGTACCTACGGCTCCCCCGGGCCGTCCGCAGGGGGGTGATCAATCCTTCCCCCTCGAGGAAGCGGATCTTCGAGGCGGTGAGCTCGGGGAACTCCTCGCGCAGTTCGGTCACGACGGCACCGATCGCACGCAGAGTGCTCATGCCGGCTCGGCATCCCCTCCGACGAGATAGGCGAATCGATACTTGCCGATTTGGACCTCGTCGCCCGGGTTCAACGCGACCTCCTCGATGCGCTGGCGGTTGACGTAGGTGCCATTGAGGCTGCCCACATCGCGAAGCAACCAGCCGGTCGACATACGACGTAGCTCGGCATGGCGTCGGCTCACGGTGACGTCGTCGAGGAACAGATCCGAGTCCGGTTCGCGTCCGGCTGTCACAAGATCGCCTACGAGAAGGTAGGACGTCCCGGCACTGCCACCGCGCTGGACGACGAGGACCGCCTCACCCGGCCCGACGCCGGCGGCGACCCCGGAACCGACCGGGGGCAGGGAACCGCTCGAGCCGGGACCGGCGACGCCCACAGATGTGATGTCGTGGGCGACAGGTGCACCGCAGACACGACAGAAGCGGTCACCGGGGTCTACGGCGTGGCCGCACTCGGACATTGCGGACGTCACTCCCCAATCAAGGCTCGATAGGAAGCGGCATCGAGCGTCGGCTCCCCCTCGCCGTCGACGCGCACCTCGACCATCCAGCCGTCGCCGTAAGGCTGTGAGTTGACGGTGTCGGGGGCGTCGGCGAGGGCGGCGTTGACCGCGGTGACTTCGCCCGACACGGGCGCATAGATCTCGCTCACGCTCTTGGTGGATTCCACCTCGCCGCACGGCTGACCAGATGTGAGCACCTGCCCCACCTTCGGCAGATCGACGTAGACGATGTCCCCCAGGGAGTCCTGGGCGTAGTCAGTGATCCCGAAGCGGATGATGCCCTCGTCCGTCGTCGCGATCCATTCGTGCTGGTCGGTAAACCGCAATTCTTCGGGCACCTCGCTCATCGTCCTACCCTCCATCGTGTGGCGCGGAACCGAACCTAGTCCCCAGCAGGGGTCGCGGCAAGGACGCGACGCGCTTGGTCCAGGTAGAGAAGCGCGGCGTACCAGTACAGAGCCGTCCCCCAGATCACGAAGGCCCAGCCCAGTGCGCCGAGCACCTGCTCCCAGGTCGCACTGCCTGCGCCGACGAGGACGAAGGGGAAGCCCCAGTAGAGCGCGAACGTGGCCGCCTTCCCCAGATAGTGGACAGGCAGCGCCACGAGGCCGCGTCGACGAAGTGCCGGGACAAGCGCCAGAAGCAGCAGTTCCCGTGCTGCGAGGAGAGCGACAAGCCACCAGGGAACGAGGTCGCGCAGCGCCAGGCCCAGGAGCGTGGCGGCGATCGTCAGCCGGTCCACGAGCGGATCGAGCAAACGACCTAGCCGGGTCGACTGGCCGGTGCGTCGCGCGATGGCCCCATCAGCCCAGTCCGTGATACCCGAGACGGCAAGGACGGCCACGCCGACCAGGTCGGCTTGCAGGACGAGGACCAGCCAGAGGAAGACGGGGATGAGCAGGAGCCTCACGACACTCAGGGCGTTGGGCACCGTGACGATCCGCTCTTCGCCGGAGCGGCCCCTGTCGGCCCTCATCGGGGTCGCCGGCGACCGACAATCGCCCAGCCGCCCAGGAGGATCAGCGCCAGGCCGCCCGCGCTGGCGGAGGCCGCTGTGACAGCCGACGCCTCCAGGGTTCGCTCGGCACCGGGAACCCGGTACTCGAGCCTGAGGGAGGCCCGCGGCCCCGTGGAAGCATCGCGGCGCATCAGCACCAGCGTGCTGCCCTCGAGGGATCCCGCGTCCAACTCAGGGGAGGTCCCGGTCGACGAGGCAGTCCACAGAGCCAGGCCCTCCGGGTCGTCCGGAACGCCGCTCCCGGGGACGGACACGGTCGGCCACGCGCTGACGCTGCCCTCGTCTGGTCGGACGGCAACCGAGTACGGCACGCCGTCGAGGTAGGCATTGACCGTGTCAACCGGGGCCACCCCGAGGAAACCGGGGCTATCGGTAGCCATCGTGGCAACGAGGACCACATCGCCGAGGTCCTCGGCCAGTTCCTGAATGGTCGTGCCGCCGAATTCGAGCGCGTCGTTCACCCACGGAGGGACCGTGGGGGCGACGAGCCTCCCGGCCACCCCGTCCACGATGACAGCCCGGTCGCCGGGGGCCGCACCGAGCTCGCCGAGCGGCCGGACAACGACACCACTGCGGCCGACGCTGCTCTCGATGGCGGACGCGGTGACGGCACTCGGGATCGCGAGCACCATGAGCACTGTGCCCAGGGTCACCGCCAGGATGCCCGATGCGATGCGGATGGCTCCCCACGCCGTCATGCTCGTGGCGTCACCGTAAGGATCCCCAGGCACATCTCATCCGTGGTGCCCTCTCCCCAGGTGATGTAGCGAGGTTCCGTGCCAGCCAGGGCGGGCAATTGCCTGCGGAGTTGAGCGTCGTGGGTGCACGTCACCGTAATCGTGTCGCCCTTGTCCAAGTCGATCGGCTTCGGGAGCGGACGCGCACCCTGGTTGTCGAAGTCCCACTCATCGATGTCGAGCACCGTCTCCTCGCGCGGCGTGCCTTGATTTGCCACAAGGGAGATCTCGCGGCCGAGGAGGTGCATATGGCCAGCAGACGCGTACACGGTGATGTCGCTGGAGAGGGTGTGCGTGCACGATTGCGTGGCACCCGCACGCGGGTTGACCAGGTCTCCGTCGCAGATGAGCTGCAGGCCCCAGATCGTTCGCAGGGACTCGCCACCGAAGCGCTCGATGGTGTCCTCGACGGCGGCCTCCCGTTCACACAGCGGCCCCTGCTCGTCGGGCAGGCAGGGCAGTTCGACCGGGCCGGGGAAGAGCATGGTCTCCAGGGGCTTGAGGTCGGAATCGCCCGGAACCGTGCGCAACTTGACCGAAGTCGTGTCCGGTCCGTCGCCCGCCAGCAGGTTGTAGTGCACCTGGAGGATGACGCTGCTGCCCTTTTCCAGGAACACGCCGGTCCCCTCGGGGTAGCGAGACTCGCGGCCGCCGGGGGCCCACGCGGCGAGCCACGGAGCAGAGTCCAAGGAGCGGACCGCGTCACCTCCCACTGACGGCAGATCGGGGCCGCCGAAGCAGCTCCAGCCCTGGCCAGGGTCCGCTTCGTCGCGCTGCTGAGCTGCCTGGACCTGCGCCGATCGCACGCGGTACAGGATCGCGTGATGGACAACCGCGGCGTTGTCGGGAACGAATCGCACCCCGGTGATGAAGCGATCCTCCGGCACCCCGGTGTCCAGGAGGAAGCATCGGTAGTCGTCCGTGGCCGTGCCCGCGCTCGTGGGCGTATACGGCTCGGCCAGCCCGACCGTCACGATGCCGTCGGCGGATATGTCGACCGAACTGGAGGAGGCGCTGGCCGTCTCCGAGGGCTGGCTCTTGGTGGTGGGGCTGGATGCTCCTTGCGGAACGGCGCTGCATGCCATGAGCACCCCTGCCGACGCTACGGCGATCAGGGCGACAGGGAGCAGCGTCCGAGATTTCATTCCTCGATGCTACGCGATCGCGCATACGACGCGACCGCAACGGCTGCTGCGACATTCAACGAGGCGCCCTCCCCCGACATAGGAATGGCGCATCGGCGCCAGGCAGTCGACATGGCCAGGTCGGACAGCCCTGGTCCCTCGGAGCCGACGGCCAGGGCGACCTTGGCAGTGGTGCACTCCCGCAGCGCTGAGTCCAGATGCACGTCCCCTGAGGGTGTGAGCGCGATGAGCCGTCGCTCCTGCGCCAATGCCCGCAGGGATCCGGGCCAGTCGTCGCTGCGCGACCAGCGGCATGCGAGGACGGTCGCCATCGATGACTTCACCGCCTTGCGATACAGCGGGTCGGCACAGCCGGGCGAGATGAGGACGTCGGAGATCCCCTGCACCGCAGCAGAGCGAATGGCGAGGCCGACGTTCGTGGGATCGACGAGGTCCTCGAGAACCAGCACATCACCGCCATTAGCGAGCAGGTCGGTGACACCAAGCGCGGGAGGCCTGTTCACCGCGGCGAGCGCACCGCGATGCACGCGATATCCGGTGATCTCCGTGAGTACGGCCTGGTCGGCAACGAAGATGGCGGTGTCGACGCCGGCGAGTGCGGCCTCAAGCCGCGCCAGCCAGCGCCTCTCGGTGAGCACGGCACGGAAGTCCAGACCCGATCGGGCGCAGCGTTCGATGACGAGGTGACCCTCGGCCATGAAGAAGCCTCGCTCTGGTTCGATGCGCTGCCTGAGATCGACATCGGTGAGGGCCGTGAACAGCTCGATGCGAGGGTCACGGGCGTCGGCGATGGTGATGATCTGTCGTGTCACGGGGCCTTCGATCCCCGCGCCAGTTCCTGGGCCAGCAGTGCGTCACGATCCTTCAGCCGGTCCAGGCCGCGGGCTGCCTGGGACATGCGCGGGTGCCTGGCGAAAGCGTCCGCATGGGCGGCGATGAAGGCCCAGTAGCCCGCCGTGACGGGACATGCTTCCGGCCCCACGCGTCGATCGGGACGGTAGGCGCAGCCGCGGCAGAAGTCCGTCATTTTGTTGATGTAGGCGCCGCCGGCGGCGTACGGCTTGGTCGCCATGCGGCCGCCATCGGCATGAAGGGCCATCCCGACGACGTTGGCGGCCATGACCCAGGGGTAGGCATCGACGTAGTTTGCGGTGAACCACTCCGTCACCTCCCGGGGATCGAAGGCGTGCTGCAGGGCCCAATTGCCGAGGACCATGAGGCGGATGATGTGGTGATTCCATCCTCGCGCCCGAACCTCTTCTAGTGCGGTGGAGAGGCAACGCGCCTTCACCTGGGCCGTATCGAGTTCCCGAAACCACGCCGGCAGTGGGGTATGCGCATCGAGAGCGTTGGAATGCCGCACATAATCCGGGCCGAAGTGCCAGTACAGGTGCCACACGTAGTCGCGCCAGCCCATGACCTGTCGGACGAATCCCTCAGCGCTCTCCAAGGGCACCCGTCCTTCGCGCCAGGCATCGAGAACGCGCGCGATGACCTCGCTCGGCTCGAGGAGACCGAGGTTCAGCGGAGCCGACAGGAGGGAGTGCGCCATGGGCCAGTCCCCGACGAGCGCTGCATCCTCGTAGGGACCAAAGGTGGCGAGGCGGTGAGCGATGAAGTCGTCAAGGACACGAAGTGCCTCATCCCGGGTGACCGCGAAGCGCCGGGGACCGTCGTCACCCACGAAACGCAGGCCCTCGGCCTCCCACTGGGCCAAGTCCGCGCGCACTCCGGCGTCGATGTCGTCTTCGACGGGCCACCATGGCTCGGGCAGGCCCAGTGTGGTTGCCCCGCGCGGTGGTGGTTTGCGGTTCTCGGCATCGAAATTCCAGCGTCCGCCCTCGGGCTCGCCGTTGTCCATGAGGATCCCTGTGCGCTTGCGCGCGTACCGGTAGAAGTCCTCTTGCCGAAGGTGCTTGCGTCCGGCGACCCAGGAGGCGAACTCGGTCTCGCTCGTGACGAAGCCGCGCGACGCGAGGATCTCCATCGGCCGACTGTCGGACAGGGAGTGCACGAACCCCCGAGCGGCCCAGCTTGTGGGATTGACGACGCTGAGGGGCTCGTCGACGCCGGCCAATCCGTCGCGAAATGTCGCAGCGGCGACGTAGTGGGCACGGTCGTCGAGTTCGCGCGCTCGGTGGCGCATCGCGGACAGGATGAGATGCGCCTTCTGCCGGTGGTAGTTGCGGCGAGCGAAGGCTGACCGCGATTCGATGATGAGGATCCGCTCGCCATCCGGATCAGGGTCGACATCACCGCCACCGAGGAAGTGGGGGCCCAGTTGGTCGCCGAACAGCCAGCGCATGGCGTGCCTTAAAGGGCTCGCGCCGACCAGCGGCCCTCGTGGCGCCGGACGTCGAGCGGGATGCCGTAGGCAGCAGACAGCGCCTCGTTCGTGAGCACCTCGTCAATCCGCCCCTGGGCGACGACCGTGCCACCGCGCAGAAGTAGTGCATGGCTGGTGCTCGCCGGAATCTCCTCGACATGGTGGGTGACCAGCACGGTGGTCGGCGCGGCGTCATCGGCCGCCATGTCGGAGAGTCTGCCCACCAACTGCTCCCGGCCGCCGAGGTCCAGTCCCGCAGCCGGCTCGTCAAGGAGAAGGACCTCCGGGTCGCTCATCAGTGCCCGGGCGATGAGGGCGCGCTTGCGCTCACCGTCCGACAGGGTGCCGAAGCGCCTTTCCGCGAGATCGCCCATGCCCAGGAGTCGGAGGAGTCGCTCTGCACGACGTACGTCGGTCTCGTCATACTCCTCGCGCCAGCGACCTGTCATGCCCCACGAGGCCGTGAGCACGACGTCTCTCACGCGCTCTCGAGCCGGGATCGCATCGGTGACGCCCGCGCCGACGTGGCCGATCATCGGCCGTAGGTCGAAGACATCGCTCATCCCCAGGGTTTCACCCAGGATGCGCGCGACCCCGGTGGTCGGATGCTGACGGGTGGAGGCGATGGAGAGCAGAGTGGACTTACCCGCGCCGTTGGGACCAAGCAGCGCCCAATGCTCATCCGAGTGCACGGTCCACGTCACATCCGAGAGGATCCACGTCGGCCCTCTCCTGACGCCGACCGACTCGAAGTCCAGCACGGTGGTCACACGGACAACCTAGACCGCGCTGCGCGCACGCCACCCCCGCAGCCCCTCCAACTAGCCTGACGCCATGGAACCAGCAGGGGGCGCATCGGTGCCGCTCTCGCCCGGTCTCGACAAGGGCAGTGCCGCGTGGCGCGCAGGTCGAGCAGCGGTGACGCTCGCCGCTGTCCTCGATGCGCGGTTGGCTGCTGACGATGGGCTGGATGCCCTGGTAGCACTCGGAGTACCCGAGGAGGGCTGGTGGAGCGTCCTCGGCGACATCCGGCAGGCGCCGTGGCTGGAGGTACGTCTACCCCGATCCGGAGATCCGCGCGGGGTCCCCCTCCCGCGACATGTGTCGGCGGCCGCTGCGGTCGGTTGGTCGTGTCATGACGGAGGGTCGCGCTGGCTGATCCCGACCGGAGGCGTCCAGTGGCTGACGGTTCACAGCCCGGAGACTCAGGCTGCAGGTCCAGACGCCGAAGAGGCAGCACGCACCTTGCGCTCGGAGGTCGTGCGTGTCGCGCACGTCTTGGACCCCGACTCGCCAGCACGTGGCGAGGCTCGGGAGCGTTCCCGGATCGAGCGTGACGTCGATTCATGGATCCTGGGACCACCCGCCCTGCCCGGTCAACGACGAGCCCTCGCGTCGATGTCGCTGCGCATCCTGCTCTCGATCACGCGGGCCGGGATCCCGCGGGCCGACGCCGGTGCCGACCGGCTCGAGCGCGCGGCGCGCGCAGGGGTCGAGGCAGCCTTCTCCTCGCGCGTGAACAGAGGTTAGGCTCCGGACCGTGGACGGCACTCTTCTCGCCATCCTCAGCGGCCGAGACAGGCCCGGCGTGACCGCTGCGGTGTTCGATTCACTGCGCCACACTCGATGCGAGGTGCTGGACATCCAGCAGATCGTCGTACGAGGCCGGCTCATCCTGGCGGTCCTGCTCGGTCTGTCCGCGACCGACGTGGGCGAAGCCAGGGCGACCCTGCACTCCGAGGCATCTCGCCTCGGCATGGAAGTCGAGACGGTCCCAGGCGCCAGCATCGCGCGCAAGGACCCTGCCCGGCGGCGGATTCACGTGACCTTGATGTCCGAGCGGCTTCTGGCCGCCCCAGTCGCAGAGCTCGCGCGCCGTATGGCCGAGCGCGGCTGGAACATCGATCGGATCCGGCGCATCGCCTCGTATCCGGTCACCGCGGTGATCTTCGAAGGGTCGGGAGAGGACATCGCTGATCTGCGCCGTGAACTCTCGGAGGCCTCGGCCGAATTGGGTGTCGACGTCGCGGTTCAGCACGCTGGACTCGATCGACGAGGTCAGCGCCTAGTGGTCATGGACGTGGACTCGACACTCATCCAAGACGAGGTCATCGACCTGCTCGCGGAGCAGGCCGGGGTGCTCGACGAGGTATCCGCCATCACCGAGCGCGCGATGCAGGGCCAGATGGATTTCACCGAGTCGCTCACCGCGAGGGTAGCCCTCCTGCGTGGCCTGCCCGAGGAGGCGTTGGCGATGACGGCGGAGCGCATCAGGCTGACACCCGGTGCGCGAACTCTCTGCCGCACCTTGCGCAGGCTCGGATTTCGGATCTGCTTGGTTTCGGGTGGCTTCACCGAGATCATCGCTCCGCTTGCTCGCCAACTCGACGTCGACGGGCTGCGGGGCAACACCCTGGAGGTGGTCGACGGCAGGCTCACGGGCCGCGTCGTCGGAGACATCGTCGATCGACACGGCAAGAAGGCCGCCCTCGAGGCCTTCGCTCGGGAGTTCGGCATCCCCCGATCACGCACCGTCGCGATCGGCGATGGCGCGAATGACCTGGACATGCTCGACGCTGCGGGACTCGGGATCGCCTTCAACGCCAAGCCCCTGGTGCGGGCGGCCGCCGACACTTCGCTCAACGCGCCGTATCTCGACTCCGTGCTGTTCCTGCTTGGTATCACTCGGGAAGAGATAGAGGAGGCGGACGCCGAGGACTAGCCCGCTCCCCGGGGAACGGCGAACACCGCAACGTCAGCCGCTGAGTGGTCGCTCCAGTCCGCTCGCATCGTGACCCAGGTGATTCCGGCCGTCGGGTACTTGCTTCGGATCCGTTCGCACGCGGAAACAGCCCCTTCGCGGCACAACGAGAGCGCGAAGTCCTCAATGCCAGGGTTGTGACCCACGATCATCGCTGTTCGCGCCCGGGGATCGAGCGCGGATACGACGTCGCCGAGACGCTCGCCCCAGTCGGTGTAGATCCTGGCATCAGTGCGCACGTGGGCTGCCTGGATGTGCTCGGCTACAAGTGTCCACGTCTCCTGCGCACGACGTGCTGGTGACACGATCACCTCGTCGATCATCGGAATAGCCGCTCGTAGCCAGATGCCGGCTGCCCCCGCATCGCGCTGCCCGCGCGGAGAGAGCGGGCGCTGAACGTCGCTCACGCCGATCGGGTAGTCCGATTTCGCGTGCCGGAGCAGGATCAGGGTGCGCACAACTACGCTCCCTGGGAGTGCACACCGCCATCGACATGCACGATCTCCCCCGTCGTAGCCGGGAACCAATCGGACATGAGAGCCACGCAGGCACGCGCGGCCGGTCCTGGATCGTCCAGATCCCATCCCAGGGGCGCACGGCCCTGCCACACGCTCTCGAACTCCTCGAAGCCCGGGATGCTCTTGGCCGCCATAGTGCGGATGGGCCCGGCTGCCACGAGATTGACGCGAATGCCGTCCGCCCCCAGATCACGCGCCAGATAGCGAGCCGTCGATTCCAGTGCAGCCTTAGCCACTCCCATCCAGTCGTACGTGGGCCAGGCCACGGTCGCATCGAAGTCCAGACCCACCACGGACGAGCCACGCGAGAGCAGGGGCCTGCATGCGACGGTCAATGCCTTCAGGGAGTACGCCGAGACTTCGAGCGCGGTGCTGACATCGGGCCAGGGCGTCGTGAGGAAGCGTCCACCCAGAGCAGACTCGGGCGCGAAGCCGATCGAGTGGAGCACTCCATCAAGGCCATCGACGTCGGCTCGTACACGATCCGTCAGCGCTTCGAGGTCCTCCGCGGACGTCACGTCGAGCTCGACGACGGGGGCTTCGAGGGGCAAGCGTGTTGCAGTCCTACGGGTGAGTGACAGTGCTCGGCCGAAGCCGGTGAGCACCACCTGAGCTCCCTCCTCCTGAGCAAGGCGCGCCACGTGGAAGGCGATCGACTGATCCGTGAGCACCCCGGTGACGAGAATCCGCTTGCCATCGAGCAATCCCATGCCAGACCCTCCTCAGTGACCCATGCCGAGTCCGCCATCCACCGGGATGACGGCGCCGTTGATGTATGCGGCTTCTTCGCCCACGAGAAAGGCGACGGCGGTAGCAATCTCATCGACGGTCCCATAGCGCCCCGCCGGAATTTGGGCGCGGATCGCGTCTCGCTGATCCTGTGTCAGCACCGCTGTCATGTCGGTGTCGATGAAGCCGGGGGCGACGACATTGGTGGTGATCCCTCGCCCACCCAGTTCTCGCGCAAGGCTTCGCCCCGCTCCGATCAGGCCGGCCTTGGCGGCGGCGTAGTTCACCTGGCCCGCTGAACCTAGGGCCCAGACGACGCTGGATATGAGCACGATTCTTCCATTGCGCGCCTTGATCATGCCCCGCGCGACACGTCGGGCACACCGGATCGTCCCGACGAGGTTGGTCTGGAGCACGTCGTCGATGTCGTCATCGGTCATGCGCATGAGCAGCGTGTCCCTGGTGATCCCCGCATTGGCGACGAGGATGCCCACGCTTCCGTGCTCCGTCTCGATACGGCCGATCGCCTCGTCGACGGAGGCGGTGCTCGTCACATCGAGGCTCACGGCGTCCAGCCCGTCAGGCGCAGTTCCCGAGCGGCTGCCGACGATGACTCTGTGACCCTCGGCATTCAGGCGCCGCGCGATCGCGAGGCCGATGCCTCGGTTGCCCCCGGTCACCAGCGCGATCGACGCTGCCTCGGACACCCTGGGACTCCCCTCGGCCCGCGTGGGCGCGGGCGCACACGCAGACGTTAGTGGGTCGTCTTCGCCCACGGAACAGCGACATGCATGGGAGCATCACTCCATGGCCCAGTGGGAGAAGCGCACAGGGACGGCCGTGGACCGGCTGCTGTTCTTCTCCGACGCGGTCGTCGCCGTCGCCATCACCGTGCTCGCACTACCGCTGTTCGACATTCCCGGGCCCAAGGACGGCGAAAACGTCCTGGATGTCATCAGCGCCCACCAGGGCCAGATCATCACTTTCATCGTGACCTTCGTCGTCATGGCCGTCATGTGGAACATCCACAACCGGGTGATGAACTCCCTCTACGCCTACGACGCGGTTATCTTCTGGCTGGACATGTTCTGGCTCATCGGGTTCGTCTTCCTACCGTGGCCTTCGACGATGTACGGCGCGGGTGATCACTGGGGGTCGACGGATGTGGGTGTCTTCTCAAGCGACGGCACGGGTGCGCTCTACTGGTGGACGATGGCGTACATCAGCGGCATCGGCACCATCGTGTCTCTTTACATCAATCGTCGGCCCGAGTTCATCAAGCCCAACGATCGCGCCTACTGGGCCGCGCTCTCGAAGACCCGCGCCCGGCTCCGGGGTGCGGCGTTCTTCGTCGTCTTCATCGTCGCGGGATTGACGACCGTGATCTATCCATTCCTGGGTTACTGGGCCTTGCTCCTCATCTGGCCCCTCAACATCATCCTGCAGCCGACCAAGGCACAGCGCGCCGAACTCGACTCCCTGCGAGCCCCCGATCGCGAGGCCTCCTAGGGGGACCACCCAGCGCTGCGCAATCCTCGATTCCGACGTAGCGTTGACCCATGAACTCCGCCCGCCCACCCGAGGTGCACAGCATCACGGGGGCCGGAGAGTCGCTCAGCAACGAGCAGACCGGCCGCACCAAGCGATATCTGGTCTCCATGACAATCCGGACAGCCTGCGTCCTCCTCGCCATCGTGGTCCCCGGTTGGCCTCGATGGGTGTTCCTGGCCGGCGCTGTGGCACTGCCCTATCTCGCCGTGGTCGCAGCGAACTCGGGCCGGAGCCGGCGAGGTGTCCCACCGCCCACCCCACCGCCCCCGAGCACGCGCATGCTCCCGTCGGGTCCGCACGTCTCGGGCCAGGGATCCTGACCTACCGTTGAGCCGTGTGGTCACTTCTGCGCTCACGTCGCTGGGTCGCTTTCACGGCCCTCGTGATCGTGGCGATCATCGCCTTCGGCCTGCTGAGTCGCTGGCAGTGGCAGCGCGCGGATGAGGAGCGCACCAAGCGTGAGGCCTGGGCTGCCCAGCAATCCGCACCCCCGGCAGCCCTCGCCGACGTGCTGGAAGATCCCATCGACTGGCGTCAGGTGATCGCGACGGGGATCTACGACCCGACGTCGACTCTCCTCGTGCGTCAGCGACCGCTCGAAGGCCGCAACGGCTTCTGGGTGATCACCGCCTTGGACACGGCTGAAGGCCGCCTCTGGGTCAATCGCGGCTGGATCCCGGCGACCAGCGCGGCCACCGGGGTGGTGGCGGCGCCGGAACCGCCCGTGGGCACGGTCACGGTCACCGCGCGGACGCGTGTCATCGACGCTCCCCGTGACCCGGAGCCGACGGACCTCCCGGCGGGCCAGGTCAGTGGGCTCGTGCCCGTGGTGCTCGGCGCTGACATCGTCGACTTCTACCTCGAAGCGGTGGACACGTCGCCTCCGGACGTCAACGTCCAGCCTTTGCCCGCCCCTGCCATCGACGAAACGCAAAACATCAGTTACGCCGTGCAGTGGCTGATCTTCGCGACGATCGCCATCGCCGGCTGGTTCTTCTTCCTGCGTCGGGAAGCGCGCGAGGACCAGATCGCCGATGCACCAGGAGGTGCCTGATGGACCTCGGGCTCACCGGGCACCGGTACGTCGTCACCGGCGGCTCGCGTGGACTGGGCTACGCGACGGCGCAGGCCCTAGCAGCAGAGGGCGCCCGGACACTTCTCATCGGACGCGACCCCGCAGCGCTCGCGAACGCCTGCGCCAGCCTCGGCACCGGCCACGAATACCTGGCGGCGGATCTATCCCTTCCTGAAACTGCCCAGCAGATCAGTGCCTGGGCAGGTGACATCGACGGGGCGTTGGTCAACGTGGGCGGACCGGCACCCGGTCGGATATTGGAGATCGACGACGCCGAATGGCAGTCTGCGTTCGATGGGGTCTTCATGGCCACGATACGTCTCGTCCGGACACTCGCGCCCCGGATGCGACCCAACGGAGCATTCCTTGCCGTGCTGTCTACCACCGTCAAGCAGCCCATCGCCGATCTCGGAGCCAGCAACGGCATGCGTCCCGGACTTGCCGTTGCAGTGAAGGATCTCGCCGACGCATTGGCTCCCGACGTGCGCGTCAACGGCATCCTTCCCGGACGCATCGCGACGCAGCGTTTGCGCGAGCTGTACCCCGAAAACGCCGGGGAAGGAATTCCGCTCGGGCGACCCGGAGATCCAGCCGAATTCGGCCGGGTGGCGGCCTTCCTCCTCTCCCCCGCGGCTTCCTATGTGACCGGCACGCTCGTCTCTGTCGATGGAGGCCTGCTCCGCTCGCCCTGGTGACGCGGACACGTCTACCTGGGCGGCTCCTCGGTCCGAGAGGCGGCGAATTGAGTCGCATAGAGGCCCGCGTAGGCACCACCACGTGCGAGGAGCTCCTCGTGGGTCCCACGCTCCACGATCCGACCGTCATCCACGACGAGAATGACGTCGGCCTGTCGGATCGTGGACAGTCGATGGGCGATGACGAGCGAGGTGCGCCCGATGAGCGCCTGGGCGAGTGCCTGCTGCACTGCGGCCTCGCTCTCCGAGTCCAGATGCGCGGTGGCCTCGTCGAGGATGACGATGCGAGGGGCCTTGAGCAGCAGCCGCGCAATCGCCAGCCTCTGCTTCTCCCCTCCTGACAGGCGATAGCCCCGGTCTCCTACGACGGTTCCGAGTCCCGCGGGCAGGCTATCGATCAGATCCAGGATGCGGGCATCGCGGAGCGCGTCGCGCATTTGCTCGCGGGTGGCATCGGGCCGGGCGAAGAGCAGGTTGGCCTCGATCGTGTCGTGGAAGAGATGCGCATCCTGGGTGACGACGCCCACCGCGTCCCGCAGCGACGCCAACTCCAGATCACGGACATCGGTGCCGCCGATACTCACGGAACCGTAGGTCACGTCGTAGAGCCGCGGAACGAGTGCGGTGATCGTCGTCTTGCCGGCGCCTGAGGGGCCCACCAGAGCGATCATCTGGCCCGGCTCAGCGCGGAAGGAGACATCATGCAGAACCGGCGCGTCAGCGCGCAGCGAGTCCTCTCGTGCGACGGACTCAAGGGACGCCAGGCTCACCTCGCCGGCCGTCGGGTAGCGGAATCCGACATGGTCGAAGCGGACATCGAGCGGCCCCT
The DNA here is from genome assembly GCA_049431945.1 of Candidatus Nanopelagicales bacterium. Classification (GTDB taxonomy): domain Bacteria; phylum Actinomycetota; class Actinomycetes; order S36-B12; family S36-B12; genus Mxb001. Next base: position 63,180 of record JBMTDJ010000002.1, on the reverse strand, counting down.
CACGGACCGGCACCGCATCGGGCGCATCCCGCACGAGGGGCGGAAGGTCCAAGATCTCGAAGACCCTCTCGAAGCTCACCAGGGCAGTCATGACGTCGACGCGGACGTTGGACAAGGCGGTGAGAGGTCCGTAGAGCTGGGCCAGGAGCGCCACGAGGGCCAGCAGGGTCCCCAGCGTGATGGCGCCCTCGATCACGAGGTTGCCGCCCACACCGTAGGCGATGGCGGTGGCTATCGAGCCGACGAGCAGCAGGGCCGTGAAGAACCAGCGATTGGCCATCGCGATGCTCACGCCCGCGTCGCGCACCTGCGCCGCCCGGCCGGCGAACTCCCCGTGCTCGCGCTCGGGCCTGCCGAAGAGCGAGACCAGCAGGGCACCAGCGACATTGAAGCGCTCGGTCATCTGGGTGCTCATCTGCGCATTGACCTGCATCTGCTGCTTGGTCAGGGACTGCAGGCGCCGGCCCATCCAGCGCGCGGGAAGGAGGAAGAGCGGCACCAGCACCAGCGACAGCAGGGTGACCTGCCACGACAGCAGGAACATCGTGACCAGGACGATGCTCGCGGTGATGAGGTTGCCGACGACTCCACCGAGGGTCGAGGTGAATGCCTGCTGCGCCCCAATGACATCGCTGTTCAGACGGGATACGAGGGCACCTGTCTGCGCACGCGTGAAGAACGCCACAGACTGGCGCTGCACGTGGTCGTATACCTGGGTTCGCAAGTCGTAGATCAGGCCCTCACCGATCCGACTCGAGTACCACCTGCCCACGAGGTTGATGCCGGCATCGAGCAAGGCCAGGATGGCCACGAGGATGGCCAGGGACGTGACAAGGGCGGCATTGCCCTGCGAGATCCCGGAGTCGATGATCTGCCGGAACACCAACGGCTGTGCGACCGTGAGCAGGGACGCGATCACCAAGGTGACGAGGAAGGCGACCACGAGGCCCCGGTAGGGGCGCGCGTAGGTGAGGATCCGGCGTACAACGGGCCAGCCGACAGGACTGACCTCTGCGGGATCCCGAGTCATCGACTGGTAGATCTGCCAGGGATTGACTCCGGACACGTCTAGTTGCCTCCGAGCAAGTCGCGTAGCCGTGCTACCTGCGTTCGGCGCTCGGCGGACAACTGCTCCTGGCGGTCGTTGATCTCGCCCAAGGCGAGGAGTGGCATGAGGTCGCGCACCGCACCCGGTGGGGCGCTCGCGATGGACATGGCCATGTCGGCGATGCACTCGTCCAGGTCGGGGACGACTCTGGTGACGAAGCCCAGAGCGAAGCCCTCGTCGGCCGAGATCATCCGTCCCGTCGCACAGATGTCCACGGCACGGGAGTAGCCGACTGCGCGCACAAGCGGTCCTGTGCCGCCGAGGTCAGGAACGAGCCCCCATGACGTCTCCCTCATGGCAAAAGATGCGGAGGGGGACGCCAGGATGACATCGCATGCCAGAGCAAGTTGGAAGCCCGCCCCAATGGCCGGCCCGTGGACGGCGGCAACCGTGAGGGCCGGGACCCGGCGCTGCCAGGTGAACGCGCGTTGGTACTCCTCGATCTGCGCGGCCATCTGCTCATCGCTCATCGCCGCCATGGCCGCAAGGGAGGTCTCGCCGGGAATCCCATCGGGGGTGAACATGCGACGGTCCAGTCCTGCAGAAAAGGCCGAACCCTCGCCGCGGATCACCGCCATCGTGGCGTCCGCGGTATCGAGCGCCCCGCCGATCGCCTCGAGCGCGGCCCAGGTGGCCGGCGTTTGAGCGTTGCGGGCCTCCGGACGATCCAGGATCACGCTGATGACGCGGCCGGGCAGGTGATCCATGCCATCCACGCGCACGGACCCGCGGGCCAGGACTTCAGCGGGCACGGCGACAGTCATGGGATCTCCGCATCGGGCTAGGCGAGTTCGACGAGTTCAGCGTAGTCATCGCTCCAGAGGTCCTCGTCGCCCTCCGGCAGGATGACGACTCGTTGGGGATCGAGTGCGCGCACGGCTCCCTCATCATGGGTGACGAGGATGACAGCACCCTGATAGCGGCCGAGGGCAGACAGGATCTCCTCCCTGCTCGCTGGGTCGAGGTTATTCGTGGGCTCGTCGAGGAGAAGCACATTCGCGCTCGACACGACGAGAGTGGCCAGCGCGAGTCGCGTCTTCTCGCCTCCGGAGAGGACTCCTACGGGCTTAGCGACGTCATCGCCGCTGAAGAGAAATGAGCCGAGCACCGATCTTCGTTCACTATCGCTGAGCTGAGGTGCGGCGCTCGAGAATGTCTCGATCACGGTACGTGCAGGGTCAAGAGTCTCGTGCTCCTGCGCGTAATAGCCGATGCGCACACCGTGGCCGTGAATCACCGCCCCCGTGTCCGGCTCATCGACACCGGCCAGGATGCGCAGCAACGTTGTCTTGCCAGCGCCGTTGAGGCCGAGGACGACGACGCGGGAGCCACGATCGACGTCCAGATCCACGTCCGTGAATACCTCCTCCGACCCGTACGACCTGGACAGTCCACGAGCACTTAGAGGCGTCTTCCCGCATGCCTGCGGCTCAGGGAGTCGAATGCGAGCGACGCGCTCCTTCGCGCGTTCCTGCTCCAGTCCGCCCACAAGGCGGTCAGCTCGCTTCAGCATGGATTGGGCTGCCCGTGCCTTCGTTGCCTTCGCGCGCATGCGCTCGGCTTGCTCCCGAAGTGCTGAGGCCTGCTTCTCGGCGTTCGCGCGCTCGCGCTTGCGCCTGCGCTCGTCTGTCTCGCGCTGTTGGAGGTAGGCGGTCCACCCCATCGCATAGGTGTCGAGCTCGGCTCGCTGAGCATCAAGGTGAACGACCGTATTGACCGTGGCCTCCAAGAGACCTGCGTCGTGGCTGATCACAATGAAGCCGCCCGAATAGCCAGCGAGGAATCGTCGCAGCCACATGATGGAGTCCGCATCGAGATGATTCGTTGGTTCGTCCAAGAGCAGCACGTCGTGACCGCCGAAGAGAATCCTGGCCAGTTCCACTCGCCGTCGTTGACCACCTGAGAGCGTTCCCAGTGGTTGGCCCAGGACGCGCTCAGGCAGTCCCAGGCTCGCGGCGATGCGGGCGGCCTCGGATTCCGATGCGTAGCCGCCCAGCGCCTCGAACTCGAGGGAGGCCCTGTCATAGGCCCGCATGGCCTGCTCCTGCTCAGCGCCATCGCTCACGCCCATGCGCTCCGCGCTCGACCGCATGGCGCGCGCCGCCTCATCGAGCCCTCGGGCGCCGAGGATCCGGTCGCGAGCCAGGATGCCCAGGTCCCCGGTACGCGGGTCCTGGGGCAAATAGCCCACCGTGCCCGTGCGCCGAACCTGCCCGGCGGCCGGCTGCGCCTCACCGGCGAGAACACGGGTCAGGGTGGTCTTGCCCGCCCCGTTGCGACCGACCAGCCCCACCCTGTCGCCGGGACCCACGCGCAGCGACGCACCCTCGAGCAGCAGGCGGGCTCCTGCTCGCAACTCGATGTCCTGGGCGGTGATCACGGCCCGGTGAGCGTACCCCTAGACGTTGAAGCCCAAGGCGCGCAGCATCTCGCGACCGTCATCGGTGATCTTGTCGGGCCCCCATGGCGGCAGCCACACCCAATTGATCGTGAAGTTGTCGACCAAGCCATCGAGCGCCGCGCGCGTCTGGTCCTCGATGACGTCCGTGAGCGGGCAGGCCGCCGACGTCAGCGTCATGTCCAGGGTGGCGGAGTTGCCCTCCTCAACATGGACGTCGTAGACCAGGCCCAAGTCGACGACGTTGATCCCCAACTCAGGGTCGACGACATCCTTCATCGCCTCCCAGACATCCTCGGCCACAGCCTGCTCAGCCACGGTCCCCTCCCTCTGCCGCCCTGACCACGGCGTCCTTCCATGCCATCCATGGCAGCAGCGCGCACTTCACCCGGGCCGGGTACTTTGCGACGCCAGCAAAGGCGACGGCGTCGCCCATGGTCTCCTCGTCCCCCGGATCTGCGCCCTTGGACTGCACCATCTGCTGGAACCTGTCGAGCGCTGCCATCGCCTCATCCAGCGACTTGCCCGAAAGGCTCTCGTACATCACGCTCGCGGACGCCTGGGAGATGGAGCAGCCCTGGCCCGCATAGGACACATCCGCCACCCGCGTCACGCCGTCCATCTCCTCCAGGTGCACGCGAAGGTCGATCTCATCGCCACACGTCGGGTTGACGTGGTGCACCTCTGCCTCGAATGGATCTCGCAGTCCCTTGCCGACCGGATTCCGATAGTGATCGAGGATGATCTCCTGGTAGAGGTCCTCCATCATGCCCGCCCGAAGACTTGTCGAACTTCGGCCAGCGACTGGACGAATGCGTCGATATCGTCCGTCCCGTTGTAGATGTAGGGCGACATGCGAGTAGTCGCGGGTACGCCCATCGCGCGGCATCCGGGCCATGCGCAGTGATGGCCCACGCGGACAGCGATGCCTTTGCTGTCCAGCACTTGCCCGACATCATGGGGATGCACGCCGTCGATCTCGAAGGAAATTGCGCTGCCACGATCACGCGTGTCACTCGGGCCCACGACCCGGACCCCGTCGACGTCCGAGAGTGCTCGAAGGGCGCGCGCCGTCAGCGCCGCCTCGTGGGCAGCTACTCGATCCATGCCGAGAGCGCTCAGATAGTCGCACGCCGCCGCAAGCCCGACCGCCTGAGCCACCATGGGGACCCCCGCCTCGAAGCGCTTGGGCGGCTCGGCGAACGTGGACGATTCCATTGTCACGGTCTCGATCATGGAACCGCCGGTGATGAAGGGTGGCATGGCATCGAGCATGGACGACCTCCCCCAGAGACAGCCGATGCCGGTCGGACCGAGCATCTTGTGGCCGCTCCAGGCGACGAAGTCCACGCCCAGGCTCTGGACATCGGTCGTCATGTGCGGCACGGACTGGCAGGCATCCAGGATGGTCACCGCACCCACGCTGGCGGCGGCGCTCACGATGGGTTCCACGGGGTTAACCGTGCCAAGCAGATTCGACTGCTGGGTGAACGAGACAACCCGCGTGCGCGAGGTGATCACAGACTCCAGTTGCGCGAGGTCGAGTCTCCCTTCCGGCGTCAGGCCGATCCAGCGGAGCCTGGCGCCGGTCTTGGAGCAGACCTCCTGCCAGGGGATCAGATTGGCGTGATGCTCCATCTCGGTGACGAGGATCTCGTCACCCTCGGAGAGCACATAGCGATCTGCACCCTCGGGTAGAGCCGCCCCTCGGGCATGCTTGGCAGTGGCGTTGCTGAAGGCATACGCCACAAGATTGAGCGACTCGGTGGCGTTGCGCGTGAAGACGAGGTCCTCAGGAGCGCCACCCACGAAGGCCGCGATCGTGGCGCGCGCGCCCTCGTACGCCTCTGTTGCTTCCTCGGCCAACTGATGGGCACCGCGATGCACGGCGGCGTTGCTCGACAGGTAGTAGTTGCGTTCAGCGTCGAGAACCGCGAGAGGCTTCTGCGTCGTGGCTGCGGAATCGAGATAGATGAGGCGACCGCCGCCGCGAACGCTGCGAGCGAGGATAGGGAAGTCCGCACGGATCGCTTCGACGTCCAGGGGGTCGATCGTGACGTCGCTCGGGTCCACGGTGTCCACAATCACGCCGGCGAGCCCGCCTTGATGAAACGCTCGTAGCCTTCGTCCTCAAGTTGCTGAGCCAGCTCCGGACCGCCGCTTTCGACGATTCTGCCGTCCACGAAGACGTGAACGAAGTCAGGATGGATGTAACGCAGGATGCGCGTGTAGTGCGTGATGAGCAGCGTGCCCGTGGTCCCGTCCGACTGGAACCGGTTCACGCCATCAGCGACGACCTTGAGGGCGTCAACGTCGAGGCCGGAGTCGGTCTCGTCGAGGACGGCGATCTTCGGCTTGAGTAGTTCGAGCTGAAGGATCTCGTGCCGCTTCTTCTCGCCGCCGGAGAACCCTTCGTTGACGGACCTCTCGGCGAAGGCCGGGTCGATCTGCAGCGCCGCCATGGCCTCCTTCATTTCCTTGACCCAGAGGCGCAACTTCGGTGCCTCGCCGCGCACAGCGGTGACGGATGTCCGCAGGAAGTTGGACACGGATACGCCAGGGACCTCGACCGGGTATTGCATCGCGAGGAACAATCCCGCGCGTGCGCGCTCGTCTACCGACATCTCGAGGACATCAGCGCCATCCAGGGTGATCGATCCCTCGGTGACGGTGTACTTGGGATGTCCTGCGATGACGTAGGCGAGCGTCGACTTGCCGGATCCATTAGGTCCCATGACCGCGTGGGTCTGGCCGCTGGACACGGTGAGGTCGACACCGCGCAGGATCTCCCGAGGGGCCCCATCGGACTCGACGGTGGCGTGGAGATTGCGGATCTCAAGGGTGGACATCAACGCTCCTCTAAGGTGGGCTGGGACGGGATCACGGGCTGTTCACCCACGAGTACACGGGCTTCGGGTCCTTCGCCGTCGACGAGGACGTCGAAGACCGGGACCGGCGCGGTAGCCGGCAGCGAGAGCGCCTCGCCGGTGCGCAAGTCGAAGCGCGAGCCATGCAGCCAGCACTCGATGCTGCAATCGTCGACCTCGCCCTCGCTCAGGGCCACGTCTGCGTGCGAGCACACATCGAGCACTCCGCGGATTTCGCCGTCGCAGTGCGCGAGGGCAACGGCAAAGTCACCGACCATCACACGAAGGGCCGCACCCTCAGGGATATCGGACACAGCGCACACGTCTATGCGACTCACGCGGCATCATCTCCCTCGAGTCCTGTGCCGGCGAGGTCAACGCCCAAACGGGCATCCACATCGGCCATCACTCGCGTAGCGAGGTCTGGCTCGCCCAGACGCCCCAGGACGTCGGCGAAGAATCCCCGAACGACGAGGACGCGGGCGAGATCCTCGGGGATCCCACGCGCCTGGAGGTAGAACAACTGCTCGTCATCGAAACGACCGGTGGCACTCGCGTGACCTGCGCCTTGGATCTCCCCTGTCTCGAGTTCGAGATTCGGCACGCTGTCAGCACGAGCCCCATCCGTGAGAATGAGATTGCGATTGACCTCGTAGGTGTCGATGCCCACCGCCTGGGCGCGTACCAAGACGTCGCCGATCCACACCGTGTGGGCGCCCTCGCCTTGGAGCGCACCCTTGTAGAGGACCGAGCTCGTGCAGTGCGGGGTGTCATGATCGACGAAGACCCGATGCTCGAGATGCTGGCCAGCGTCGGCGAAGTACAGGCCAAGGAGTTCAGCCTCGCCCCCGGGGGCGCCATAGGTGACCGTCGGACTGATCCGGACAAGATCTCCGCCGAGAGTGATGTGCCCCATGAGGACCCGTGCGTCCCGGCCCAGACGCACGTTGTGAGTCCCCACATGCACGCCATCTCGGTCCCATGCCTGAAGTGAGATGAAGGTGAGTCGGGCCCCGTCGCCTACCCGCATCTCGACATTGCCCGCGAGAGTGGACGTGCCCCGGTGTTCGAGGACGACCGTCGCATGCGCGAAGGGTGCCACCTCGACGACCAGGTGGGATGCGGCCGGCCCGCCCACTCCCTTGACGGTGACATGTGCTCGTCCCGTGCCCTCTGAAGGCACGGACAAAACGGTGACGAGCGCCCCAGTCGCCATGGCCGAGGCTGAGATGATGTCCGTGGGCACCAGCGACGTACCCACGCGTGGGTCGTCGGCGTCCACGGTTTCGACGCTGAGCCCCTCAGCCACGACATCGACGTGGAGTCCGGACTCGAAGGCCGTGTCGCCGCGATGCAGGCCGCGGAGGCGGTCGAGCGGCGTGAAGCGCCACTCCTCCTCGCGTCCAGTGGGCACCACGTGGTCGGTGACAAGGCGCGACCGTGTGAGCGGCGAGTGATCACTCGCCGGAATGGTGACCGACATCAGCCGACGGCCCCTTCCATCTGGAGTTCAATGAGCCTGTTGAGTTCGAGTGCGTACTCCATGGGCAACTCGCGCGCGATGGGCTCGACGAAGCCGCGGACGATCATCGCCATGGCCTCGTCCTCCGTCATACCTCGTGACATGAGGTAGAACAGTTGGTCCTCACTGATCTTCGACACGGTGGCCTCGTGACCCATTGACACATCATCTTCACGGACGTCGACGTAGGGGTAGGTGTCACTGCGGGAGATATCGTCCACCAGGAGCGCGTCACACTTCACCGTGCTCCTGGCGCCGTGGCACCCTTCGAGAACCTGGACCAGACCTCGGTACGACGTACGACCGCCCCCTCGGGCCACTGACTTCGACACGATCGTCGACGACGTGAAGGGTGCGGCATGGACCATCTTGGCGCCTGCATCTTGATGCTGGCCCTCCCCCGCGAAGGCCACCGACAGCGTCTCCCCCTTCGCGTGCTCGCCGAGCATCCACACGGCCGGGTATTTCATCGTGACCTTCGAGCCGATGTTGCCGTCGATCCACTCCATTGTGGCGCCCTGATGCGCCGCGGCCCGCTTCGTTACGAGGTTATAGACGTTGTTGGACCAGTTCTGGATGGTCGTGTACCGGCAGCGTGCATCCTTCTTCACGATGATCTCCACGACCGCCGAGTGCAGTGAGTCCGACGAGTAGATCGGCGCCGTGCAGCCTTCGACGTAGTGCACGTAGGCGCCTTCGTCCACGATGATGAGGGTCCTCTCGAACTGGCCCATGTTCTCGGTGTTGATCCGGAAGTAGGCCTGCAGGGGAATCTCGACGTTGACCCCGGGTGGAACGTAAATGAACGATCCGCCCGACCATACGGCCGTGTTCAGCGCCGCGAACTTGTTGTCACCCACCGGGATCACCGAGGCGAAGTACTCGCGGAAGAGGTCCTCGTGCTCCCGGAGACCGGTGTCCGTGTCGAGGAAGATGACCCCCTGCTCCTCGAGGTCTTCGCGAATCTTGTGGTAGACGACTTCGGACTCATACTGCGCGGCCACGCCGGCGATGAGCCGCTGCTTTTCGGCTTCAGGGATGCCGAGACGGTCGTACGTGGACTTGATGTCGTCGGGGAGCTCATCCCAGCTCGTGGCCTGCTTTTCGGTGGACCGCACGAAGTACTTGATGTTGTCGAAGTCGATGCCGCTGAGATTGGAGCCCCAGGCAGGCATGGGCTTCTTCTCGAACAGGCGAAGCCCCTTGAGCCGCAGGTCCAGCATCCACTCCGGCTCCCCCTTGAGGGCGCTGATCTCACGAACGACGTCCTCGCTGAGGCCGCGCTTGGCCATGGCCCCGGCGACGTCGGGGTCACTCCAGCCGTATTCGTAGCGACCTAGGCCATCGAGCTCGGGGTGTTCCATGGTCGTCATGCGGAAGTCCTCCGGTTCATGAGGGCGGGTACCAACGTGGTGCAGATTCCATCACCGCGACCAATCGTGGCCAGGCGAAGTACATGCGTGCTGAGGAGCTCCTCGAAGGCCTCCGTCTCGGCGTCGCACAATTGCGGGAAGCGCATCGCCGCGTGCCGGACCGGGCAGTGATGCTGGCACAGTTGGGGACCGCCGTCGGTATCGGCCGTGGTCGCCGCGTAGCCGTCCGCCGCGAGTCCGTCGGCGAGGACATCCAGTTTCGCGGCGGGCGAGGCGGCTGCCTCGACGGCGACCGTGTGCCGAGACACGAGTTCGCGGGCGCGCTCGCGCGCGAACTCGCGAACGGCGTCGTCCCCGTACGTGCGCTGCAGGTAGTCCAGTGCCGAGACCGCGAGGTCGTCGTAGTCGACGTCGAAGGCGTGACTTCCGGCGTCCGTGAGCGAAAAGACCCGGGCCGGACGCCCCCTGCCGCGGACAGGCACTGGGCCGAACGGCCGGCTTTCGTCCGCCTGGACGAAGCCCTCGGCGGCGAGCGCGTCGAGGTGACGCCGAACCACGGTCGGGCTGTGCCCCAGACGCAGCGCCAGCTCTGCGGCGGTCGCGGGACCCTCCTCGAGGAGGGCACGCGCCACCCGCTCCGCGGCGGGGCTCGGGAATTTCACACCCATATTGTGTCGCAAATCCGAGCGAGCGCAAGCCGGGGGGCCGCAACAGAGCCGGACAGGGCCGGCGTGGCCGACCCGCGGGGCCGACCCGAGTCCGCCGTGGTGGACACTTCCGCGTGTGGACGCCGCACGCCTCGATCAGGTGGTGGTGGCGTATCCCGGTGCCGGACACTCCCCTGGACGTGGTCTTGCCGGGCTCGACCTCTCGATCCCCCGAGGGAGGGTGACGGCACTTCTCGGACCCAACGGCGCGGGCAAGTCGACTGCCGTCGGCGTCCTCTCCGGGCTCATCCAGCAGCAATCCGGCTCCGCGATGGTCCTCGGGGGCATACCGGGTCGCGCGGACGCGCGAAGGCGCGTCAATGTCATGGTCCAGGACGATGGCCTGCCGTCGGGGGCGCACGCTGCCGAAGTCGTGCGGCATGTCGCAAGGCTGCGGGGTGAGCCCGACACCGCGGGCGATCTCATCGCGGCATGGGGACTCGATGCATTGGGGCGGACGACCATGCGCAGGCTCTCCGGCGGAGAGCGTCGACGTGTAAGCCTGGCGTGCGCTCTTGTCGGGCACCCTGACATGGTCATCCTCGACGAGCCCACTGCGGGGCTCGACCCCCGAGGCCGTGCGCTCGTCTGGCGGGCCATTGACAGGCTTCGAACAGGGGGCTGCACCGTCCTGCTGTGCACACATCTCCTCGACGAGGCCGAGGCGCTTGCCGACGAGATCGCCATCATCTCCGAGGGGCGCTGCCTGAGGCAGGGGCCCCTCTCCTCATTGGTCGCCGACAGCAGCGAAGCGATCAGCTTCGAAGGACCGCTCCACCTGGACAGGGCGAGCCTGGTGAGTGCACTCCCCGAAGGGTGCCGGGTCGAAGAGATCTCGCCTGGGCGCTACCGGATCGAGGGCACGTCGTCACCACATGCGCTGGCCACCGTCGCCTCGTGGTGCGCGCAGCACGGTGTGCAGCCGCGCAATCTCGCCCTGGGCACCGAAGGCCTGTCCGACCTGTACTGGCGCCTCACCGACGGGGAGCGCCGCGAGTGATCACCCAGGCCTGGTTCGACCTGCGCATTCTCCTGCGCAATGGTGAGCAGTTGCTGCTCACCATTGTCATCCCCGTCGCACTTCTCATTGGCGTCACGCTCATCCCGGCCATCCCCCTTACGGCACCTGCGGGAGCCGGTCGACTGCCTGAGGCCCTCGGCGGTGTCATCACGGTGGCGATCATCGCGAGCGCGTTCACGTCCCTGGCAATCGGCGTGGGCTTCGATCGCCGATCAGGGGCTCTCGTGATGCTGGCCACTACACCGCTGTCCAGGGTGTCCATCCTGGGCGCCCGGGTCATCACGGCACTCATTGTCACCGCATTGCAGGTCACCCTGCTCTGCGCGACGGCAACCGTCCTGGGTTGGCGCCCCGAGTGGTCAGCGATGGCACTCGCGCCCATCGCCCTCGTGGGCACGGGATGCTTCGCCGCCCTCGGATTCGCGCTCGGCGGCGCTGTGCGCGCAGAGGCAACCCTGGCGATCGCCAACGCCGTGTTCCTCGTGCTGGTGGTCGCGGGAGGCGCTACTTTTCCCGCCACGGTCCTGCCCGATGCCGTGCAGCCCGTCGTCTCGGTGCTTCCGTCGTCGGCCCTCGGAGACCTCCTCAGGTGGAGCACGGGCTACCCGGACGCAAACGGCCTGGCCATCGATGGTGCGCTGCTCGCGATCTGGGGCCTGGTCGGGACCCTCGTGGCCCGCCGCACCTTCGCCTGGCGCTGATTCACGTTCGTCGTAGGCTCAATACATGGCGACCGACCTCGACCGGCCATCGCTCGCTGACGCTGTCGCAGGGCGCGCACCCCGGTGGCTGCGCGGGATATTCATCGCCAACCTCGTGGCCCAGATCGGCATCGTCGTGACGGGCGGCATCGTGCGCCTCACCGGGTCCGGCCTGGGCTGTCCGACCTGGCCCGAATGCGCCGAGGGGTCATACATCCCCACCTCCCGCCAGGAAGAGTCGTGGCACAAATTCGTCGAGTTCGGCAACCGACTGCTCACCTTCGTGCTCGCGGCACTGGCGATCGCCGCGGTCGTTGGCGCCTTCGTATGGTGGCGACGAACCAGACGGGCCGGCCTTGTCCCGCGCACCACGGTGCTGTCCCTGGCCGCCATCCCGCTTGTGGGCACCGTCGTCCAGGCCGTCCTGGGTGGGGTGACAGTCCTCACGGGCCTGAGTCCCTGGGCGGTCTCGGCACACTTCCTCGTGTCCATGGCGATCATCGCCGGTTGCGTCGTCCTCGTTGTCCGCTCGGGCGAGTCCGGCGACCGGCCGGTGACCCCCCTGGTCCGGCGCGAGGTCGCGTGGCTGACCTGGGCACTCGTCGCAGTCACCGCCATCGTCGTGATCCTGGGTGTCATCGTCACGGGGAGCGGCCCGCACTCGGGCGACGCCGACACGGAGGCGAGGTTCGGGGTTGACCCGCGCACGATGGCGTGGCTCCATGCCGACTCGGTCCTGCTCTTCCTCGGCCTCACAGTGGGTCTCATCGTCGCCCTGCGGGTCACTGCGGCTCCGGTGCGAACGCGGCGCCTCGCCGTGACGCTGGTCGCGATCGCGCTGGTACAGGGATTCATCGGCTATGCGCAGTACTTCACAGGTCTGCCCTGGTTGCTCGTCGCCATCCACATGCTTGGCGCCTGCCTGGTCTGGGCGACCGTCGTCTTTGTGCTGCTGAGCACACGTACGCGAGGGTCACTCGTCGCAGCACCCGCTCGCTAGCCGGCGATGAACGGATCCACTGCCACCGCGAGGAAAAGCAACGCCAGATAGGTGATCGACCAGTGGAAGAGCCGCATAGGCCGTATGTCCCGGCCCTGCGCGACATCAGAGCCACCCCCGTCGACAAGCAGACGAGCACGACGTCCGAGCAAGTGGGCTTCGACGACGAAGACCGCGCCGAGAACCACCGCGGAGATCGAATAGACCAGTCCCATCCCGGCAACGGGGATAAGGATCAGCGAGAAGGCCACCATGATCCAGGAGTAGACGATGATCCTCCGCGTGACTGACGACGTCTCGGCAACGACGGGAAGCATGGGGACACCCGCCGCGGCATAGTCGTCTCGGTAGCGCAGGGATAGCGGCCAGTAGTGCGGTGGAGTCCACCAGAAGACAATGAAAAAGAGGATGACTGGCGCCCAGCTCAGGCTGCCGGTGACGGCGGCCCAAGCGATGAGGACCGGCATGCACCCCGCTGCACCGCCCCACACGATGTTCTGAGGGGTACGGCGCTTGAGCAGCATCGTGTATCCCACCGCATAGAAGGCAATGGCTATCGCCCCGAGGAGAGCGGCGAGCAGATTCGCGAGCGTGCCGAGCACCACCAGGCTGGCGACCGACAGGAGACTGGCCAGGATGACACCACCGCGTACGGAGACAGTTCCAGCCGCAATGGGCCGCGCGTGCGTCCTGGCCATCTTTGCGTCTATGTCACGGTCGTAGACACTGTTGAAGGCGTTCGCCCCACCGGCAGCGAGCATGCCGCCGACGATCACCGCGACGGCGACTCGGAGATGTGGCCACCCTCGGGCGGCGAGGATCATCGTAGGGATGGCCGTGACGAGAAGGAGTTCGATGATGCGGGGCTTGGTGATGGCGACATAGTCCCGAATAACCCGGCCCGGGCCCCCGCGAGCACCGGCGGGTCGGTCATCGACCTGCGCCATGTGACTCCCTCGGTGGACCGCGGCTCGGTGGACCGCGGGATAAGCGTGCGCGAACTTCCTTCGGCAGTCTAGCGATGCCTCCCACGGAGGCGAGGGCGTCGCTAGGCTGCCCACGTGACCGACACTACGACGTACCCCATGCCGCTCCCTCTCATCGGGGAGGGGGGCCTGACCTGGGACGAGCTCGACCGACGAACCGTCGCCACGATTCGCGCGCTGGCCATGGATGCTGTCCAGAAGGTCGGCAACGGGCACCCGGGGACGGCGATGAGCCTGGCACCAGCGGCCTATCTGCTCTTCCAACGATTCCTGAGGCATGACCCTCACGACCCCGCCTGGCTGGGACGGGACCGATTCGTGCTGTCGTGCGGTCACTCGAGTCTCACGCTCTACATCCAGCTGTTCCTGTCCGGATACGGGTTGGAACTGTCGGACCTGGAGTCATTTCGCACCGCGGGCAGCCTCACGCCCGGGCATCCTGAGCACGGTCATACCGTCGGAGTGGAGACGACCACGGGTCCGCTGGGCCAGGGCATCGCTACCGCCGTTGGCATGGCCATGGCATCGCGCTACCAACGCGGCCTGCTCGACCCGGACGCACCCTGGGGCTTCAGTCCCTTCGACCACCGGGTCTGGGTCATCGCTTCCGACGGCGATCTTGAAGAGGGGATCTCCGGCGAGGCTTCGTCGCTCGCCGGCATCCAGCGCCTGGGCAACCTCACGGTCATCTGGGACGACAACCACATTTCGATCGAAGGCGACACCGGAGTGGCCTTCCACGAGGACGTTCTCGCGCGCTACGAGGCGTACGGATGGAACGTCCACTACGTGGGCATGACCCCCGACGGGGACGTCGACGTTCTCGCCCTTGCCGGGGCGCTCGAAGCTGCCGTGTCGCAGCAGGAGCGACCGACGTTCATCGCCATGCGCAGCACTATCGCCTGGCCAGCCCCTCACGCCCGCAATACCGCCAAGGCGCATGGCTCGGCGCTGGGGGTCGACGAAGTCGCCGCGACCAAGGCCGTGCTTGGTCTGGACCCCACCAAGGACTTCCAATTGCCCGACAACGTCCTCGACCACGCGCGCTCGGTTGCTGCGCGGGGCGCCCGGCTCCACCGCGAGTGGGATGAGGTCTTCGCGGCTTGGCGTAGGACTCATCCGCAGCAGGCGGAGCTCCTCGACCGACTACTGCGCCGCGAGCTTCCCGCGGGTCTGTCCGACTGTCTTCCGGACTTCCCGGCCGGTACCTCGATAGCCACACGTGCAGCATCCGGAAAGGTCATCAACGCACTGGCCCAGCGCATGCCCGAACTCTGGGGTGGATCGGCCGACCTGGCCGAGTCCAACAACACGACCATCGAAGGAGGTCTGTCGTTCCTCCCCGCCGGCAGCGGTGCTCCGGATTCCTCTCCATACGGTCGGGTCATCCACTTCGGCATTCGCGAGCATGCGATGGGGGCGATTCTCAACGGCATCGCCCTCGAGGGCCTGACCCGCTGCTTCGGCGGTACCTTCCTGGTCTTCTCCGACTACATGCGCGGGTCGGTGCGGCTCGCCGCGCTCATGCAAACTGCCGTCGTCTATGTCTGGACCCATGACTCGGTGGGCCTTGGCGAGGATGGGCCCACTCATCAGCCCATCGAGCACCTGTGGTCACTGCGCGGCATCCCGGGGCTGGCCGTGGTTCGTCCGGCGGATGGCAATGAGACCGCCCAGGCCTGGCTCGAGGCGCTGCGTCGCGCAACCCCCACCGGGCTGATCCTGTCCCGTCAGGGATTGCCCGTGATCGACCGATCCGCCTACGGGTCAGCCACCGGCACCGCCCGTGGCGCGTACGTCCTCGCCGAGGCATCGTCGCCGGCAGCCGCCATCGTGATTGCCACGGGGTCGGAGGTGCAGGTGGCCCTAGCCGCCCGCGACATCCTCGAAGCAGAGGGCACGGCCACGCGTGTGGTGTCGGCTCCGTGCCTCGAATGGTTCGATGCGCAGGATGCCGCATATCGAGAGTCGGTCCTTCCCGACGATCAGGCGGTGCGCGTGGCAGTCGAAGCCGGCGCAACCTATGGCTGGTGGAAGTACGTCGGCGCGCGCGGAGCGGTCGTGGGAATCGACCACTTCGGCGCGAGTGCGGACGGGGCCCTGCTCATGAAGGAATTCGGAATCACCGCCGACGCCGTCGCCCAGGCCGTCCGCGACCTCATCAACTCTGGAGGCACCGCATGACCACGCCTGCTGCTCTCACTGCCCTCACCCGGGCCGGGGTGTCTATCTGGCTTGATGACCTCGATCGCGAACGCATAGCGTCCGGCGACCTCGGCCACCTCATCGCCCACGAGGACGTGCGCGGCGTGACGACGAACCCGACGATCTTTGCCAAGGCGCTCAGTGGTGCTAGCTCCGCATACGCCGACCAGATCCGGGAGCTCCGAGAGTCGGGCGCGTCAGTAGACGATGCAGTGCGCGCTCTCACTACGACGGACGTGCGCGAAGCGTGCGACATCTTCTCCGGCCTATGGCGTGATTCCGACGGGGTGGATGGACGTGTCTCGATCGAGGTGGATCCGCGCCTGGCGCGTGACACCGACGGCACGATCCTCCAGGCGCGACTCCTCCATGGCATGGTGGATCGCGGCAACGTGCTCATCAAGATCCCTGGCACGGCCGAAGGGCTGCCTGCCATCACGGAAACGCTCGGATCGGGCATTAGCGTCAACGTCACCCTCATCTTCAGCATCGAGCGCTACGCCGAGGTGCTCGATGCATGGATGTCGGGTCTAGAACGCGCTCACTCCCACGGTCATGACCTGTCCAAGATCGAGTCCGTTGCGTCATTCTTCGTCAGCCGCATGGACACCGAGGTCGACAAGCGCCTCGCAGCCGTGGGAACTGACGAGGCGCAGGCCCTGCGGGGCAAGGCCGGCCTGGCCAGCGCGCGACTCGCCTGGGGGGTATACCAGGAGGCCATGGCGTCGGATCGATGGCGGTCGCTCGCGGCACTGGGCGCGCGCACGCAGCGGCCGCTGTGGGCGTCGACGGGGGTCAAGGACCCCGCCTTCCCACCGACGCTCTACGTCATGGGCCTCGTCGCGCCGGGATGCGTCAACACGATGCCGGCCGCGACCCTTGCAGCGTGCGCCGGGTACACCGGTGAGGTGCGTGACACGGTGAGCGGAACCCAGGACGAGTCCCGTGCGGTCTGGGACGCCCTCTCCGCCCTGGGTATTCACGAGCCCGAGGTCTGCCAAGTACTCGAGGACGAGGGCGTGGAGAAGTTCGACGCATCATGGGCGGAGCTCCTCACCACGGTCCAGCAGGCTCTGGATGACGCGGTTCGATGATCAACCCGCTTCGGGATCCTCGGGATCGGCGACTCCCCAAGGTCGCCGGCCCCTGTGGTCTCGTGCTCTTCGGCGTCACCGGCGACCTCGCGCGCAAAAAGATCATGCCCGCCATTTACGATCTAGCTAACAGGGGACTGCTCCCCCCGGGCTTCGGGCTCGTCGGCTTCGCGCGAAGACAGTGGGACGACGAGGACTTCGCACAGGAGGTGCACGACGCCGTTCGCGAGTACGCCCGCACGCCGTTTCGCGAGGACGTATGGGCGCAACTCTCCGAGGGCATCCGCTTCGTCGAGGGCGACATTGCCGACGCGGACGCCTATCGCCAGCTGGCGAGGGTTGTCGCAGAGGTGGACGACCAACGCGGCACCATGGGCAATCACGCGTTCTACCTCTCAATTCCTCCCGGCCTCTTCCCCGTCGTCGTCGAACATCTCAAAGCGAGCGGGCTCAGTGAGCGCAAGGATGGTGAATGGCGCCGGGTCGTGATCGAGAAGCCCTTCGGGCACGATCTGGCTAGCGCTGAGGAGCTCGATCGAGTGCTCAATTCGGCATTCACCCCGGACGAGATCTTCCGTATCGACCACTATCTCGGCAAGGAGACAGTTCAGAACATCCTCGCTGTCCGCTTCGCCAACACGATGTTCGAGCCCCTGTGGAATTCGAACTTCGTTGACAACGTGCAGATCACCCAAGCCGAGGACATCGGCATTGCCGGCCGCGCGGGCTACTACGACGGCATTGGTGCCGCACGAGACGTGATCCAGAACCATCTGCTGCAGCTTTTGGCCCTCACCGCAATGGAGGAGCCGCTCTCCTTCCGACCCCGCGAGGTGCGCACAGAGAAGGAGAAGGTCCTCAGCGCCATCACGGTGCCCGAGGATATTGCCGCACACACCGCGCGCGGCCAGTACGCCGCCGGTTGGCAAGGCGGCGTTCCCGTGCGCGGATTCCTCGAAGAGGAAGGAATCCCGCCAGGCAGCACCACGGAGACCTTCGCCGCGATCCGCGTGACCGTGGACAACCGGCGCTGGGCGGGGGTGCCGTTCTACCTGCGCACGGGCAAGCGGCTCGGCCGGCGAGTGACGGAGGTTGCCGTCATCTTCAAGCGGGCGCCGCACCTTCCTTTCGAGCTGTCTTCGGTCGGCGAACTGTCCGACAACGCCCTGGTCTTTCGCATCCAGCCTGACGAGGGGGTGACCGTGCGCTTCGGCTCCAAGGTGCCGGGAACGACGGGCATGGACGTACGCGACGTCACCATGGACTTCCAATACGGCGATTCATTCGTCGATACCAGCCCCGAGGCGTATGAGCGTCTCATCCTCGACGTGCTCCTCGGGGAGCCGCCACTGTTCCCCAATAGCACCGAGGTGGATCTGAGTTGGCGCATCCTCGATCCGATCCTCGACCAGTGGTCCGGCATGGGACAGCCGGAGCAGTACGCTTCCGGCGGATGGGGCCCGGCGTGCGCCTACGACATGATCGCCCGTGACGGCCGTCAATGGAGGCGCCCATGATCCGCCTCGAGGACACCAGCGGCGGTGAGATCTCCCGCGCGATCGCCGAGGAGCGGCATCGCATGGGATCCCCGGCCACCGGGATGGTCCTCACCATGCTCATCCTCAGCGACGAGGAGTTCGCGTCGGACGCCACGGAGGCAGCGGTGCTGTCCGCGCGCCAGCATCCGATGCGGATTCTCACACTCATCCCGCGTCCCGGCCGGGGCACCGACCAGATCGATGCCCAGGTCATGGTCGGCGGGGATGACGGCCCGGGCGAGGTCGCCATCGTCCGGCTGCGCGGTGATCGCTCCGGGCATGCAAACTCCGTCGTGATCCCCCTGCTACTCCCAGATACACCCGTCGTCTCCTGGTGGCCGACCGATCCTCCTCCCGTCCCGGCCGATGACCCCATCGGCCGGCACTGCCAGCGACGGATCACCGACACCGCGACAGCGGTAGATCCCGCGGCAGCTCTGAGGGAGCGCCGAGCCGGATACGTCCCTGGGGACTGCGACCTGGCCTGGACACGACTCACGTCCTGGCGCAGCGCGCTGGCATCGCTCCTCGATGACGGTCGGACCGCGGTGCGCTCGGCCAGTGTCGAAGCCGAGGCCGACAATCCCAGCGCCATCCTGCTCGCCGCCTGGCTGCGCTGGGCACTGAGCATCGAGGTCGCATTCACCGCGGCGGACGGCCCCGGCATCACGCAGGTCGCCCTGGATACGCCGCAAGGCGCGATCACCTTGTCGCGACCGGATGGATCGGTCGCCACACTCACCCGGCCCGGCGTGCCCGAGTCGACGATCGCGCTACCCCGACGGGGCCTGCCAGACCTGCTGAGCGAGGAACTGCGCCGCCTTGATCCGGACGAGGTCTATGGGGACGTGCTCGCATCATGGGGGGATCAGTCGTGAACAGGACCGTCGAAGTACGCCCTACCGCAGACGCTCTCGCGACGGACGTTGCGCAGGCACTGGCGGACCGCATCGCGGTGGCACAGCAGGAGCGGGGGGTCGCCCATGTGGTGCTCACGGGAGGCGGCATCGGAACTGCTGTCATGGCTGCCCTCGCCCCACTGCCCGTCGACTGGTCGGCGCTCCATCTGTGGTGGGGTGACGAGAGGTTCCTTCCCGACGGCGATCCCGACCGCAACGTCACCCAGGCAGCCGCTGTCCTGCTCGACCGGGTCCCCCTCGTACCTGGCCATGTTCATGCGATGCCCGCCGACACGGGTCAGGGGGTCGAGCAAGCCGCTCTTGACTACGCCGACGCGCTTGCGCGGTCATCGGCCGACGGATCGCTACCGCGGTTCGATGTACTGCTCCTGGGTGTGGGCCCGGAGGGCCATGTGGCCTCGATCTTCCCGGAATCGCCCGCCGCCAAAACTGGTGACGCCATCGTCGCGGTTCACGCAAGCCCCAAGCCGCCTCCCACCCGAATCACGATGACGTTCCCGACCATCCGGTCGGCGGACGACGTGTGGCTTGTCGCCGCGGGCCAGGAGAAGGCCGCAGCCATTGCTCAAGCGATGGACCCCACGACGAATCCCGTGGACGTGCCAGCAGCGGGCGCCGTGGGCACCCGGGCCTGCGTCGCCTGGATCGACTCCGCGGCAGCGTCGGCGCTAAGACCGACGTAGCTTTTCGAGCGCCTCTTCCAAGATTGCGGCGCCGTCCTCGTCGCTCCGACGCTCCTTCACGTAGGCAAGGTGCGTCTTGTACGGCTCGATCTTCGGCGGCGCGGGTGGCGCCTGCTCGTCCTGGCTGGCCGGCCAGCCGCATCGAGGGCAATCCCACTGGTCCGGGATCGGAGCATCGGCGGCGAAGCTCGGAGTCGTCTCATGGCCGCGTGCACACCAGAAGGTGACGAACACGCGCGGTGCGGTCTCGCCCCGTTCGGCTTCGCCCATGGGGCCTGCGCCTACGCGGCTGCCACGAATCGCACTTCCTCCGGCCACTAGCCCTCCTCGACGTGGTCTTGATGTGGACTGCTGCTACGAACCGGTTCGAACGAGTAGACCGACCGCGACAATGGAAGCCGCCCAGATGAGAGCGATGCCCACCGTCAACCGATCGAGGTTCTTTTCCGCGACCGATGACCCGCCGATCGACGAACTGACCCCACCGCCGAACAGGTCGGACAGGCCGCCGCCCTTTCCCCGGTGCAGAAGAATAAGGACGACCAGCAAGACGCTGGTGATCACCAGCAGGATCGCCAAGGCGATGACGAGGACGGTCGTCACGCTGTCACTCCTCCATGCGAAGGGCGCATTGCGCGCCCGGGGACGTCGATGACCGTACCACGCGAGTGGTTCACTCCCCCGCCTGCTCGGCGTTGAGCAGCCGGTAGCGCACGATGCCCACGAACTCGTCCGGGTCGAGGCTGGCTCCTCCGACCAGGCACCCGTCGACATCCTCCTGGGCCATGATGGCGGCAACATTCGAGACCTTCACCGACCCGCCGTAGAGGATACGCACGGCATCCGCTCCCGTTCCTATCTGCTCCTCCAGCAGTGCGCGGATGGCGCCGCAGACCTCCTGCGCGTCCGCAGGTGTCGCCACCTCGCCCGTGCCGATCGCCCACACAGGCTCATAGGCGATGACAACGGATGACACAGCGTCGGGCGCGAGTCCGTCAATCGCCGCCGTCACCTGCGCGAGAACGTGCGGCACCTGGCCGCCCTCGCGGCGCACATCCAGGCCCTCTCCCACGCACAGGATAGGAGTGAGTCCGTGACGCTGGGCAGCACGGACCTTGGCCGCCACAATGTCGTCGCCTTCGGCGTGGTACTCGCGTCTCTCGCTGTGCCCCACGAGCACGTAGGTGCAGCCGAGCTTGGCGAGCATCGCGCCCGAGATCTCTCCGGTGTAGGCACCGGAATCATGAACCGAGAGATCCTGGGCGCCGTACGTGATGCGGTATCTGTCGCCATCGATGAGCGTCTGGACCGACCGGAGGTCCGTGAAGGGCGGGATGACAGCGACATCGACCGCGTCATAGTCAGCGTCATTGAGGGCAAATGCCAGCTTCTGGACAAGCGCGATGGCCTCGAGGTGATTGACGTTCATCTTCCAATTGCCCGCCATGAGCGGGCGGCGCCCCTCGGTCATTGCCCCTCCTTCGCGAGTACGGAGATCCCGGGCAGATCCTTGCCCTCGAGTAGCTCGAGGCTGGCACCGCCCCCCGTGGAGATGTGGCTGAAGCGCTTTTCGTCGATGTCAAGGTGGCGAATAGCGGCCGCGGAGTCCCCGCCGCCGACCACCGTGAAAGCGTCCGAAGCCGCCATGGTCTCGGCGATGACCCGGGTCCCCCCAGCGAAAGCGGGCATCTCGAACACGCCCATGGGACCGTTCCAGACGATGGTTCGCGCGTCGGCGAGGGCTGCTGCGTACCGGCGCGCGGTGTCGGGGCCGATGTCCAGGCCCATCCAGCCAGCAGGGATCTCCCCGACGCTCACGACGCGCGTCGTCGCGTCCGCCGCGAACTCCGATGCGATGACGACATCGTCGGGAAGGAGGATGTCGACCCCGTCCCGCCGCGCTCGGTCCATGATCTCGCGCACCGTGGGGATGAGATCCTCCTGCAGCAGCGAGTCACCGACGGAGAATCCTTGCGCGCGGAGGAATGTAAACGCCATGCCACCACCGATGAGGATGCGGTCGACGCGTTGGAGCAGGTGGCCGATGACGGCAAGCTTGTCGGACACCTTGGCGCCGCCGAGAACTACAGCGTAGGGGCGGGCAGGATCATGGAGGACCCGCTCGAAGCTGGTGAGCTCGGCCTCCACGAGCAGACCCGGGGCTGAAGGCAGCTCGCGAGCGACATCGGTCACCGACGCCTGCTCCCGGTGCACCACACCGAAGCCATCGCTGACATAGGCGTCAGCCCATGTGGCCCACTCGCGCGCGAGGGAGGCTCGCTCCATCGGGTCCTTGCTGGTCTCTCGTGGGTCGAATCGGACGTTTTCCAGGAGCGCGACGCCGTCCATGGGAAGAGCTGCGATGGCCGCATCCACGGTCTCGCCCGTCACGGCGGGCACGAAGGTCACTGGCAGCCCCAGAACGTCAGCGAGCCGATCAGCCACCGGGGCAAGGGACAACGCGGGATTCACCTGGCCCTTCGGGCGACCCAGATGCGCAGCAACGACGACCCGGGCACCGCGCTCGTGGAGGCGAGCGATGGTGGGGGCGCTGGCGCGAATGCGCCCATCATCGGTGATGACGGGGGCATCCTTCGCCATGGGTACGTTGAGATCGCTGCGGACGAGGACGGTGCGCCCGGAAACGTCGAGCGCGGAGAGCCGATCGCTCACAGGCGCGCGCCGACGTACTGCGTGAGATCGATGAGGCGATTGGAGTAGCCCCACTCGTTGTCGTACCAGCCCACGACCTTGGCCATGGTCCCCATGGAGTTAGTCAGCCCGGAGTCGAAGATGACAGATGCCGGATCGGTCACGATGTCCGTGGAGACGATCGGGTCCGCGGTGTACTGCAGGATGCCCTTGAGGGCCCCTTCGCTCGCCACCTTCATCGCCGTGTTGATCTCGTCAGCGGTGGCCGGCCGGGCGAGTTCCACGGTGAGGTCGGTGGCCGATCCCGTAGGAGTGGGCACGCGCATCGCATAGCCGTCGAGGCGCCCCTTCAGCTGCGGCAGCACCAGGCCGATGGCCTTGGCCGCTCCCGTCGTGGTCGGAATCATGTTGATCGCAGCAGCACGGGCGCGTCGCAGATCCGAGTGAGGGAAATCCAGGATCCGCTGGTCGTTCGTATATGCGTGAATCGTCGTCATCATGCCCCGCACGATGCCGAAAGAGTCGTCGAGGACCTTGGCCATCGGCGCGAGACAATTCGTGGTGCACGAGGCGTTGGAGATGACCGAGTCCTTGGTCGGGTCGTAGTCGATCTCGTTGACACCCATGACGATGGTGATGTCCTCATTCTTGGCCGGGGCCGAGATGATCACCTTCTTCGCGCCAGCGTCCAGATGCGCCCGCGCCTTGGTTGCGTCGGTGAAGTGGCCTGTCGACTCGATGACGATGTCCACGCCGAGTGAGCCCCAGGGCAGCGCCGCCGGATCCTTCTCGGCCGTCACCGTGATCGTCCTGTCGCCCACCGTGAGGGTGCCATCGCCGTAACTCACCGGCAGGGGGAAGCGTCCCAGCACACTGTCGTACTTGAGTAGATGGGCCAGCGTCTCGGTGTCGGTGAGATCGTTGATGCCGACCACCTCGATATCAGGCGCGCCGGAGGCCACCAGAGCCCGATAGAAGTTGCGGCCGATGCGGCCGAATCCGTTGATGCCCACGGTGATGGTCACGTTGCTCTCCCGATGAAGGTGACGACTTCCAAAACCCTACCGTACACGTTTACATGGGCCCCCATGGCGCGCGGCCGGGCGCGTGCCGGGCCCTAGGCCTGGGCTGTCTCCCCCACGTCCGAAGATCCGTCCGACTCGCCCTCGAGTTGACCGTCGAGCTCGGCGTGGAGTTCGGCCTCGAGGGCGTCGATATCGGCCTCCGCCAGCGCGGCCTCCGTCCCCGGAATGCCCAGATCAGAGGCTTTCTTGTCGGCTGTGGCCAGCAGGCGGCGGATGCGACCCGCCACGGCATCCTTGGTCATGGGCGGGTCAGCAAGGGCGCCCAGCTCCTCCAGGCTCGCCTGACGGTGCTCGAGGCGAAGCCGACCCGCCTCAGCGAGGTGGTCCGGGACCTCGTCGCCCAGAATTTCCATGGCTCTGCGGACGCGGGCTCCTGCGGCCACCGCTGCCCGCGCAGAGCGACGCAGATTGGCGTCGTCGAAGTTCGCGAGCCGGTTCGCGGTTGCCCGCACCTCGCGGCGCATGCGCCGTTCCTCCCACACGAGGACGCTGGAGTGCGCCCCCATCCGAGTGAGCATGGCCCCGATGGCGTCTCCATCGCGGATGACCACGCGATCCACTCCCCTGACCTCGCGCGATTTCGCGGGAATACCCAGTCGTCGTGCGGCACCGACGAGGGCCAAGGCGGCCTCGGGCCCCGGGCACGTGACCTCGAGGGCTGCGGATCGTCCAGGCTCGGTCAGCGAACCATGAGCCAAGAAGGCGCCGCGCCATGCGGACTCTGCGTCGCAAACCCCACCGGAGACCACCGCCGGGGGCAACCCACGCACCGGGCGTCCAGATGCATCGACCAACCCCGTCTGCCGAGCGAGGTGCTCTCCGCCCGAGACGATTCGTACAACATATCGCTGCGCCTTGCGGAGCCCGCCGGCTTGGACGATGGCGATCTCGCTGTCCTGGTTGTACACCTCGGTGAGGTCCTTGCGCAGGCGCCGGGCCGTGGAGCCCGCGTCGAGATCGGCTTCGACGACGATGCGGCCCGCGACGATGTGCAGGCCCCCTCCGAAACGCAGAAGCGAAGAGACCTCGGCCTTGCGGCAGCAGGACTTGGTCACCTCAAGACGACTGAGTTCGTCCTTCACCTCTGCGGTCATGGCCACCGCGCCATCCTGCCACGCCTAGGCAAGGGTGTCCGAGAGGGCTGCGGCGAGGAGCCGGGGATCGTGCAGGCCGGGCGATGCCAGGACCTCGCGGGCATGCAGGCGAGCCCCCAGGGCGCTGGCGGCCTCGACGAGGGCATCATGCGAATCCCCCGCTGTGGCGTCGACGATGACATCGTCGACGTGCAATCCGGGGGCGAAGTCACGCCACGACTCCAGATAGCGCAACGTGGTGAAGCCCTCGGTCTCTCCCGCCTGGGGACCGGCATTGGCGATGAGCGTGATGCGTGCACGGGTTTCCCGCAGCGCCTGGTCGATCGCGGGGACAAGCGTGTGCGTGAGGACGCTGGTGAACCACGACCCTGGACCGATGACGACGTGGGTGGCCTGGGCGATGGCGCTCACAGCCTCCGGGCACTCGCGTGGTGCGGGTGGCTCGAGGCGCAGACCTTGGATGCGTCCTTCACCGGCAGTGAGCCGCGCCTGACCGCGTACCTCTCGCTTGTCGCCGCCCGCATCGATCACGTCGGCGACGACGACCACAGGCTCTAGGCAATTGGGCAGCACGCGCCCACGAACGCCGAGGACGGCCCCGAGGCGATCCAGTCCGGCTACGAGGTCACCGGTCTCCTCCCAGAGGGCGACGAGGATGAGGTTGCCCAGCGCATGTCCCTCGACGTCGCCGGAACCCCCGAATCGGTGCTGCAGGACCCGGAGCCACAGTCCCTCGTCAGCCAGGGCGGCCAGCGCCATGCGCAGGTCCCCGGGCGGCGGGACGCCCAGGTGGGCCCTCAGGCGGCCGCTCGATCCCCCATCGTCGCCGGTACCCGCGATCGCCGTGGGCTCGACGCCCAGCTGTCTCAGCGCCGCCAGGGTGACCGAAAGCCCGTGTCCACCCCCGAGGGCAACGACGCGGCGCGGCACACTCACTCTCGCCCGAGGTCGCGGTGAATGACCATGGTCTCCGCACCCTGCCCGGAGAGCCGCTCGGCGACCTCCTCCGTCAAGGCGACACTGCGGTGCTTCCCGCCGGTGCATCCGATCGCGACCGTGACGTAGCGCTTGCCCTCGTGGAGATAGCCCTGTGCCATGACGTCGAGCAGTCGGGTGACCTCATCGAGGAAGGTGACGGCTGCAGGCGTGTCGATGACGTAGTCACGGACATCCGCATCGAGGCCGGTGTGCGGACGTAGTGCCTCCACCCAGTGCGGATTGGGCAGGAATCGCGCGTCAAGGACGATGTCTGCGTCGACGGGAATCCCGTACTTGAAGCCGAACGACATCACGGTCGCGCGAAGGGCAAGTGCCGGACCCGTGAAGGCGGCCTCCACCCGGCGCCGGAGCTCGTGGACGTTCAATTGGCTGGTGTCGATGACCAGGTCCGCCTCCGCGCGAAGGCCCGCGAGTGCAGTTCGCTCGCGACTGAGGCCATCGACGAGTCGCTCCCCCTTCTGGAGGGGATGTGGACGTCGATTGCTCTCGAAGCGACGGACCAGACTCTCGTCAGATGCCTCCAGGAAGAGGATCCGCACGTCCAGGCCGTCGTCGCGCAAGCGCATGAGCGCGCGCTCGGTGTCAGCGAAGAACTTCCCACCGCGCACGTCGACCACGACGGCGACACGCGTGACATCCTCGTCGGCCAATGCGCCGACGGTCTCGGGAATGAGCCCGGGCAGGAGGTTGTCCACGACGAACCAGCCCTGGTCTTCGAGGGCGCGAGCAGCGGTAGACCGCCCTGCCCCACTCATGCCCGTGACCAGAACCACCTCGACGCCTGTCATTCGCGCACCTCCGACGCCAGCATCTCATCAGGTGCCGTCTCGGAGGCACCAAGCGCGCGGACGATGCGTTCGGCCAGGTCTGGACCGATGCCCTTGACCTGCTGTAGGTCGTCCGTTGTGGCGCGACGGATGGCCGCCACCGAGCCGAACGCGCGCAGGAGGGCCTTGGCCCTTTCCGGCCCGAGCCCGGGTATGTCGTGCAAGGCACTTCGCGTGCTCCTCTTGCGTGTGCGCCGCTGATAGCCGATAGCCACTCGGTGCGCCTCATCGCGCATGCGCTGCATGAGGAACAAGCCCTGGCTGGACCGCGGCAGGATGATGGGCTCGCTCCGATCGGGCAGCCACAGTTCCTCGAGCCGCTTGGCAAGGCCGACGACAGTCACCCCCGTCACCTCGCGCTCTCGAAGGGCGTCCATCGCCACCCTGACCTGAGGCTGTCCGCCGTCGACGACGAGGAGCGCTGGTGCGTAGGCGAAGGTACGCCTTCGCTCGCCTCCATCGTCGAGCACCGGCCGGAAGCGTCGCAGGACGACCTCGCGCACAGCAGAGAGGTCGTCGTTGGCACCCTCGTCGGAGATCGCGAAAGTGCGGTTCTCCCGCGGTCGGGGCGCACCATCCTCGAAGACCACGAGCGAGGCGACGACTCCCTGGCCAGCGAGGTGAGAGACGTCGATCGTCTCGATTCTCAACGGGGCAGCCTCCATGCCGAGCGCATCCTGGATCTCCTGCAACGCCTGGCTGCGGGCCGTGAGGTCACCCGAGCGTCGCGCCTTGTGCAGCGCGAGGCGCTGCTCAGCGTTCGCCTGAGCCGTCGCCAGGAGATCCTTCTTGGCGCCCCGCTGCGGCACCCTGACGTCCACGTGTGCTCCGCGCTTCCAAGCAAGCCAGTCCTGGACTCCTTCGTCGATAGCCGTGGGTACGAGGACTTCCGGCGGACACTCGCCGGCCTCGTCCACAAGACTCACGAGCAGTCGGCCGACCAGGATCGACTCGTCGACGTCCTCCACCCGCTCCACGACGTAGCTGCGCTGCCCTCGAATCCGGCCGTCGCGGACATGGAAGACCTCGAAGGCCACCTCGAGATCGTCCGCACTCATGCCGATGACATCGGCATCGACGGATTCATCGAACACGATCGAGTTGCGCTCCATTGCCCGCTCGAGGGCTCCGAGGTCGTCCCGCAGCCGGGCAGCGCGCTCGTAATCCTGGGACGCGGAAGCGTCGTGCATCTCAGCCGTGAGCCGACGCTGGAATTCCTTGGATCGTCCACCCATGAAGGCACAAAGATCCTCCGCAATGCGGCGGTGTTCTTCCGGGGTGACCCTGCCGACACAGGGGGCTGAACACTTTCCGATATCCGCGAGCAGGCACGGCCTTCCGGACCGACGGGCTCGGTCGAAGACGCCCTTGGTGCACGTACGGACTGGGAATACGCGGAGAAGTGCGTCGAGGGTGCCGCGGATCGCCCAGGCGTGCGCGTATGGACCGAAGTACCTCGTGCCCGCGCGCTTGGCGCCGCGCGTGACGAGAGCCCTCGGGAATTCCTCCGCCATGGTGACCGCGAGGTAGGGATAGGACTTGTCGTCGCGATATCTGACGTTGAATCGCGGATCGAACTCCTTGATCCAGGCGTACTCGAGTTGAAGGGCCTCGACCTCGCTTCCGACGACCGTCCAGTCCACCGAGTCGGCCGCCTCCATGAGGGAGCGGGTCCGCGGGTGCATCCCGCGCGGATCAGCGAAATAGGACGTCAGCCGTGAGCGCAGCGACTTCGCCTTGCCCACGTAGACGACGCGTCCCTCGACATCCTTGAATCGGTATACCCCCGGCTGATCCGGTACGCCGCGCGGGCGCGCGTCTCGTGCGATCAAGTTCAGCTCAGGATGACCTGGTCGTCGACGACCGCGACGTCGACGGGCGCAAGACCGGTCCGAGCGGGCCCGACGATGACCGCCCCATCCTCGGCTGAGAAGAGCGACCCGTGGCAGGGGCACAGGATCTCGTTGTTGGTGACCTCGCTCACCAGGCATCCCTGATGAGGGCAGACCGCCGTGAACCCGCGCACATCACCCTCGACGGGCTGGGTCACCACGACCTTGGGGCCGTCGTAGACCACGCCGGAGCCCACGGCGACCTGGTCGACTGGACCGAGCACCTCGCCCTGGGGCGCCGGCCCGCTGCTATCGGGCGTCGTCGTGGTTCCTGCGGCACTGCTCTGCGGGGAAGCGTCGGACGTCGGCGCCGAGCTCGACGAAGTGGCGGAATCACCGGATCCGCCGCAGGCGGCCAGGGCAGCAGCGGCGCCGATGGCTCCACCGCTCACAAGGACGGTACGACGGGCGACGGGCGTGGACCTCATGGGTCCAGGCTACGACGCGCGGGGCCGCTTGGCCCGTCGAGCCGGGGTCGCACCCGGTGCGGGCAGCCCCAGCATGGAACGCAGGAACCGTCCCGTGTGGCTGCCGCCGTGCTCGGCGATGTCCTCCGGGGTTCCCTCGGCCACGACAGAGCCACCGCCGGATCCACCCTCAGGTCCCATGTCGATGATCCAGTCCGCCGACTTGATGACATCGAGGTTGTGCTCGATGACGATGACCGTATTGCCCTTGTCGACCAGGCTGTGCAGCACGCCAAGCAGCTTGCGAATGTCCTCGAAGTGCAGGCCGGTCGTCGGTTCGTCGAGCACGTACACGGTGCGTCCCGTCGAACGCTTCTGGAGCTCGGCAGCGAGCTTGACTCGCTGGGCTTCGCCGCCGGAGAGCGTCGGAGCGGATTGCCCCATGCGCACGTAGCCGAGCCCCACATCCACCAGCGTCTGAAGGTGCCTCGCAATCGCCGGGACCGGGCCGAAGAACTCCAGTGCTTCTTCGATCGGCATATCGAGGACATCGGCGATCGACTTGCCCTTGTAGTGCACCTCGAGGGTCTCGCGGTTGTAGCGCGCTCCATGGCACTCCTCGCACGGTACGTAAACATCCGGCAGGAAGTTCATCTCGATGCGCAGAGTGCCGTCACCCGCACATGCCTCGCAGCGACCACCTTTGACGTTGAACGAGAACCGTCCCTGGAGGTACCCGCGCATCTTCGCCTCGGGCGTCTCGGCAAAGAGCTTGCGAATGTGATCGAAGACGCCCGTATACGTGGCCGGATTGCTGCGCGGCGTGCGCCCGATCGGACTCTGGTCGACGTGGACGACCTTGTCCACCAGATCCAGTCCGAGCACCCGCTTGTGCCGACCGGGCACGACTCGCGCACCGTTGAGCTCGCGTGCGAGTGATGCGTAGAGGACATCGTTGACCAGCGTCGACTTGCCCGAGCCGCTCACGCCGGTGACGGCAACAAGGCAGCCCAGGGGGAAGTCGACGCTGACGCCCTGAAGATTGTGCTCAGCTGCACCCTCGACTCGAAGTTTGCGGGATGGGTCGACGGGGCGACGCACGAGGGGCGCCTCAATCGCGAGGCGACCCGAGAGATAGGCACCCGTGAGTGATTCATCGTGAGCGAGAAGTGCGTCGACGGGCCCGCTCACCACGATTCGACCGCCGTGCTCGCCCGCCCCGGGCCCGATGTCGACCACCCAGTCCGCCGTGCGGATGGTGTCCTCGTCGTGCTCGACGACGATGAGGGTGTTCCCGAGGTCCCGCAGCCGCACCAGCGTCTCGATAAGTCGCTGGTTGTCCCGCTGGTGCAATCCGATGCTGGGTTCGTCGAGGACGTAGAGGACTCCGACCAGACCGGAGCCGATCTGCGTGGCCAGCCGGATCCGCTGAGCCTCTCCGCCGGCCAGGGTTCCCGCGGCCCGGTCAAGCGACAGGTAGTGCAGCCCCACATCCGTGAGGAAGCGGAGCCGCTCGTTGACTTCCTTGAGCACGCGCTCGGCGATCTGCGCGTCGCGGCCGGTGAGCTTCATGTCGCGAAGGAAAGTCGCGGCCTCCCCGATAGGGAGCCTCGCGATCTCCGCGATCGACTTGTCTCCCACTGTCACCGCGAGGCTGACCGGCTTCAGGCGTGCCCCGCCGCATGCCTCGCACGCCACCTCGCGCATGTAACCGGCGAATCGCTCCCTGCTGGTATCCGTCTCGGCCTCGTCGTGACGCCGTTCCACGTAGGGGACGACTCCTTCGAAGGTCGTGTAGTAACTGCGCTGGCGACCGTAGCGATTGCGATATCGGACGTGGATCTCACTGGGATGCCCATAGAGCAGCGACTTGCGAGCTTTGGCCGGCAGCTTGGACCAGGGGGTCTGCATGTCGAAGCCCATCTCGTCCGCGAGGGCTTCCACCAGGCGCTGGAAGTAGTCGGTGACGTGCCCCCCGGACCATGGCGCCAGCGCCCCCTCGTCAAGGGTGAGATCCGGGTCGGGAACGACGAGGTCGGGGTCGACCTCCATGCGAGTCCCCAGGCCCGTGCACTCGGGACAGGCCCCGAACGGGGAGTTGAAGGAGAAGGATCGTGGCTCGAGTTCCTCGAAGGACAGATCGTCATCAAGGCACGCAAGGTGCTCGCTGTAGATCCGCTCGCGGCCAGGATCGTCCTCGGCGAGATCGACGAGCTCGGCGATGACAAGTCCTCCAGACAGCCTCAGTGCCGTCTCGACGGAGTCCGCAAGCCGCCGTCGCGCCGACGCCTTGGCCACGGCGCGATCCACGACCACCTCGATCGTGTGCTTCTCCTGCTTCTTGAGCTTGGGCACGTCCTCCAAGGCGTAGACGACACCGTCGACTCGCACGCGCGCGTAGCCCTGGGCCTGGAGCTGACGGAACAGGTCGGCGTACTCCCCTTTGCGCTCGCGCACCACGGGACTGAGCACCTGGAACCTCGTGCCCTCGGGCAACTCGAGGAGCCTGTCGACGATCTGCCCAGGGGTCTGACGCGCGATCGGCTTGCCGCACTCCGGACAGTGAGGCTTGCCGATGCGCGCGAAGAGCAGGCGGAGGTAGTCATAGACCTCGGTGATGGTGCCGACAGTCGACCGCGGGTTACGCGACGTCGACTTCTGGTCGATCGACACCGCGGGCGACAGGCCCTCGATGAAGTCGACGTCGGGCTTGTCCATCTGGCCGAGGAACTGGCGGGCGTACGCCGAGAGGCTCTCAACGTACCGACGCTGCCCCTCGGCGAAGATCGTGTCGAAGGCGAGGCTCGACTTCCCCGACCCGGACAGACCCGTGAAGACGATGAGGGCGTCTCGGGGCAGGTCGAGGGATACGTCCCGAAGATTGTGCTCACGGGCTCCGCGCACGATGAGACGGTCCGACACAGGGGCAGGCTAGCCGTAGGCTGTGACGGTGACCTACTCAGGAGACGTCCACGTCGGGGGACCCGCCGACGTACACGAACTGCCCGGCCTGATCGTGTCTAAGATCGCGGTGGGCCCCATGAGCAACAACGCCTATCTCCTGCGTTGCCGAGACACCGGGGAGCAGGTCCTCGTCGACGCCGCTGCGGAGCCCGAGGCGCTGCTCGATCTCATCGGCGAGGACGGCATCGAGGCCGTCATCACCACTCACCGCCATGCCGACCACTGGCAGGCGCTCGGCGACGTCGTGGCGGCCACCGGCGCGACGACCGTGGCCGGACGCCTCGACGCCGAGGGAATCCCCGTCATGACGGATGTCCTGCTCGATGACGGAGACGAGGTCGTATTCGGCTCGGTGACCCTGCGGGCGATCCACCTGGTCGGGCACACACCCGGCTCCATCGCCCTGCTCTACGACGACCCTGAGGGCCAGCCGCACCTCTTCACGGGTGACTGCCTCTTCCCCGGTGGCGTGGGCAAGACCGCCGGCCCCGAGGA
This sequence comes from Candidatus Nanopelagicales bacterium, assembly GCA_049431945.1. Taxonomy (GTDB): domain Bacteria; phylum Actinomycetota; class Actinomycetes; order S36-B12; family S36-B12; genus Mxb001. The sequence goes on along the minus strand of JBMTDJ010000002.1, from coordinate 30,642 downwards.
CTTCGCCTCGCTCTACGACGGCGTGGTCACCAAGATCTTCGATGTCCTCCCCGACGAGACGTGGGTCTATCCCGGACACGGCAACGACACGACCGTGGGGCGCGAACGCCCAGCACTCGAGGAATGGGCAGCGCGCGGCTGGTAGTTCGTTGGCCCCCTACGTCATCGGATGGCCGTGAACCCAAGGTGGATAGTGCCCTGAGAGGGCCGAATGCACCTCTGGGTCAGGGACCTTCCGTCGCTTCCGGAGCAGGGCTTGGACGCTCGGATCGCACGAGGCGGACCTGGGGGAGGTGATGACCGGCCTCGGTCGCCCCGTCGGGATGGAAGCCGTGCCGAGCGTAGAAGCCGCGAGCCTGAGCGCTCCCCTCGGAGGTCCAGACGCTGAGCGGACCGCCGGTGTCGGACACCTGGTCCATGAGACTTGATCCAATCCCCTGCCGCCACCACGCGGGGTCCACATAGAGGGTGTAGATCTCGGTCTGCCCCTGACGATCGTCGTCGCGCGACGGACCGAATGCCATGAAGCCCACCACACGTCCCTGATCCTCGGCCACGAACATCTGGCCGCGTCCCTGCGCGAAGAAGGCGGTCCAGAGTTCCGTTCGCTGCTCGGGGGTGCGGCGAGTCACGAGGTCCAGACCGTCTTTCGCCGCATCCCACGATGCGACATGCACGTCCACGACCCCGGCGAGGTCGCTAGCGGTTGCCGCCCGGATGAGCACGGCCAGAGTCTGCCAGGACTAAGCCGACGAGCCTTCGTCGTCATGGGGCTTCGGCTTGGTGATCGTGCCCGCGTGGGCCGTGGCGGTGGGGTCCTTCCGGACCTTGATCCACGACGCGATGGTCACGATGATGAGGATCGCCGCGATGACCCCCAGCGAGAACACCGTCGGGATCTTGGGGATGTCGTTGTTCACCTCGTGGGCGAAGGTGAGGATCAACTTGAATCCGATGAAGACCAGGATGATCGCCAGGCCCATGGACAGGTAGATGAGCTTGCTCAGCAGGCCCTTGAGCAGGAAATACAGCGCTCGCAGGCCGAGTAATGCGGCGGCATTCGCCGTAAAGACCAGGTAGGGCTCTTGTGTGACACCGAAGGTGGCCGGGATCGAATCCAGGGCGAACAGCAGGTCGGTGGACGCGATAGCGACCATGACAAGCATGAGCGGGGTGATCATCCGCTGGCCGTCGATGCGCACGAAGAGCTTGGTGTCGTGATAGTCCGGCGTGACCGGGTACCAGCGTCGCACGGTCTTGACGACGAAGTTGTCCTTCGGCTCTGGGTCGGCGTCCCGATGCCGGAAGAGCTGGACGCCGGTCCAGATGAGAATCGCTCCGAAGATGACGAAGGTGAACGAGAACGCCGCGAGCGCAGCGGCGCCGATCGCGATGAAGATCGCGCGCAGGACGAGGGCCAGGACGACTCCGACGAGGAGCACCCGCTGGTGGTAGATGCTCGGCACCGCGAACTGGGCGAGAATGATGACGAACACGAAGAGGTTGTCGACCGAGAGCGACTTCTCCACGAGGTAGGCAGCGAAGTACTGCGTCCCAAAGTCGCTCCCCTGCCACACCCAGATGAAGACGCCGAAGGCGACGGCGATGGCGATGTAGAAGATCGACCACAGGGCCGCCTCCTTGAAGGAGACCTCGTGCGGCTTGCGACTGACCGTGAGGAAATCCATCACGACAAGGACGAGGATGGCGCCGATGGTGACCAGCCACATCGTGAGCGAGACGCTCAAAGAACCCTCCCGGAGTGAGGCAGACCCTCCACGTTATCCGGGCGTCGGCCGGTCCGCCTGCGGGTCCTGCCCGTCCTCTGGCTCGAGGTCCTCAAGCGCCAGCCCACGGTCCGCCGCGGCCGCGATCTCGGCCTCCGATTCCGGCGATGTGGCCAAAAGCGCCGGATTGCGCCGTACTGCCACGAGGCTGACGATGGCGGTCGCCGCGAGGACTCCCACGATGACCGCGAGTGACACGAGGATGCTCACGTGAGGCACGGGCAGGTCCGTGGTTTCGCCAAGGGCCTCGAGGACGAGCTTGACCCCGATGAAGCCAAGGATGATCGCTAGCCCCCGGTTCAGGTAGATGATCTTGGAGAAGAGCCCGTCGAGGAGGAAGAAGAGCTGCCGCAGCCCCATCAAGGCAAAGGCATTGGCCGTGAAGACCAGGTATGCCTCCTTGGTGAGACCGAATACCGCCGGGATCGAGTCGATAGCGAAGAGCAGATCGGTCGTGCCGATGGCCAGCATCACCAGCAGCATCGGGGTCACGTGACGACGGCCATCCAGGCGCACGGTGAGTCGCGCGCCGTGATACTCCCGCGTGGTCGGAACGCGCTTCTCCAGCCATCGGATGAGCGCGTTGCCCTCGGGGTCAGGCTCCTCCCCGTGGCTGCGCCACACCTTCACGGCGGTATAGAGGAGAAGCGCGCCGAAGAGGAAGAAGGTTCCGGCGAAGCGAGCAATGGCCTCGGCACCGATGAGGATGAGGGCTCCGCGCAGGACCAGCGCGATGACAATGCCCACGAGGAGCACCCGGTGCCGATGCTCCGCTGGCACGGCGAACGCGGAGAGGATGACCATAAAGACGAAGAGGTTGTCCACGCTCAGCGAGTACTCGGTGATGTACCCGGCAATGAATTGCCCGGCGTATGACGCACCGAAGTACCAGAAGACAAACCCAGCGAAGGCCACCGCAAGCGCGATGTAGAAGATCACCCAGCGGGTCGCCTCCCGCGGACCGAACACATGCGGCCTGCTGTCGACGAGGATGAGGTCGAGAGCGATGATCCCCACAAGGCCCCCGATCGTGGCGATCCACAGCCACGTGGGCACGTTCACGCCGTGCCCGCTTCCTGCATGCCCCTCAGTTCCTTCTTCAGTTCAGACACCTCGTCGCGGTAGCGCGCGGCGAGCTCGAACTGCAGGTCGCCCGCCGCCTGATGCATCGCAGCCGTGAGCTCCTCGATGAGGGCCACGAGGTCCTTCCCGGCGATGGAGCGAGCCCGTACGGGCGCATCCGCTGATCCGAGCAGTTCCGATGTGTCTGCATCCTCCCTCGCCAGCAGGTCGGTGATGTCACCAATCTTCTTGCGCAGGGGTGCGGGATCGATTCCATGCTCGGTGTTGTACGCCATCTGCTTGTCGCGACGTCGATTCGTCTCGTGGGTGGCGCGCGCCATCGACGCGGTCACCGTGTCGGCGTACATGTGCACCTCGCCACTGACATTGCGAGCCGCGCGCCCGATCGTCTGAATGAGAGACGTGTCGGAGCGAAGGAAGCCCTCCTTGTCCGCGTCGAGGATGCTCACGAGGGAGACCTCGGGCAGATCAAGGCCCTCGCGAAGCAGATTGATTCCCACGAGGACGTCGAACTCACCCAGCCGGAGCTCTCGCAGGAGCTCCACGCGCCTGAGCGTGTCCACTTCGCTGTGGAGATAGCGGACGCGGACTCCGTTCTCCTCGAGGTACGCGGTGAGGTCCTCGGCCATGCGCTTGGTCAAGGTCGTCACGAGCACCCGCTCGGATCTGGCCGCCCGGACACGGATCTCCTCCATGAGGTCATCGATCTGGCCCTGGGTCGGCTTGATGACCACCTGCGGATCCACCAGGCCCGTGGGCCGGATGACCTGTTCGACGAATTCCCCACCCGATTGCGTGAGCTCGAACGGGCCCGGCGTGGCCGAGAGGTAGACGGTCTGTCCGGTGCGCTCGCGAAACTCCTCCCAGCGCAACGGGCGGTTGTCCATAGCGCTTGGCAGACGGAATCCGTGATCCACGAGGGTGCGCTTGCGGCTCATGTCCCCCTCGTACATGGCACCAATCTGGGGAACCGTCACATGGGACTCATCCACGATGAGCAGGAAGTCCTCCGGGAAATAGTCCAGGAGGCAGTTGGGGGGTGAGCCCTGCTCACGACCATCGATGTGCCGTGAGTAGTTCTCGATGCCCGAGCAACTTCCCACCTGGCGCATCATCTCGATGTCGTACGTCGTGCGCATGCGCAATCGCTGCGCCTCGAGGAGCTTGCCCTGTGCCTCCAACTCGGCGAGACGTTGGGCCAGTTCGGCCTCAATATCCTCGATGGCGCGGGCCATCCGCTCCGGACCGGCGACGTAGTGAGTCGCCGGGAAGATGTACAGCTCCTCGTCCTCGGTGAGGATCTCCCCCGTCACCGGGTGAAGGGTCATGAGGCGCTCGACCTCGTCACCGAACATCTCGATACGCACCGGATGAGTCTCGTAGACGGGGAAGACCTCGAGGGTATCCCCGCGAACCCTGAAGGTGCCCCGCTCGAAACTAGTGTCGTTGCGGGTGTACTGGATGTCGACCAGGCGGCGCAACAGCGCGTCCCGGTCGTGCTCCTCGCCCACCCGTAGTCGGAGCATGCGATCGACGTATTCCTGCGGAGTTCCCAGGCCGTAGATGGCTGAAACCGTGGCGACGACAACCACATCGCGCCGCGTGAGCAGCGAGTTGGTCGCCGAGTGCCGGAGACGTTCGACCTCCTCGTTGATCGAGGAGTCCTTCTCGATGTAGGTGTCCGTCTGCGGCACGTACGCCTCAGGCTGGTAGTAGTCGTAGTACGAGACGAAGTACTCCACAGCGTTGTTCGGCAGGAGCTCCCGGAACTCATTGGCGAGCTGCGCAGCAAGTGTCTTGTTGGGCGCCATGACGATCGTGGGTCGTTGGACCTTCTCGATCAGCCACGCGGCCGTGGCGCTCTTGCCCGTCCCCGTCGCGCCCAGGAGCACGATGTCGCGCTCCCCCGCCTCGATCCGCTCGGTGAGCTCGGTGATCGCCTGCGGCTGGTCCCCGGAGGGCTCGTAGTCGGCTACGACCTCGATGGGCGCCACCGTCCGCACGAGGTCGGTCACGGGACGCATAGGTCCACCCTAGGTGCCAGGGGCGGTCACCTGCGCCCAGAGCAGGTCCACCTGGGCTTCGAGCCCCTCGTGCGAGCCCGAGTTGTCGAGGACGATGTCGGCCACCGCGCTCCGCTCCGCTCGCGAGGCCTGGGCGTCCATGCGGCGCCGAGCGTCCTGCGGTTCCATGCCGCGCGCGACGAGCCTCTCAAGACGAATGTCATCCGAACTGTCCACGACGATGACGAGATCCCACCCCTGGACGGCGGAAGGACCCTGCTCGACCAAGAGCGGCATGTCGTAGACGACGACGGCATCCTCCGGCGCCTGGGCGAGCAGCTCCGCGCTGCGCTCGGCGATCCGCGGATGGGTGATGGCGTTCAGGCGGGCCAAGGCCTCGTCGTCGCCGAAGACAATGCTTGCCAGGCGAGCCCGATCCAAGGTGCCGTCGGGCGCGACGACGTCGGGACCGAAGGCGGCCGCGATCTCGTCAAGGGCCGGCTGGCCCGGTGCGACGACTTCGCGCGCGATCGCGTCAGCGTCGACGATCATCGCCCCGTGGTCAGCCAGCAGGCGGGCGACAGTGCTCTTGCCCGAGCCAATGCCGCCCGTCAGCGCGATCCTCATGCGGGACCATCCTGCCCCAGAACTGCCGAGGCGATGCAGACACCGACGCCCTCCGGAGGGGTGATCCGCAGGGTGTCTCCGCCACCGACCACGACGAATTGCACCCGTCCCGGCCCCTTCTGCACTGGCACGGATACGGGCTGTCCGTCCAAGGCCACCTGCAGAACACCTGATTCCGCCGCGAGGTAGTCCAACTGGCCGATCCACGTCCATTCGAACAGTGTCGTGTCGAGCTCGATGGTGGAGGTGCCTCCAAAGACCGTGTAGCCGCAGTCCCCATCGAAGCCTGGCACCGATGTTGAGCTCGCGGCAAGTGTTGCCGCACGCACCCGTCCCTCGTCGTCCAGGATGAAGACCTGCTCACCAGCGCCATTCCACGAGATCGGCAGGCGAGCTCCAGCAAGCACATACGAGGCGTTGGACCGCTCCAGGAACAGGTTGGACATCACCATCTCCGGCACCTTGCGATCGAACACGACGATTCCGGGATTTTCGGCAGCAACTTCGCGGACGTTGGCTATGTATCTCTGCGCAGGAGTGTCGTGCCAACTGCGTCCGACCGCGATCGTGGGGATGATGAGGAGATTCGCGAATGCGAGCCAGCCCAGGGCCTGAACCCACGCAGGCACACCCCGGGGTAGCCACGCAAGATCACGCGGTGCGGGCAGCGGCGAGCCCGTGGGCCTGACGAAGGCGAAAGGCAGGACCACCGCCCCTACGACGAACAGGTCCTCGACGTAGCGAGGATCGATAGCCAGAACGATCCCGAACACGTTGATGCGGCCGAAAACAAATAGGACCACGGTGACGACGGCAAAGACCGCGATGATGAACCAGGCATTCCACGCCGACCTCCATCGGATCACGGAGATGAGCACCAGGCCGATGACCACCTGGACGGCTAGGAAGAAGAGCCACCACGCCGAGGTGGTGCCGGGAACGAGCGCATCGGTGAACCCGGTCCACGGCGCCCCGAAGTAGCCGGGAAGCCACACCTCACCCAGCGTGATCCGCAGCGACTCGAGGAACTGTTGGCTGGTGGGCTGGCTGCGCAGCACGGCCTCCGGTTGCAGAGCGAGGTAGGCCACGCCGTAGCCCACGGCGAGCGGCACGGTGAGCGCCGGCAGCCACCATCGACGGCCCAGCCCCCTGAGCCCGAGTCGACCTTGCCCCGGCCAGTAGCGCCAGCAGAGCCACAGGACAACCGGGAGGTACAGCAGCGACTTCTGCCAGAACGCAAGCCCGATCACGAAGCAGGCCGTCGCGGCTGCGATCCAGATCCAGCGCGGGTCACGCATATAGCGTGTGGCGAAATACAGCATCCACATGAACGTGGCGGCCCAGGGGAGGATCTGCAACGCTGACGCGTACCAAACGGTCACTGTGGTCAGCAGCGGCGCGACCGCGATGAGCATGACGCTGGCGGCGGCCCAGGGACTTGATCCGAACAAGGATCGCTGCAGAACAACGGCCGCGCTCAGGGTGGCGCCCCAGAGGGCCGTTACCACCAGCGCTGCGAGGGACCACGACATCGGAGCGATCGCCTGGCTGACCCAGACGATGGCGAATTGCGCCGGCATGAGGTGCCCGTTGTAGATCTGGGTCGCGTATTCGCCGAACGGCTTGCTCGCGTCCGCAAGGTAGAAGAAGTCGTCCATATGGAAGAAGCCACGCCACGCGGCCCAGAAGTGAACGACCAGGCCCGCGGCCGCGATTCCCCAGAGGAGGATTCGCGACTCGCGGGCCTTGGTAGATGTCGACACGGTCGTCAAAGCGACCCAGGGCGACTAGGCGTCGCCGGCGAGCTTGTCGCGCAGTGCCTGGAGGGACTCATCCGAGGCTAGCGAGCCGGCCTCGGTGTCCTCGGTGGACGAGGAGTACTCCGTCGCCGTGCCTTCGGCCACGGCCTGCTCGGCATCCGCGGTCCGCATCTCGGCAGCCTGCTTGCGGTGGGCCTCCCAACGGGCATGCGCCTCGGCGTACTCCTTCTCCCACTCGGCCCGCTGACCCTCGAAGCCTGGCTTCCACTCCCCGGTCTCGGGATCGAAGCCGTCGGGGCCGACGTAGTTGCCTGCCTCGTCGAATGCAGGAGCCATACCGTAGAGATAGGGATCGAACTCGTCGGCGACGTCCCCTTCGCCCTCGTTGGCCTGCTTCAGGCTCAGCGAGATGCGGCGACGCTCGAGATCGATATCGATCACCTTGACGAAGATCTCGTCACCGACCTGGACGATCTGCTCGGGGATCTCAACATGGCGCTCGGCGAGCTCCGAGATGTGAACAAGACCCTCGATGCCCTCCTCGACCCGGACAAACGCGCCGAAGGGCACCAGCTTGGTGACTCGGCCGGGCGTGACCTGACCCAACTGGTGGGTGCGCGCAAAATGCTGCCAGGGGTCCTCCTGCGTCGCCTTCAGTGACAGGCTCACGCGCTCGCGGTCCATGTCGACGTCGAGCACCTCGACGGTGACCTCTTGGCCCACCTCGACGACCTCCGAGGGGTGGTCGATGTGCTTCCAGGACAACTCGGACACGTGCACGAGACCGTCCACGCCGCCAAGATCGACGAAGGCGCCAAAGTTGACGATGGAGGAGATCACGCCGGAGCGGATCTGGCCCTTCTGCAGGTTGTTGAGGAATGTCTGACGGACCTCGCTCTGGGTCTGCTCGAGCCACGCGCGGCGCGAAAGAACCACATTGTTGCGATTCTTGTCCAGCTCGATGATCTTGGCTTCGAGGGTCTTGCCGACGTAGGGCTGGAGGTCACGAACGCGCCGCATCTCCACCAGGGAGGCCGGGAGGAACCCGCGCAAGCCGATGTCGAGGATGAGACCACCCTTCACGACCTCGATGACGGATCCCTCGACGACGCCGTCCTCCTCCTTGATCTTCTCGATAGTGCCCCAGGCACGCTCGTACTGGGCGCGCTTCTTCGACAGGATGAGACGCCCGTCCTTGTCCTCCTTTTGCAGGACGAGGGCTTCCACAGCGTCACCGACGGACACCACTTCACTGGGGTCGACGTCGTGCTTGATGGACAGTTCGCGGGAGGGAATCACACCCTCGGTCTTGTAGCCGATGTCAAGGAGGACCTCGTCGCGGTCGACCTTGACGATGGTTCCCTCGACGATGTCGCCATCGTCGAAGTACTTGATGGTCGAATCGATGGCTGCGAGGAACTCGTCAGCGTCACCGATGTCGTTGACGGCTACCTGGGGTGCGATGGTCTGGGAGGTCACGCGGACTCCGATGCGGATAGTTGTCGGTCGATGCCCGACGAGTCCGTGCTCGACGTGGAGCGCAGAGCCAGGGGCTACCGCGGGCCGCGAAGAACGTCACGAGGCCACTCGGTCTGGGACCCGTGCGGGCTCGGCGTGCCCCGCGAGGATAGCGCAGGGGCACCCGGGATTCCCCGGTGGCCCGGGTCAGGCCGCCGATCCGCCAGCGTGCGCACCAGGTCGGCGCTTCCCACCCGCGGCAACGAGGATGATGCCAACCACGAGCAGGATCACACCGAGGATGACGGCACCGAGGGGCACCGTGTTGTTGAGCAGGGCGAGCAGCGCCGCCTGCGTCTTCGCGTATTCGATCCCCGCGGTCGCCTCTTCGGGGGTCGTGCCGATCACCGCATCGATGATCGTGATCTTGTCCTGATTGTCCGGCCCACGCAGCGTCTGCAGCTGAGCGCTCTCACCCTTGACGATCGCGCCCGTGCTCGGCTCAACCCACAGCGTGAGAACGTTGCTGTAGTAGCGCGGTGCCACGAAGTTCGGCAGCGGCGAACCGACAAGTTCCCCCGGCACCTCAATGGTCCCCGTCTGCGTCGGCTCGACGGTGACGATGAACTTGTAGACCGGAAGCCCCTCAAGCGTCTCCTCGCCCTGGAACACCGCATCGACACCCTCATTGAGCGAGGTGTCGAAGTAGGGATAGGTCTGCTGCTGCGTGAACATGGGGAACTTGAGAGGGACGATGCCACTCATGTCCACGTTCTCACCGTCGATATTGGCCCCGCAGCAATTGGACAGTTCCGACGTCACTCGATTGAAGGCGTAGCGAGCCGTGTCGGCGAGCACCACGGTGCCGGCGTTGTCCTCGACGCGTTGGAACGTGTCGTAGATCGCAAGATCGGCGGCCTTCGCCTCGGCGGTCTGGCTGGCTGGCACATCGCCGCGCGTGAACCGGGTGACGGTCAAGGGCACATCCGTGCGCTCCGTGAGTGTCGCGGGGTCGAACAACTTGGCGGCGACACCAGACTGGTCGGTCTGCGTCACCCCGCCGGTGTCCTCCCCGGGAGAGAGCGGGGCCTTGGCCACGGCGGGCACCACGCTGAAACGCAGGAGAGCCCCCAGCACCAGGAGGAAGACCCCGAGCCCCACTAGGACGATGCCGATGCCTCGCCTCATGCCACCCTCCGGTTGCCACGCGTGAGCCCGCTGGACCGCGGACATTGAGGGAACGGTAGCGGATACTGGGGCTTTCGGCGCGGAGATCGGGCGGACTGTCCCGAGGTGAGGAGTTCGATGCGACCGTTCCCTCTCCTCGACGGCTACAGGGCTATCGCAGCCTTCATGGTCCTCACGACCCACGTCGCCTTCAATACGGGCGAGATACTCACCCCTGCCATCGGGCCCGTCCTGGGTCGCATGGACTTCGGGGTCACTCTCTTCTTCCTGCTGTCCGGGTTCCTCCTCTATCGGCCCTGGGCACGCGCCGCCATGACAGACGGGGACGGTCCTCGCCTGGGCGGGTACACCCTTCGCCGAGCCGCTCGAATCCTGCCCGCGTACTGGGTGATGGTCGCCTTCACGCTCTTGCTGCTGCCGGACATCCAGCCAGTGCGATGGCAGGCATGGCCCGTGCATCTGGGAATGCTCCACATCTACATTCCCGGGTTCACCCTCGAAGGCTTGACCCAGACCTGGAGCCTCGCCACCGAGATCGCGTTCTACGCCGTCCTGCCCCTGGTGGCCTGGATTGCTGGTCGGCGCGGCCGGGGCAACCCCGACGCGAGCGCACGCTTCCAATTGCTCGTGCTGGTCATCGCGATAGCCGTCGCATGGACCTTCACCCTGCTGCGCGTCACCGGGGGCCTCGGCACCAGCACCATCACGGGCTACTGGCTCCCCGGATTCCTCGACTGGTTCGCCCTGGGCATGGCCGCTGCCGTCATCCAGGTGCGCCTGTCCAGGCCTTCCGCGCCGGCGTGGATGGGGTCGGTGCAGCAGGTCGCCCGAGCGACCGGCTGGTGCCTCCTCATCGCCGGAGCTCTGGCCGTGATCGCCGCGACGCCCATCGCTGGCCCGCTCACCTTCGATCCCGCGTCGCCTAACAGCCTTGTCATCAAACACCTCCTCTACGGTGTGATCGCGGCTTTCCTGCTTCTTCCCGGCTTCCTCGGCGTTGGCGACAGCACCGAGTCTGGGCAGGTGCGTGGTTCAACATGGGGCCGGATGCTCGCGAGCCCGGTCGCCGTCTACCTCGGCACAATTTCCTACGGCGTATTCCTCTGGCACCTCGTGCTACTCCGATTCGTCCAGAACGCCCTCGGATTGCAGGTCTTCGCCGGCGGCTTCTGGATCGTGTGGCCACTGGTCGTCCTCGCATCGGTCGCCGTCGCTAGTGCGTCGTGGTTCCTTCTTGAGCGCCCGGTTCTCGACTGGGCGCATCGTCGGACCGGACGAGACGTGGCGCCGCGAGAGCCCCAATCGCCCCCAGAGCGGCTAACGCGGTAGCCGCGAGGAGCCAGTCAGGGGCATCGAGTCTCGTGGGCCAGGGCATGGCAGCCGCTCCGATCGCGCTCGCTGCCGCGAGCAGCCCCGTCACAAGTGGCCTGCCCAGCAGCACGCCCAGAGCCATTCCGAGGATCACCGCTCCCAGACCCGGCAGACCCCCGACGCCAATACCCACGACCGCTGCGGCGGCAGCGAGGAGCGATCCCACCCCCGGCTGGCTGGCGCTCATCGAGGGGACGGGAGCCACCTCTCGGCGAGCGCCGACGAGAGCCAGCCCCACGAGGACCAGCACCGCCGCGCCCCCCGCCGCCAGGCCGGCAAGGTAGGCAGCTTGAGGCGCAAACGTCATCGTGATCGTGCCCCCGACGCCAGCGGGCACAATCCAGCCCTGCCGCCACCCATCGATACGGACCGGAGTCAGCGTTCTGCCCGACGCACTCGCTTCCCAGCCATCGTTGTGATTCTCCGTCGTTTCCAGGATTCGAGGCGTATCAGCCGGATCGATGCTCACCCGACGCTGCGTGGCAGTCCACGAAGTCACATCGACGGGCCCGGCGCGCACAGCGGCCGCGCCCAGCAGTGGTGTTTTGGCCGACCCGACGCGCACCTCCGCCTCGATCGGCTCCAAGACGATGGCTTCGACCGCGAACTCAGCCGTCGACTCCCCCACGATCACGTGGCTACCCGCCTCCAGATCGATCACCCGTCCACCGCATGGCGTAGCCACGAGCAGTTCGTCGGTGAGGGTCTTACCGACCGACGCTGACACGGCGGTCTCAACGACACCCGCCCCATCCACAGTGAGTTCGGGCCCGAAGCCACAGGGGACACCGACATCGTCGACGAGACGCGGCCCCTTGACGATGTCCTCGGCGCCCAGCAGGCGTACTTCATTGATGCCGATCGGCAAGCGCGTCAGGGCTCCCGTCTGAGGATCCAGGCTGCGGAGCACGTCGGCGTTGTCGAAGCGGAGTCGCAGCGAGGTTGCTTCTTGAGCGGGAACCGTCACCGATCCTCGCGCGGACACGATGTCTGTCGTCTCCCGTCCGTTGACGATGGTCGTCACACGCAGTGGACGACTTGCCACGAGATCCGGCAGCAACTCCAGTCGCACGCCTCGAATCCGACGGGGCTCGCCCCAGGTGATCTCGAGTTCCGGCCGCTCGTCCAGGGGTGACGCCAGCCATGATGTCGACAGCACACCATCGACTGCCGCCTGAGGGCGATTCGCCGGATCGCTCGTGAAGACGCTCGACGATGTCGCGCGCGGCGAAATGGCCAATGCGGGTTCGAGTAGTCGATCGAGCGCGGCACCGGCACGTGGGCGGACCCATATCCTCACGCGATAGGAGCCCGCCTGAGTGACCTCGACAACGCGCGAGATGCCGCTTCTCTCCTCGCCTAGTCCGCCGAGTTGCGGCGTGCATACGAGCTGGCCAGCCACGGCGGCGCATCCAGTCTGTTCCCCCTTTCGGGCTGTGAGGATGACGGGCCCCCCATCGGCTACACCCGGCACGTTGATGGCACGCGTGATGTCCAGCCCCGGAACTCGTACCTCGCGTAGACCGAAGGCTTCGCCCGCGCCGCCATCGACGACCTGTTCCAGGGTGAGTCGGATGGCGCGGGTGGGACCCGGGGGCACCGGCAAGCGCTGCGGCTGATCGGTCGGTTGCACGCCCACCCTGATCTCCCCCGCATCCGTGCTCACCCTCACCACGGTGGGCTCGATACCGGCAACCTCACCCACGACCAGGCGCACGTCGAGCCACTCGGGCTCCAATGGGGTGTCCGACGTGACCTCCCACCACTGGCCGACGCCCTTCTCGAGGTCACCGGAGACCCAGGCCGTCGCGGGATCCCCGTCGAGCGCAGCCCACGGTTGCGCTGCGCTCGAGCGAGCGCGCAGGGCCGTGACATCGCTGCCACTGGATGACGCAGCGACGGTGCCCCCGTCAAAGACCGCAAAGGCTTGGCGTCCTAGAGGGTCAACCGGGTAGTAGTCGTGCACTCTCCGGTTCTGGAGATACGCCTCGTCCTCACGCAGAGTCTGCGATCGGTTGTTGCGAGTCGATCCGACACTCACCTCGCTACGTCGGTACCCATCGGAAACCGCGTAGTCAAGGGCAATGCCCGCGTCGATGAGCGGGCCCTCATCGCCAGCAATGACAAGTGCACGGTCGCCGAGCGCGTCGACATCGGCGAGATCGACGACCGACTCTGCCGCACCCGAGAGCACGGTGACGCTGGAGGCATCCCGAAGGCTGACACGTGGATCAGCGGGCGAGAGCGGTGAGTCGACCCGCCATATCTCGACGGCGGCGACCGTGTCCTGGAGCCCGTCGTCCACCACCGTGGTCGCCGTGCGGAAGGGCGGCAGCGCGGGGCCGAAGCCGGCGACCGGCGTGAAGCCCCTGGACCGAATGAGTGCCTGCCGGATCAGAACGGTTCGGGGGGTGGCGCTCCTGCGTCGATCGATATCGTTGCGCACGATGACGTAGTCCACTCCCGCACGGGCGAGAGCATCGGACAGGCGGAGGGAACCACGACCCGAGTCGAGCCTTTCCTGCACGGCGTCGAGCCACCGGATGTTGCCAGCGCTCGAGAGCGGCACCGCGTCGCGGACCGCCCAGGGGGTCTGCGCAAGCGGCTGGAGCGGCTCATCCTGTGTGCGCCCCCAGCTGTAGATGCCGAATGAGGCTCCCGGGACGAGCAGGGCACGGCCCGCGGGGGAATTCTCGCTGAGCCAATCCGCTGCCTCGGCCCAGTACCCGGGGATCTCGTCGAAGGATCGGTCTCGAACCAGGCCACCCGTGACCATCGGCCAGGCCCCCATGACGAGCAGCGAGACAAGCCCCCCGGCAATCCAGCGTTGAGCGTGGCGAAAGCGCGCTCGATGCGCCAGCGCAGCAGCGGCGAACCCCACTCCGAGGGCGAGTGGCAATCGCAGGACGGGGTCGAACTTGTGCGTGTTGCGTAGAGGGGCGAGCACCCCATCCAGGGCCTGCTGGACGAGATCAGCGCCGACGCCCTCGACGACGCCGGTGTGACCGAGTGACCCCAGAGCGACACCCGCGAGCACCCCACCTACGAGGAAGCCCCTCGCCGGGGTGCTTCGCACAGCCAGTCCCGCCAGGCCCAGAGCCGCGACTGATCCGGTGACGAGGATGAGGACTGGGTTGGTGACGAGCTGCCAGCCACCCGGCCAGGACGGTCCACCGGGCTCCGCGACGTAGGCGACCCACTGCGATGTGCCCCTGATGACGGTGTCCGGCGAGGTGATGAGGGTCGTCACCGACGAGGACTCGATCCAGTCGAGGAATGGCGGCGAGTAGCGCCCGAGCAGCAGCAGGGGCACGGCCCACCACAGGGTCGCGAGCCCCACCGAGAGCGCCCACCAGGCGAGCGTCGCTATGCGCCATCGACCACGCAGTTGGACCAGGATCCATAGCAGCCCCAGCGGGAGGACGGCGGCGGTCGCCACAGCGTTCACTCCGCCAGCGAGGAGCACCGCCAGTCCGCTCAGCGCGGCTCCCCTGCGCGCCGTGAGGTTCCCGCGACCCACCTGGACCAGGGGGATCAACACCCACGGGGCCATCGCGTAGGGCAGGACCTCGCTGGTGAGGACGCCGATCTCTGTCACCATCCGCGGTGCAAGCACATACGCCAAGCCAGCAACGAGGCCCGGCATCTCGCCGGGCACACCGAGTAGACGAGCAAGCCGGACCACACCGAGGAACGCAGCAATGATGATCAGCGACCACCACAGTCGCTGCGTCACCCACGCGGGCAAGCCGATGAGGTCGCCGAGAACGAAGAAGGGTCCTGTGGGAAACAGGTACCCATACGCCTGGTTCTGCAGTTGACCGAAGAATCCGAGGGGCTCCCACAGCGTCAGCGAACGCACCATGAAGCCGGCCGGGTCCACGGCGAGATCGAGCTTGGTATCGGCAGCAATACGTCCGGGATCCTGGATGAAGGCCAAGGCAGCCAGGACCAGGCTCACCGCGACGAGGCGCAGACGGTGCATCAGTCGCGCGTCCGACTGGCCGACCGGAGTTGCACCGACGTCGCCCGCAACGGACACGGGGGCCGTCACGATGCCCTCCGACGAAGCACGATCATGAGGTTCCAGGTGAGCGCCTCGCGCAGCCCGGGCACCCGGACGATCCAGTGCAATTGCCTCGGCAGGTACCGGGGCTCGATCGAGACGATGGTCGCATCATCGCGACCGCGTGCCCAGGCGATGCCCTGCGCGGCCGTGAGCGCGAAGAGGCTCTCCCCGAAGACGTTCTTGGGTGCATGGCCCTGCCGTCTCTCGTAGCGCTTGGCGGCACGGCGACCGCCGAGCAGATGCCAGGGAGATGTCTCGTGGCCGCCCCACGGACCGAACCACAGCGTGTACGAGATGACGACCGTGCCCCCCGGTCGCACGACGCGGACCATCTCGTCAGCCATGGCCCAGGGATCGGCCACGTGCTCCAGCACGTTGGAGGAGTACGCCACGTCGAATACCCCATCCGCGAAGGGAAGCGCCTCGCCGCGAGCCTGGACGGTGCGAGGTCCCGGGTCTCGGCCATGCAGCCGCATCTCCCCCGCGTCGGCATCGACCGCGACGTACGTCGCACCCCGGCCCTGGAAGGCATCGGCGAAGAATCCGGGTCCTCCTCCCACGTCCAACAGTCGTGCCGCACGCATGTCGTGGAAGCGCTCCACGTGGGCTGCCGAATCGGCGGCCAGCGCTCCGTAGAAGCGATCAGGGTCGCTCTGCTCCGAGAGGAACGCGCGGAAGAGGCCTACCGACCGGCGCCACGTGGCCAAGTGGTCACCGGGGGCCGAAGGGGTGGACACCCGGCGACGTTACCCCAGCGGTCGGGTCACACGCGCGGGTCGCGCACCACGTACCGTGAGGCCGTGCACATCGTCGTCCTCAACTGGCGGGACACCGCCAACCCTGAAGGAGGCGGTTCCGAGGTCTACATCGAGCAACTGGCCCGACGGTGGGCGGCATCCGGCCATCGCGTGACACTCGTCTGCGCACGGCATCCGCGCGCGCCGAACTCCGAGGAGCGCTACGGGGTTCGCATCGTGCGGGTGGGCTCCAAGTTGACGGTGTACTCGCAGGCACGCAAGTTGCTCCGCCGCGGCGCTCTCGGGGAGGTCGACGTGATCGTCGACACGCAGAACGGCATCCCATTCTTCGCATCCTGGGCCTCTCGAATCCCCACAGTGGTTCTCGTGCACCACGTACATCGTGAGCAGTGGCCCGTCGTCTACGACCCAGTGCGTGCGCGCCTCGGCTGGTTCATTGAGTCCAAGGTCGCACCGCGGGCCTTTCGCAGAAACCCCTATGTGGCCGTGTCGGAGGCGACGAGCCGTGAACTCGTCTCGCATGGCGTTGCCCACGAGTCCATCACCGTCGTGCACAACGGCACCGACCAACTCGCCGACACGGGGGCTCGTCGAGACGCCGCACCCCGCATTCTGGTCCTGGGCCGGCTTGTCCCGCATAAGCGCGCGGAGAATGTCATCGAGGCAGCGGCGACACTGCGCCACCGACACCCCGGGCTCAGCGTCGCCATTGTCGGTGACGGATGGTGGGCGCCCGAGCTCCAGCGAATCGCTCGTCGATGCGGCGTAGACGACATCGTCGAATTCACCGGTCACGTCAGCGAAGAAGAAAAGGCAAGACAAGTCGCTCGCGCCTGGGTGCTCGCCCTTCCGTCCCTCAAGGAGGGCTGGGGCCTGGTCGTCATGGAGGCCGCGTCGCTCGGGGTGCCAGCGGTGGCCTACGCCGAGGCAGGTGGCGTCGGAGAGTCGATCGTCGACGGCGAGACGGGAATCCTGGTCCGTGGAGACGTTGTGGACTTCACGGCCGCCCTCGAAGTAATGCTGAGCGACGCCACACTGCGAGATGCGATGGGTAAGCGAGCGCAGCGACGCTCACTCGACTTCTCGTGGGAAGCATCTGCGCTCGCATTCGAAGCGGTGCTGCGTCGAACTGTCGAGCAGGCTAGGGCGCAGAAGAGTTAGTTCGTCGAGCCGTATACGACGTAGGGAGCATCAACGGTCGGCGGCACGGCGGTCTGGGACGAGACGATGCCGAAGGAGGCGCCCGCGGCGACGACCGCGCCAACAACCGCGGCGATGATGGGGCCGATCCAGACCGACATGACTACCTCCTCAGGAGTTCAACGTACCAAACGAGGACGCCCGCGCACCCGGACTCGCCGTAATCCCAGCGCGCCGGCCGCCGCCACGAGGCCGGCGAGGATGGCGACGTCCACCACGGCGACCAGGGCCAGGTGGCGCGGGGGCCCGGGATCGGTCGGGCCCGAGGGGGCCACCAGGAGGTCCAGGTCCTCTCCCGAGAGGACCGGCGCCCATCCGGGGAGTTCCGGCACGGGACCGGGTGTGCCCTTGGCGACGAGGGCCCAGCCGATCCCGAGTTGCCTCAACAGATCACCTACGGGCTCACCCGCGACGACCGCGGCGCCGATTCGCTCTGCACGGGGATCGTCGCCCGACACCACCACGATGCCCGACGGAGTAGAGACCATCAAGTCATCGGCGACGACCGTGGTCCGAGGCAACCAGCGCGGTGCTGGGTCCAGCATCGTGCGGTCATCGTTCCACGCGAACCGCCGGAAGGAGGTCCATGGGAAGGAGATGACGTCTCCCGGTCGCGCGTCGGTCGCGAGCGTCTCGCGCACGACGCTCCATTCGTCGGGATAGTCGACGGCGACGAGGCGGCCGCCGGCGCCCCAGAGAAGATCGGGCTGGCAGGCCACAGGCACGACCGCGATGGCAGCGGCGATGGCGATGCGCGCACCGCTCTCCTGGGCGAGGCCGGCAACTCGGCGCCCGCCCTCACCCGCTGCTGCCGCCAGCAGCAGGATCCACGGACCGAGGAGTTTATGGGCGTCCCGGGCAAGGCCGCCGCCGGGCAGGAACTCGATCATGGCCCCCCACGGGCCAGCGACCAGTGCCGACGCGAGAGCAGCACCGAGTCCGATGACCGCGACCAGGGCCCACCAGGCCACGACGGCGCGCCCTCCGCGCCACAGCGAAACGGCGCCCAGTGCAGCAAGCCCAAGGAGAGCGATCACGAGGATCGCGCTGAGTATCGTCTCGCGCGAGGTGAGGACAACGTCTGCGCTCCATATGCCACCACCACCCAGAGCACTCAGGATCTCGCCGCCCGGTGCATCCGCGCGAAGTGCGAAGACGTCCGTGCCGTCTGGATCAGCGGACCCCGAATCGGGGTGCAGCAGCGCGGGAAGCAGCCATGGCAGCCAGACTGCGGCCACACCTGCCGTCAACAGGACGCGGCGCACCGGGCTGAGGCGAGACCCGCCTGCCAGGACGGGCGGCACAGCAAGGATGGAGAGCATCAGGCTCCCACTCGGTGTGAGCGAACCTGCTGCCACGAGGAGCAGCAGGCGCACGCCGTCCCACGTGTCGCCGTCACGTCGCAGTCGACGGGCAACGACCAGGGCCCACGGGGCCAGCGCGTATGCCAGCAGGAATCCCCAGTGTCCGATGACCAACCGCTGGGCGACGAACGGATTCGTGATCGCGACTGTTGCCGCGATCACGCCCGCACCCGTGCTCGCGAGCAGCCGCATCATCCCCGTGCCAACCAGGATCAGAATCGCGGCCAGCACCAACTTTTCGACAATGGACCCGGGGATAACCGTTTCGACGAGTGCAACAACAGCGTCCTGGGGCACAGCGCGCGGCAGGCCCGAGCCGACGCCGATCGAAGCCGGCAGTAAATCTTGGCGGGGCGTGAACACAAGGTCGTAGCTGAGCGCGAATCCTGGCCAGAGCGACGGACCCAGGATGGCGACGCTCAGAACAGCGATCCAGGCGTAGGCCAGAGCCCGGTGGACTCGCGCAGGTTGGACCCGTTGAGGTTGGACCCGTTGACCCGCCATGGAGGGTTATCGTGGCACGCGTGATGACGCATGGCTGACGATCCGGCCGTGCCCACGTCCTCCCCTACCTCCAAGGGCGTCCGCGGCTCCATCGCCTCGCATGCTGTCCTCGTCGCCGTTGCGCTGGGCATCGCGCAGGTTGCGTCCTACGCCGTCAGCGTCATCGCTGCTCGTGCCCTGGGCCCTGACGGATTCGGCATCCTCGCCGCACTCCTGGGGATCCTGCTGATCGGCAGTGTCCTGGCCATGGGGATCCAGGCCGTCGCTGCTCGGCGCCTGGTGCATCTTGACAGCTCTGCTCGCCCGGGCGCAGCCCGAAGCATGCTCCGCGACGGATTCATCGGTGGCCTGGCGGTCGCCGCCGCAACCATCGCGGTGAGCCCCCTCCTGGTGTGGCTTCTCCGCCTCGACGGCTGGGCTTCCATCCTGGTCGCGGCGATCACCTTCATCCCCTTGACCTGGGCCGGGGCCCAGTACGGCATCGCGCAGGGCCGCGAGTCCTACCGACGACTTGCCGCGGTCTACGCGGTGGTCGGCCTCGGCCGCGGAGTCGGTGGCGTCATCGGCGCACTCGCATGTGGCACCGTCCTCGGCACGATGGCGGGCCTGGCTGTCGGCACGGCCCTAGGCGCCATCGCGGGGAGAATCATCGTGGCCCCGCTGGCACATGCACCGCGCGAGCGACTCGACCACTTCGCTCGCGAGGCCGCGCACGCGACACACGCCCTGTTGGCGCTCTTCGTGCTGACCAATATCGATGTCCTTCTCGCCAGGGCACTGCTCGATGCCGAAGACGCCGGTCTCTACGGGGTGGGTGTCGTCATCGCCAAGGTCGCCTTCTGGCTGCCACAGTTCGTTGGCGTCGTCGCCTTCCCGAGATTTGCCGACTCAAGGCGCGGTCAGGCCACGACGATCGCGCTCATCGCTGTCGGAGCGATTGGCCTGATGGTGGTGGTCGTCACCGCTGCGGTTCCCTCACTCGTGGTCGGCTTCGTCGGCGGATCGCAGTACGCCGCCCTCGCCCCCGCAGCTTGGCTCTTTGCGGCTATCGGCGCGACGTTCGCCCTGGCTCAGGCACTCTTGTTGACTCGCCTGGCAGTCGACGATCGAAGGGCCGTCATCGCCGTGTGGAGCGCCACCCTTCTGCTCGTCGGTCTCGCCACGCTCGTCCTGCCGCACACGGTGGCCGGCCTGGCGACCAGCGCACTCGTCAGCGGCCTCACCCTCGTCGTCGTCGGCGTGCTCGTCGCAGCCCGAGAGATTCGGAGCTCGCCCCGCTGAGCCCTACTCGGTGACGACTGCGGCGGGGTCAGGCCACGGACCGGGCACGTAGTTGGCGTTGTAGCCACTCTTGGGCCCCATCGCCGCCTCGATGGCCGCAGGTCCGGGGTAGACGCCATTGCGCACCCACTCGTCGAGGAGTTCGATCACGGCGACTCGTGACTCCGCCGTGAAGTTGCAGTGACCGGCCCCGTAGGGAGCGCCTGCTTCCTGCGAGTACTCGGAGGGCGCCACGGTGTACAGCTGGACGAGTCCGCCGCGCACATTGCCCTCAGACACCTGAACCTGGTAGCGATCCTTGAAGAAGATCTGGTTCTGCACGATGACGAGCGGATCCGCCTTGGTGTGCATCGTGATCGTCGGGACCTGCACGGCACCGGACGGATTGCCGCCCCGCTCGATAGCTGCGGCCTTCGCTGCAGGATCTGCCTCCACCCGCGGGCCGTTGTCCAGGATCGCGACAAAGCGATCCGCGGCGCCCTCTCCCCCGATGGCGTCGATGGCCTCTCGCTCCGCGTCATCGAGCCGGCTTGCGTAGTCCGAGTCCACGTTGCCCACCACGCTGCCGCCGAAACGGGCGTCGATCTCCTGGCGACCGACCGTGCCGTAGGCAAGAGCCGTGAGCAATGACTCGATGGTGCCGGACACGCGGCTCACGATGCTCGAGCCGTCGTAGGTGTAGGTCTGCCCGGGTGCATCCACCATGGCCGCCACGGTGAAGATGCGCGCGATCGCATCCGTGTCCTGGTCACGAGCACTCTCGATCAGACGCGATGCCGCGCCCTCCCAACTCGTGAGCGCATCCTCGTAGCTTTCGAAGCCGGAGATCTCCATGTCGGGATACAGCAGTTGCTGAACGCCGTACGCCGTGTCGAGCGACAGCCCGATGTTGGGCTCCAGACCCGCCATGACACCGCACAGTGGCGCGGCACCGTCGACCCACTCAGGGTGACGCTCGGCCAGGGTCTGGGTGATCAACCCTCCTAGGGAATCGCCCCACACATACACGCGTTTCGGCTGACCGATCTGCTCGACGAAGTAGGCGTACAGTTCCTCGCCGGCGATCACACCGTCCTCCACCGCCCAGCCGTTGCTCCGGTAGGACGAGCCCGCGATGGCGTAGCCGCGCTCGAGAAAAGCATTGCCGAGACCCGTGTCGCCGGTGTCCCATCCGGGAACTGCCACGGGCGTGGTCTGAACCGCCGAGAAATTCGGCGGGAACGGCTCCGCCGGGCGATAGCCATGCGAGTAGAGCAGCAATGTCCCGTTCCACGTCTCCGGCATGACGATCTCGTACGCCGCGCCGTTGATCTCGCCGGTGCACGCAGCCGCATCACAGCCAGTGAACGGAATCGATGTGGACTGATCGCGCGAGTCTGGAATGGCCGCGGCAGACGTGCATCCGGCGAGAAGAACAGCGATGGTGGACAGAGCAATCACGTGGAGTCGACGCATGTGGGCAGTGTGCCACGGGTCAGCGCCGCGGGCAGGGCTAATGGCCCGCGGACTCCCAGGTCGACCCCTCTCCCACCGAGACCTCCAGGGGGACCAGCAGGTCCACGGCGCCCGACATGGCGGTGGTGACGATGTCACGGACCTTGCCCGACTCCCCGGGCGCCACCTCGAGGACGAGTTCATCGTGGACCTGCAGGAGAAGGCGCGAACTCAGCGCCTGGTCGCGCAGGAGCCGATCGACGTCCAGCATGGCCACCTTGATGATGTCCGCGGCGGAGCCCTGGATGGGCGCATTGAGCGCCATACGCTCGGCCATCTCGCGTCGTTGCCGGTTGTCACTCACCAGATCCGGCAGGTACCTCCGCCGGCCCAGGAGTGTCTCGGTGAACCCTCGCTGACGTGCCTCCTCGACCACGCCCTGCAGGTAGTCCTGCACACCACCGAAGCGATCGAAGTAGTCGTCGCGGAGGACCCGGGCTTCTTCCGGTTCAATGCCGAGTTGCTGGGCGAGACCGAACGCCGACAGGCCGTACGCAAGTCCGTACGACATCGCCTTGATGCGGCGGCGCATCTCCGCGTCCACAGCACTCGGCTCCACGGAGAAGACTCTGGACGCCACGGTCGTATGCAGGTCCTCGCCCTCCGCGAAGGCCTCGATCAGCCCGGCATCCTCCGACAGGTGCGCCATGATGCGCATTTCGATCTGGCTGTAGTCGGCCGTCAGCAGCGACGAGTAGCCCTCGCCCACGACGAAGCACTCGCGAATCCGTCGCCCCTCTTCTGTCCGAATCGGGATGTTCTGCAGATTGGGTTCGGTGCTCGAAAGGCGTCCCGTCGCCGCCACGGTCTGCTGGAACGTCGTATGGATGCGCCCATCACGTTCGGCAAGCGGAATCAGGCCATCGACGGTCTGGCGGAGGCGGCTCCAGTCACGCCAGCGCAGAATGCACTCGAGCACGGGGTCTTCGGTCTTGGCGAAAAGTCCCTGGAGTGCCTCCGCGTCGGTCGTGTAGCCGGTCTTGATTTTCTTGGTCTTGGGCAGTCCCCGCTCGCCGAAGAGGATCTCCTGCAGCTGCTTGGGGGAACCAAGGTTGAATCCCCGTCCCACGATCGCGTGCGCATCGGACTCTGCGCTTCTGGCCTGGTCGGCGAATTCGGTCGAGAGCGCGTGGAGTCGTGCAGAGTCCACCGCGATGCCCGTGCGCTCCATCTCTGCCAGGACCCGTTCCAAGGGCAGTTCGACACGCTCGATCAACTCCTGCCCATCGCGCGCCACGATCTGCGCTTGGAGGACGCCGGCCAGCTCCAAGATTGCGGCTGCCTCAGCGGCCGCATCGGCGCCGTCGGAGTCCAGCGTGAGTTGACCCGGGTCGGCGGCAGCGATCTGACGACCGAGGTACCGCTCGCACAGAGCCTCGAGGTCGCCTGCACGTTGACCCGGTTGGATGACGTAGGCCGACAGTGCCGTATCCGCCTCCACTCCGGCGAGGTCGCATCCCTCGGCCCAGAACGCGAGCAACGGTCCCTTCGCGTCGTGAAGCACCTTGGGTCGCGTCACGTCCGCGAGGAAGGCACCGAGGGCCTCCCGGTCTGCGTCGGACAACTCGGCCCAATCGGCAGCCGCGGCCGCCGCCCCATCCGCACCGGCGAAGGCCAATCCGTCGATGCGCCCTGTCCCGGCTCCCCACACACCGCGGACCGCCACGGCCACGGGCGTGCCCAGCCCTGCGAGCCAGCGGCCCCACTGGCCTCCGGCTACCGATGACACGTCGACGACCGCGGCGGGTGATGCCGAGGCCGGTGCTACGTCGAGCGATTCGAAGAGCCGATCTCGCAACACACGGAATTGCAGCGCATCGAAAACCTCGTGGACTGCCTCCGGCGCCGGAGGGCGCCGCTCCAGGTCACTCACCACCACATCGAGTGGGACATCGCGGACGAGCTCGGTCAGTTGGCGATTGATCAGCACCTGCGGGATTGCGTCACGCAGAGCATCGCCTGTCTTGCCCCGAATCTCGTCAACGTGGTCCACGAGCCCCGCGAGGGATCCGTACTCGGTGATCCATTTGGTTGCGGTCTTCTCTCCGACACCGGGGATGCCGGGCAGATTGTCGCTGGGATCGCCGCGAAGCGCGGCGAAGTCGGGGTACTGCGCGGGAGTCAGACCGTACTTCTCCTGCACGGCGTCCGGCGTCATCTGCGCGAGATCCGAGACGCCCTTCCTCGGGTAGAGCACCGTCGTCGCCGAGGAGACGAGTTGGAAGGTGTCGCGATCACCGGTGATGATCGAGGTCGTCATCCCCGCCGTCTCGGCCTGCGACACGAGGGTGGCGATCAGGTCATCCGCTTCGTAGCCCTCACGCTCCAGGTACCGGATCCCCATCGCGGTCAACACGTCGCGAATCAGATCCACCTGGCCGCGGAACTCCTCCGGCGTCTTCGCGCGGTTGGCCTTGTAGCCCTCGAACGCCGCACTGCGGAAAGTCGCCCGCGACACATCGAACGCGACCGCGATGTGCGTGGGATCGAGGTCACGGAGCGCGTTGATCAGCATCGATGTGAACCCGTAGACGGCGTTCGTGGGCTGACCGGACACCGTGGAGAAGTTCTCCACGGGCAGCGCGTAGAAGGCCCGATAGGCCAGGGAGTGCCCGTCGAGCAGCAGGAGCCGACCCGTCGTCACGCCCCGATCCTAGGGCGCTCCTAGGCTGGCCCCATGCCCGACGATGCCGTGAACTCAGCGAAGGATGACCACAGCCGTGATGCGCAGGTGCTCGCGCACATCGCCGACGCCGACCGCGGCGGGCTTGGCGAGCGCATGCGCATGGAGTGGATCCACACCGCTCCGGATCGGGTCGTCGCCCGGATCCCCGTGGAGGGCAACACCCAGCCCTTCGGACTCCTCCACGGTGGCGCCAGCGCCGTACTCGCGGAGAGCGTGGGCTCCGTCCTGGCCAATCTGAACGCTGGATCAGATCGCTACGCGGTCGGTATCGAACTGTCCTGCACGCATCATCGGTCGGCGCGGACGGGCTGGGTCACGGCAGTCGCCACGCCGCTGAGCGTCGGCCGCACTCTCGTCACGGCCCACATCGTGGTCCGCGACGAGGATGACCGACCGATCTGCACGGCACGCCTCAGTTGCTTCCTGCGCGACGCGGAAGCCGGTTCATAGTCACGACTTCGTCCCGAATGTCCCAATGGGCTTCCCCTCTGTGGACATACGGCTATGCTCACCCGCACCGCTGGGGCCCGATGGGGGCCCCGTTGACTTCAGGAGGCCGAGTGCACCGGGGAGCTGCCCGACTCACCCTGCTACTCCTGGGATTCCTCGCTGCGTCACTCATGGGGCTCGGTGCAGCACATGCCGACGGCCCCTCAATCACAGCCATCGTCTCGGATGTCGACAAAGCGCCCATACCGGGCGTTTCGGTCAACGTGACGGGGCCGGACGGATTCACGGGAACCGCCCAGACCGACGACAAGGGCGAGGCCACCGTGGAGGTGCCCGGATCGGGCAAGTACACCGTGACGGTCGACGAGGCGACGATCCCCAATGGCGACACGATCAAGGACGGCCCCGAGCGAGTCGTCAACGTCCTCACCGGCGACAAGAAGGCGCTCTTCCCCGTGGGAGTGCCCGGTGAAGGTGGCGAATCCGGCGGTGGATCGCCGAGCAGCATCACCGGCACGCGCGTCCTTCAGCTCCTGATCGATGGCATCGTCCTGTCGCTCATCATCGCGCTCGGTGCCCTCGGCCTCAACCTCATCTTCGGCACCACGGGCCTGACGAACTTCTCCCACGGCGAGTTGCTCACCCTCGGCGCCTTCACAGCGCTAGTCATCAATTCCCCGCCCATCGGCCTCAACATCTTGATCGCGGCCCCCATCGCCGTGCTCGTGAGCGCGCTGCTGTGGGGCTGGGGCCAGAACCAGGTGCTGTGGCGTCCCCTCCGCAAGCGTCGCACCGGCTTGATCGCCGCCATGATCGTGAGCATCGGCCTGGCGATCACCATCCGCTACTTCCTCCTGCTGGTCTTCGGCGGCCAGCCGCGAAGTTACGAGCAGTTCGCCGGCCAGCCGGGTATTGAAATCGGCCCGATCTTCGTCACACCCAAGTCGATCGTCCTGGCCCTGCTCGCCATTGCGGCTCTGGCGGTGACGGTCTGGTGGCTGCGGTCGTCGCGCATCGGCAAGGCCACGCGCGCGGTGTCGGACAACCCGGCTCTGGCCTCCGCCTCGGGCGTCAACGTCGAGCGAGTGATCTCCGTGGTCTGGATCATCGGCGCGGGCCTTGCGGCGTTCGCCGGTGTGTTCCTCGGCATGACGCAGAACGTCGTGTGGACCATGGGCCAGTACCTGCTGCTCACCATGTTCGCCGCGATCGTGCTGGGCGGCCTCGGCACGATCGGCGGCGCACTCGTCGGCGCGTTCGTTGTGGGCATCACCGTGCAGCTGAGCACCCTGTTCGTCCCCACGGAACTCAAGACCGCGGCGGCACTGTTCCTCATGATCGTTCTGCTCCTCGTACGACCACAAGGGCTCCTCGGACGCGCGGAGAGGGTGGGCTGACATGGACTTCGGATTCGTCCTCACTCAGTCGATCACCCAGGCGATCGGTGTCACGGCAATCATCTATCTGCTCGCCACGATGGGCCTGAACATCCAGTTCGGCTACACCGGCCTGCTCAACTTCGGCCAGATCGCATTCGTCGCTGTCGGCTCGTACGGCATCGGCGTCTTCGTCATCACCATCGGCTGGAACCTCTGGCTGTCCATCATCGCGGCCCTGTTCCTCTCCGTCATCCTGTCGTTGATTCTCGGCGTTCCCACCCTGCGATTGCGGGCGGACTATCTCGCCATCGTGACCATCGCCACCGGCGAGATCATGCGCCTGGCGTCCAAGTCCATCGACTTCCTCGGCGGGTCACAGGGCATCAGCGGCAAGATGGGCGACGACTTCTACGCGCTCAACCCCTTCCCCGAGCAGGATCGCTTCGAGTTTGGGCCGTTCAACTTCACCCGCAACGACCTTTGGGTCGTCATCGTGGGCTGGCTCGTCATCGCCCTGCTCCTGCTGCTGACCTGGGCGCTCATGCGCAGCCCGTGGGGTCGCATCCTCAAGGGCATCCGCGAGGACGAGGACGCCGTGCGCGCACTCGGCAAGAGCACCTACCTGCGCAAAATGCAGGCCCTGGTCCTCGGTGGTCTCTTCGGCACCCTGGCCGGCATCTTCTGGGCCGTGGCCAAGCAGTCCGTGCAGCCCGACTCCTTCGTCCCCGACTTCACGTTCTTCTGCTACACGATCTTGATCCTCGGTGGCGCTGCGCGTGTGCTCGGGCCCGTCGTCGGCGCGCTCATCTTCTGGTTCCTCCTCGTCTTCGTCGAGCAGACGCTCATCCTTCTCGTCCAGGGCGGCACGGTTACGTTCCTCGACACGACCCAGATCGGCCCCATCCGCTTCATCCTCGTGGGTCTCGGGCTCATGCTCTTGATGATCTTCCGACCACAGGGAGTCCTCGGAGACCGGAAGGAGATCTCCCTCGATGCCCGGTGATATGGCTAACCAAGCGGTTGCCGCACTCAGTTCGGTGCCTTCCGAGCCCGGCGTAGCAAAGCCGGACCCGATCCTCGTCACGGACGGGGTCACGCGTCGGTTCGGTGGCCTCACCGCGGTTGAAGTCGACCATGCGGAGTTCCAGCGCGGCGCGATCACGGCACTGATCGGCCCCAACGGGGCGGGCAAGTCGACGTTCTTCAACCTGCTCAGCGGCTTCGACAAGGCCGACGCGGGATCGTGGTCCTACGACGGGGCTGTCATCACCAACACCGCGCCGCACAAGCTCGCCCGGCGCGGCATGGTGCGCACCTTCCAGTTGACCAAGAGCCTGTCCCGAATGACGGTCATGGACAACATGAGGCTGGGCGCAACCGGTCAGACCGGCGAGCTCATGGCAGCGTCCATCCTGCCCTTCACATGGCGAAGCCAGGAGAAGAAGAACACCGAGAAGGCCATGACTTTGCTGGAGCGATTCAACCTCGCCGCCAAGGCCGACGACTTCGCAGGATCGCTCTCCGGCGGTCAGCGCAAGCTCCTCGAGATGGCGCGCGCGCTCATGCTCGACCCCAAGCTCGTCATGCTCGATGAGCCCATGGCGGGCGTCAATCCGGCATTGAAGCAGAGCCTGCTGGATCACATCCGCGACATTCGGGAGCAGGGCACCAGCGTCGTCTTCGTCGAGCACGACATGGACATGGTGCGCGACGTCAGCGACTGGGTCATCGTCATGGCACAGGGCAAGGTGATCTCCGAGGGGACCCCTGCTGCTGTCATGGGCGACCAGCGTGTGATCGACGCCTATCTCGGCGCGCATCACGATCAGCAGCTCACCACCAGCGGTGAGTCCTTGACCGATGGGAGCAGCGCATGAGCGGCTTTGACCCGCAGGCAGGCCTTCCCGCGGGCGAGGAGAACGACCCGCGGGAACTGCCGGTATTCGAGCAGGAGATCGATCTCAACGCCGAGCAGGCAGTGCATCCGGGTGCCGCGGTGCCTGGTGACGACGCCTACATCATCCACGCCGACGACCTCGTTGCAGGCTACTTCCCGGGCGTCAACATCCTCAATGGATGCTCCCTGACGGCCAAGCAGGGCGAACTCGTCGGCATCATCGGCCCGAACGGCGCCGGCAAGTCCACCCTCCTCAAGGCCATGTTCGGCCTGGTGCGCGTCCACTCGGGCACGGTGACTCTGCGCGGTCGCGACATCACCAATCTGCGCGCCGACGTACTCGTCCACGAGGGTGTGGCATTCGTCCCGCAGACCAACAACGTGTTCCCGTCGCTGACCATCGAGGAGAACCTCCAGGTCGGGTGCTACCAGAATCCCAAACTCTTCGGCCCGCAGTTCGAGAAGGTCGCGGGTATCTTCCCGGCCATCGCGGAGCGTCGCAAGCAGCGCGCGGGGTCGCTCTCCGGTGGTGAGCGCCAGATGGTCGCCATGAGTCGCGCACTGATGATGGACCCGAGTGTCCTGCTGCTCGATGAGCCGAGCGCCGGCCTCTCCCCCGCTCTCCAGGACGAGGTGTTCGTCAACGTCAAGGGCATCAATGCCGCGGGCGTCACGGTCATCATCGTCGAGCAGAACGCAGCGCGATGCCTGCAGATCGTGGACCGTGGCTACGTGCTCGACCAGGGCTTCAACGCCTACACCGGCACCGGCCGAGAACTCGCGAACGACCCGAAGGTCATTGAGCTCTACCTCGGCACGCTCGCCAAGGCCTGACACTCCGCGATCCCGGGCTCATCGGCCACCCCACCTGCGTGACGACGACGCTTCGTCGCGCCGCTGACCCCACGATGCGAAAACGACGCTTCGTCGCGCCGCTGACCCGCCATGCACGCGACCACCCGTCGCTTTCGTCGATGCTGTCCGCTCGCAACCGTTTGAAGGGGACCTCACACCGCGGCTGATCGGGCCAATGCCATCCGGATGCGCGCGAGGACCTGCCCTGGGCGATGGACCAACTCCTCCCACGTGCATCTCACGACCCAGTACCCGGCAGCCTCGAGATCGGATTGGCGCTGCTTCTCCTTCCACGGATCCGTCGCTCCGTACTTCACCCTTCCGTCAGCTTCGAGGATGACGCGGCCTTCGAGGATGAAGTCCACCCGATACTTCTTGCCGCTGCGCCCGACGATCACTCGTTGCGGTTCCGGACGCGGAAGGTCGCTCGCGGTAATCACGGACCACGTGAACCCCTCCAGCGCCGTTTCGAGCAGCGGCTCGACATCCGGTAGGACACGTCGTACCCAGGACATTCCACGAGCATTGACTCGGCTCACAAGCTGATGAAGTTGGGCAAGCACCGCATGACGCAAACGCGTATCCCTCGTCAGTCGGTCGGTGATCTCGTGCGACGTCGCCGCGCCGAGCTCGCCGTCATCCAATCCCGCCGCACTCGACCTCATCAGCATGGCGGCTTGGACTCGGACTCCTCCGGAGAGCGGAATCAAGGCTGAAGCGCGACTTCGGCCAAGATCGCGCGCCACATCGAGTCCCGTACGCAGCGGGGTGGTGATCGAGACCCCGCGGACCGACGTGATGTCCCCCGCCTCGAGGTCGGCAACCTTGATCCGAACGCCATGCCGTGTTCCCTGGCGCACATCCGCTCCTCGCGGAACGAGCAGGGCGAGCGGACCGGTCGCCGGGATCGGGCCAGCGTTTCCGAAGGCCGGGACTCCCCAGAGCGGTGCCGCACTGAGGGTGCCGAGGACGGCTGGGATACCCCGCTCAGCCAGCCGTCCGATGTGGTGGCGAGCCGCGTCTAGGGGATCGTCCCCGCGACCATAGTGGCCGCGCACGATCCGGTGAAGGAGACCAGCGTCGGCAGCACGGGCCATCCGGTGTTTCGATAGGCCATGTCGCGCGGCCTCGCGCGTGGTGATGACGTCGGTTTCCGTGAGTGCCGCGACGTGGTCGATCAGTTGTCTCTGCGAAGGGTGGGTCATGGATCGATACCCTGCGGGCCGCGACCTGCAGACACGGCGGTACCGATCCCTCTTGTGGAGCCCTCAGCCGCACCGGCTCTGTGGATCAGCTGTCACCTGACTTCGGCTAGCCGGCCGCCACCGGCGTGAGGTGAGGACGGCGCCTTGACTCGAAACGACGCTTAGTCGCGGCGATCGACCCTCAACGGCGCGACGAGCCGTCGTTTTGGCAGCGCAGGTGGCC
>JBMTDJ010000001.1:0-98150 GCA_049431945.1 Candidatus Nanopelagicales bacterium | reverse complement strand
CGCTCGGTGACTCCCGGCGCGGTCTCACCACCGTCCACGAGCAGGTCATCGACGCGGCTGTCGATCTCAAGCGCGCGGAGGCCGTGGGTCAATTCGACCTCTTCGGTGGCATGGGTGAGGACGAGGGCGCGGGCGGGCTGCGCATCACGCCCGACATCCCGCTGGGGGAGTGGGACAAGTCAGCGCTGCTCGCCCACGAACGCGACATGTTGGGCCTGTATGTCTCCGATCATCCGCTCTACGGCGTCGAGCAGTTCCTCGCTCAGTCGACGGACTGCTCGGTGGTCCACGTGCACACCGGTGATCGAGCCGAGGGCACTGTCGTGACCGTGGGCGGCCTGGTCACGGGTGTCCAGCGCAAGACGACGAAACAGGGGTCGCTGTGGGCGATCGTCACTCTCGAGGATCTCGACGGCGCGGTCGAGGTCATGGTCTTCCCGCAGACCTATGCCGCGGCCGGCACGCTGCTGGTCGACGATGCGGTGCTGCTCGTGCGGGGGCGCATCGATCGACCCGACGAGGATGCTGCGCGTCTTGTCGCCATGGAGATCACCCAGCCCGACGTGAGCGAGGCGCATGCAGGGCCGGTTCGGCTGTCCATGCCCGCGGCGCGTTGCGTGCCGCCGGTTGTGGAGCGACTGAAGGAGATCCTCGCCGCGCATCCGGGCACGACGGAGGTCCACCTTCACCTCGCAGCCTCCGGGCGCACCACCGTGCTCCGACTCGATGATCGCCTGCGCGTCACGCCGAGCCCGGCGCTCTACGGTGACCTCAAGGCCCTGCTCGGTCCGACCTGCCTAGGCTGACCGAGCCATGAGACGACTGCTCGCCGCCCTCGTCGCGGTGCTCGCCGCCGCGGCGCTCGGTGCCCTCCTGGGATGGTGGTGGGAGTCTCTCGCCCCGCGGGTTGCGCTCGTCATCGCCGGTGACGGCCTGCCGTATCCGGAGGGCTACCAACCCGAGGGCTACATGACCGATGACGGCATCGCTGCGTTGCTGTGCCTCGCGGCTGGCCTTGTGGTCGGTGTCCTCGCGGTCTGGGCGTGTCGACGCGTGGTGGCCCCTGACCACGCCCTGGCGGTGGCACTCGTGAGTGTGCTCGTGCTCGGTGCCGTCGGATCGATCGTCCTGTGGCGCACGGGGGAGATGCTCGGGGCCTTCGACTTCGATGCGCTTGTTGCCGCGTCGACTCCGGGTGATGTCATCACGGCGCCGTTGCGGCTGCGTATGCCCGGCGTCCTCGTCCTGTGGCCGTTGGCCAGCGTCCTCGTCGTCTTCCTCTCGGCGCTCTCCGACTGGCTGCGCGGCCGCGCAGCAGAGCGGTCCTAGACCTCCAGCGTGCCGGCGCGAGCGGAGTCAATCGGCGTGGGCAACCCCGGCGATCACGGCAGGGTGTCGAGGCCCCGGACGAACTTCTTGATCTGCTTGTACGAGACGTTCTTGGTGTAGACGTAGGCGTGTGTGCCGAACTTCGGTGACACGGCCCGCAATGGCACCATCACCCACGCCCCGAGGTCCTTGATCAGCTCGTTGCTGGGGAACTCGCACTGCAGCGCTGTCTGGCAGTCGATCCACAGAGTCGCCGTACCCGCACCTCTTTGCACCGGGAAGGTCTTGGCGGGCACGTACTGCACCATCGCGCCACCACCCGGGGGGATGCAGTCGACAGACTCGTCAATCTCGTAGAGCTTGATCAGCCTCCCGCCCGAACCTCGGTACACGGCATGGAGAGTCCGGACCTGCCGGGGAACACCCACGGAGCACGCCTGATTGATGGTGAGCTTGTCACGCGCCAGTCCGAGGGTCTCGTATGGCTTGTACACGGTGTAGGTCACCTGTGACGTGTAGCCCGACCAGTTATTGCCTGCGCCCGCGGATGTCGTGATGCCGATCGTGGGCGTGATCGCGACGAGTGCGGCACAGGCGACAGCGGCGATCCGACGAGCCTTGAGCATAGGGACTCCTTCGTAGGGGGCACGGCGCACCGAGGCGGGGATTAGCGTGGCACCCCGCTGCCCGGTGCGCCAGGGGATTCGGGGACTCAGTGGGTGGCGATCGGGGC
The DNA here is from genome assembly GCA_049431945.1 of Candidatus Nanopelagicales bacterium. Classification (GTDB taxonomy): domain Bacteria; phylum Actinomycetota; class Actinomycetes; order S36-B12; family S36-B12; genus Mxb001. Next base: position 96,088 of record JBMTDJ010000001.1, on the reverse strand, counting down.
GTACGCCGCGCCCGTGAGGCGTGCCAGATCGGCCGGGGCGACGCCGATGTCGAGCCCGCGCTGCCCGCCGGAGACATAGATGACGGGAAGCGCAGTCGCGCTGACGTCGATGACGGTCGGCAGGGCCTTGCGCTGGCCGAGGGGCGAGATCCCGCCCGCCACGTAGCCCGTCACGCGCTCAGCGACGGAGACCGCCATCATCCGCGCGCGCTTGCCGCCGCGCGCCGCGGCCAGGGCCTTGAGATCGAGTTGGCCTGTCACGGGCACGATCCCCACCGTCGCGGCGCCGTCGACCTCGGCCAGCAGGGTCTTGAAGACGCACGCCGGATCGAGGCCGAGAGCGTCGGCGGCCTCCAGGCCGAAGCTCTCGGCTGCCGGGTCATGGTCGTAGGCGTGCACGCTGAACTCGATGTCCGAGCGCTGGAGTGCGACCAGTGCCGGCGTGCCGGATGGCTTCGCGCGTGCCATCAGCGCCCCCGCGTCATCAGTTGAGCCCGTAGGGCTCGCGCGCGAGATCGGTCGCCGGCAGCGATGGCACGGATTCGACGATGGCAGTCTCGGCGCGCAGGAAGTCGGCCTCGGCCCGCAGTCGCATGGAGTCGTCCGCTGCCTCGAGGAAGCCCTGTCGGGTGGGCAGATCGGCGACCACGGCCGCGGCGACGAGGTAGGAAAGGACCCGCGGGTCCTCCGGCAGGTCGCTGTCGTCGTCATCATCACTGAGCAGGGCGCGGTAAGCGCGGAAGCGATCGAGCACGACCTGCCCCAGGCTCGGGGCCGCGGGCCCCGACTCCTCCTCGAGGATCTCGACCTCGGCCTGCGTGTACGGCCTGCCGTCGATCAGTCGGAGCACGCGGAAGCGCTCGGTGCCCACGGTGACGATGTCGGACCGACCGTCCTCGTGCATCTCCACCTCGCGCAGTGACGCGAAGGTCCCGACGTCGTACAGCGCACGCGCTCCATCGGCACCGACCTCCTGCCCCTCGCGGATGGCGATGACGCCGAAGCCTCGCTCATCCTCAGGCGCGTCGACGATATCGGCGATGAGCTGGCGGTAGCGCGGCTCAAAGATGTGGAGGGGCATGACGAGCCCGGGTACGAGCAGGCTCGACAGCGGGAAGAGGGGGATGACTCGTGCTGACGTCACGACTGCAGGCTAGACCTACAATCGTCAGCGTGATCCAGCGCATCGACCTCCGAGGTGTCGACCTCGCCGCTGCGGGCACCGACCCGCGCGCAGTCCTGCCGCGTGCCGCGATCGATGTGGAAGAGGCCACCGCCACGGTCATCCCCATCGTGCGGGATGTACAGGCGCGAGGGGCTGAGGCCGTGCTGGACTGGACCGAGCGCCTCGACGGGGTCCGGCCGGCCCATCTGCGAGTGCCGAAGGACGCGATCGCTGCTGCGGTCGCCGGGCTTGATCCTGCGGTGCGCGCGGCGCTCGAGGAATCAATCCGCCGCGCGCGCCTCGTGCACTCCGATCAGGTCCGCGGCGAGACCATCACCACCGTCGTCGAGGGCGGCACCGTCACCGAGCGCTGGCTGCCCGTCGCGCGCGTCGGTCTCTATGTCCCCGGCGGCCGCGCCGTCTATCCCAGCAGCGTCATCATGAATGTCGTACCCGCACAGATCGCGGGCGTGGAGTCGCTGTGCGTCGTCTCTCCGGCGCAGGCCGATCACGGGGGACTCCCGCACCCGACGATCCTCGCCGCGTGCGGACTGCTCGGTATCGACGAGGTCTACGCCGTGGGCGGCGCGCAGGCCATCGCGATGCTGGCGTACGGCGTCGACCTCCCCGACGGCGATCTGGGCCACTGCGCGCCCGTCGACATGGTCACCGGTCCGGGCAATATCTGGGTGACGGCGGCAAAGCGCGTACTCAAGGGCCAGATCGGCATCGATTCCGAGGCGGGACCGACGGAGGTGGCCGTCCTCGCGGATGACTCGGCGGACCCCGCGCACGTCGCGGCCGACCTCATCAGCCAGGCCGAGCACGACACGCTCGCTGCAGCCGTCCTGGTGACCACGTCGCCGGAGCTCGCCGACGCCGTCGATCGCGAGATCACCGATCAGCTGGCCCGCACCAAGCACGTCGAGCGGATCACGGAGGCGCTCACCGGTCCCCAGAGCGGCATCGTCCTCGTGGACGACATCGACCAGGGGCTGCGCGTGGTGGATGCCTACGCCGCTGAGCACCTCGAGATCCACACGCGCGACGCCAGGGATGTCGCCTTGCGCGTGCGCAACGCGGGAGCGATCTTCGTCGGCACGCACGCTCCGGTGTCGCTCGGCGACTACTGCGCCGGGTCCAACCATGTGCTTCCCACCGGCGGATCGGCGGCGCACTCGTCGGGGCTGTCGGTCCAGACCTTCCTGCGAGGGATCCACATCATCGACTACGACGCCGATGCACTCGCGGGTGCTGCCGATCACGTGGTCGCGCTCGCTCTCGCCGAGGACCTGCCCGGGCATGCCGCCGCCATCACCGTCCGCCTCCCGGACTGACCATGGCCGACACACCCTGGTCGCCTCCGGTCCGTGACGACCTGCGGGACGAGGAGCCCTATGGCGCCCCGCAACTCGATGTCGCCGTGCGGCTCAACACCAACGAGAACCCCTTCCCACCGTCCGCCGCTCTCGCCGAGGCGATAGGACGCGCCGCCGCGGAGGCGGCCACCTCGCTCAATCGCTATCCCGATCGCGAGGCGTGGGCGCTGCGGGAGGCGCTGGCGGCGTACCTCGGCCGCGAATCGGGAGTTCAGGTCGATCCCGCGATGGTGTGGGCGGCCAACGGCTCCAACGAGGTGATGCAGCACGTCTTCGCCGCCTTCGGAGGCCCAGGGCGCCTGGCGATGGGGTTCTCGCCGACGTACTCGATGTACGAGCAGTACGCGCGGGATACCTTCACGCGCTATCGCACCGTGGGGCGACGTCAGGACTTCGGCCTCGATGCCGCCATGGTTGTCGCGGCGATGATCGGCGGGTCCCCTGACATCCTCGTCCTCACGTCGCCCAACAACCCCACGGGCACGGCGCTCACCCTCGATGTCGTTTCCGCCGCCTGCGCGATGTCGACCGGTGTCGTCGTGGTCGACGAGGCCTACGCGGAGTTCCGGCGCCCCGGCACGCCGTCCGCGCTGACCCTGCTCGAGGCGCACCCCAACCTCATCGTCACGCGGACCATGAGCAAGGCCTTCGCCCTCGCCGGCGCCCGCCTTGGCTACGCGGTCGCTGCCCCCGAGGTGATCGACGCGCTCCGCGTCGTACGCCTGCCCTATCACCTGTCGAGCGTGACGCAGGCGGTCGCCCGCACGGCGCTGGAGTTCAGCGACGAGCTGCTCGGCCAGGTGGACACTCTTCGCGCGGAGCGCGACTCCCTGGTGCTCTGGCTCCGTGCTCACGGAATCCGCGCCGTCGACTCCGACGCCAACTTCATCCTCATCGGGGAGTTCGCCGACCGTCATCACGCCTGGCAGGAGTTGCTCGACCGCGGTGTCCTCATCCGCGAGGTGGGGCCGGAGGGCTGGTTGCGCGTGACCGTGGGCACACCCGACGACAATGCGACGTTCCGCACCGCGCTTGCCGAGGTGGTGGCGCTGGACGGCATGATGGTGCCCGCTCCTGAGGACGACGGGGGCGTGGAGGGAGACGCACCATGAGTCGCACCGGCCGTGTTGAGCGCACGACCAAGGAGAGCAGTGTCCTCGTCGAGATCGATCTCGACGGCTCGGGCCAGACTGACGTGCAGACGGGTGTGCCGTTCTTCGATCACATGCTGAGCCAACTCGGCAAGCATGGGGGCTTCGACCTCACCGTGCGCACGACCGGTGACCTTGAGGTCGATGCCCACCACACAGTCGAGGACACCTCGCTCGCCCTCGGGACAGCCTTCCGCGAGGCGCTGGGTGACGCCGCGGGCACCCGGAGATTCGGCGACTCACTTGTCCCGCTCGACGAATCGCTGTGCCAGTGCGCGGTCGATCTGTCCGGCCGTCCGTACCTCGTGCACGTCGAGCCGGAGATCGTGGAACTCATCGGGTCCTACGACACCACGCTCACCCGCCACATCTTCGAGTCCTTCGTCGCGACCGCTCAGGTCACTTTGCACGTGCGGGTCCTCAACGGGCGCAATGCGCATCACGTCGTGGAGGCTCAGTTCAAGTCATTCGCACGCGCCCTGCGCGATGCCGTGGCTCTCGACCCCCGTGTCGTGGGCGTGCCATCGACCAAGGGGACGTTGTCGAGCCGAGAGTCGGTCGAACCCTGATGGGCTGGACCGCCGTTCTCCTGCTCGCGCTGGCGGCGTTCCTCGCGGGCGGCGTCTACTCGTTCGCCAAGCAGGGCAAGCGCAATGCTGCGGTGATCCTGGGGATCCTCGCAGCGATGGCCCTGCTCGGAGGCGTGCTCTACGCGTGGAGCGCGACCTGATGCGCGTAGTCGTCCTCGACTACGGCTCCGGCAACCTCCGCTCCGCCCAGCGTGCGCTGGAGCGCGCTGGTGCGCAGGTGGAGGTCACGGCCGATCCGGACGCGGTGATGTCCGCCGACGGTCTCGTCGTGCCGGGCGTGGGCGCCTTCGCCGCGTGCATGTCCGGCTTGCGCGGGGTGGACGCGCCCAAGCTCATCGGCAGGCGATTGGCCGGGGGGCGCCCGGTGCTCGGGATCTGCGTGGGGATGCAGGTCCTCTTCGACGAGGGCGTCGAGCACGGCATCCAGACGCCCGGACTCGGGGAGTGGCCCGGGACGGTCGAGCGCCTGGAGGCTGATGTCCTGCCGCATATGGGCTGGAACACCGTCGCGCCGCCGGCTGACTCGGTGATGTTCGACGGCATTGCGGACGAGTACTTCTACTTCGTGCACTCCTACGGCGTCCTGCAGTGGGAGTTGCCGCCGTCTGATCGCATGGTGGCGCCGGGCGTGACCTGGACGACGTACGGCGCACCTTTCGTCTCGGCTGTCGAGAACGGTCCGCTGTGGGCAACGCAGTTCCACCCGGAGAAGTCCGGGGATGCCGGAGCGCACCTGTTGCGCAACTGGCTCGGAAGCCTCGGCTGAAATGGCCGGGTCATAGTCATGGCGAAGGAAAGAGCGCGCAGGCGAGCCGAGCGCGAGGCCGCTGCAGCCAAGGAGCGACAGGCGCGGGCACGCAAGCGCGCGCGACGCGAGAGACTCGACAAGGTCAAGGGTGCGGTCACTGCTGCCGTGCCTGACAAGCCCAGGGTGACGCCGGGCCTGCTCGCGCGCAAGCGGCGGAGGCGACTGCTTGCCTTCGCCCTGGCCGTCGTGGCCATCTGTGCGCTGACCTGGCCCTTCCTCCCGTCGTGGAGCGCGCGCATCGTTGTCCTGGTGCTCGCTCTCCTTGCGGCGCCGGTGGTCTGGGTGTTGTCCTTCGGGCGCGTCTGACGCCATCACCGCACGTCCCGGCTCAACGGTGGAGCGTGGTGGCACTCTGCCCGTCTGCCGTAGGGTTCGGTCCATGTCCACAGGCACCCGTTTCGAACTCCTGCCCGCTGTCGATATCGCCGACGGCACCGCCGTCCGCCTCGTGAAGGGAGAGGCCGGGACGGAGACGTCGTACGGCGATCCCGTCGCGGCAGCGCGACAGTGGGTCGAGCAGGGTGCCTACTGGCTTCACGTGGTCGATCTCGATCGGGCCTTCGGGCGAGGCACGAACGCCGACCAGGTCGCCGCGATCGTCGCCGACGTCCGCGATCGATGCCATGTCGAGGTGGCGGGAGGCATCCGCGATGACGAGTCGCTCACCGCTGCACTGGCCACCGGTGCGCACCGCGTCGTCATCGGCACGGCCGCGATGGAGCAACCTGACTGGGTTGCGTCCGTCATCGCCGAGCACGGCGACACGATCGCGGTCTCACTCGACGTTCGCGGCACCACGCTCGCTGCTCGCGGATGGACCCAGGAGGGCGGGGATGTCTTCGAGGCCATCGATCGCCTCGACGCCGCAGGCTGCGCTCACTACATCGTCACCGATGTGGAACGCGATGGCACGATGCACGGTCCGCACTTCCACTTGCTCCACCGCATCTGCAAGCACACGCAGACACCGGTCATCGCCTCCGGCGGCATTGCGAAGCTCGAGGACGTCCACAAACTCGTTGAGATGATCCCCCAGGGGATCGCGGGAGCAGTGGTCGGTCGCTCCCTCTACGACGGGGCCTTCACCTTCCCCGAACTCGTCGCGGCAATCGAGCCGCGGATCGACCTGTGGACGTGGGGTCCGCCGCAGCCGTGAGCCTCGCTGTCCGTGTCATCCCCTGTCTCGACGTCGATGCGGGGCGCGTGGTCAAGGGGGTCAACTTCACCGGCCTTCGCGATGCGGGGGATCCGGTCGAGCTCGCTCGCCGCTACGACGCAGAGGGTGCGGATGAACTCGTATTCCTCGACATCACGGCATCATCCGCGGATCGCGAGACGACGTACGACATGGTGCGACGCACGGCGGACCAGGTCTTCATCCCGCTCACCGTGGGCGGGGGCGTGCGCAGTCGCGACGATTTCGACCGACTGCTGCGCGCCGGGGCGGACAAGGTGAGCCTCAGCACTGCCGCGGTCAATTCACCCAGTCTCATCGATGAGGCGGCCGCGCGCTTCGGCTCACAGTGCGTGGTGCTCTCGGTCGACACTCGTCGCATGCCTGGCACGAACTCCGGCTTCGAGGTCACCACGCATGGCGGGCGCGAGGGCACAGGGCGCGACACGATCGCCTGGGTGCGCGAGGCCGTGGATCGGGGGGTGGGGGAGATCCTTCTCAATTCCATGGACGCCGATGGCACGCGCGAAGGCTTCGACACCGAGCTCATCTCCCTCGTCCGCGCTGCGGTCGACGTGCCGCTCATCGCGAGCGGGGGAGCGGGGCGTGTCGAGGACTTCGTCCCGGCTGTGCGCGCAGGTGCCGATGCCGTCCTCGCCGCGAGCGTGTTCCATTTCGGCGATCTGTCGATCCGGGAAGTCAAGGAGTCGCTGGAGCGCGCGGGTCTGCCGGTGCGCCCCGTCACCGAGGCGTGAAGTCGCGTGCGGGACAATGACGTCGTGACTCCCGTGCAGTACGACGCCGATGGCCTCGTGCCGGTGGTCGTACAGCAGTGGGATACCGGCGAGGTCCTCATGGTGGCGTGGATGGACGCCGAGGCACTGCGACGCACGCGCGAGACCGGGCGCGCGACCTACTGGTCGCGCAGTCGCGGGGAGTACTGGGTCAAGGGCGAGACATCGGGCAATCCCCAGGCCGTGCGCGAGATCCGGATCGACTGCGACGGCGACACGCTCCTGCTCCTCGTCGATCAGACCGGTGTCGCGTGCCACACCGGGTCGCGTACCTGCTTCACCCCGATGGAGGACGCGTGAGCGAGCGCGTCGCCTGGGGGTTCCCGCTCCCGGCGCCTGGGGGGACGGCTCCACAGATCGATCGGTTCCGCGAATTGGCACCCGGGCGTCGCGTCATCCCCGTGGTACGTCGTCTGCTCGCCGATGGTGAGACACCGGTAGGTCTGTACCGCAAGCTCGCCCAGGAGCGTCCGGGCACCTTCCTGCTCGAGTCCGCCGAGCATGGTCGGGCCTACTCTCGCTTCTCCTTCGTCGGCGTGCGCACCACGGCGATGCTCACGGAGCGCGACGGGGCCGTCGCGTGGTGGGGCGATCCCCCGGTCGATGTGCCGCGTGACGGAGATCCCATCGACGCCCTGCGCGCGACCGTCGACCTGCTCCACACCGATCGTCCGGAGGGCCTGCCTCCGCTGACCGGTGGCATGGTGGGCTATCTGTCGTACGACGCGGTCCGGCGCTGGGAGCGCATCCCTGACGACAACCCTGACGAGCTACGCGTCCCCGAGCTCGGCTTCATGCTTGCAACCGATCTCGCCGTGCTCGACCACGCCGACGGGACCGTGCTCCTCATCGCCAATGCCATCAATGTGGACAATTCCGATGAGCGCATCGACGAGGCCTGGCAGGAGTCGATCCTGCGTCTGGATGCGATGGAGCGTGACCTGCGCCGAGCAGCTCCCTCCACGGTCGCGACGTACGACCCGGAGGCGCACGCCGACGTCGTGGGTCGCACCCAGGCGGAGGACTTCCAGAGCAGCGTGCTCGTCGCGCAGGAGCACATCCGTGCAGGTGACGCATTCCAGGTGGTCGTCTCCCAGCGCTTCGATGCCGAGTGCTCCGCCAGCGCACTGGATGTCTACCGCGTCCTGCGTGTGACCAATCCGAGCCCCTACATGTATCTCCTGCGCGTGCCCGCACTCGATGGGAGTGGAGTCGACTTCGACATCGTGGGCTCGTCGCCCGAGGCGCTGGTCACCGTCCACGAGGGTCGATGCCGCGTGCACCCGATCGCTGGCACGCGCCCGCGCGGGGCGACGGCCGAGGAGGACGCTCGCCTCGTGGACGACCTGCTGGCAGACGACAAGGAGCGTGCCGAGCACCTCATGCTCGTCGACCTGGGTCGCAACGACCTCGGCCGTGTCTGCGCGCCCGGCACTGTCGAGGTCGTGGAATTTATGCAGGTGGAGCGCTACTCACATGTCATGCACTTGGTCTCGACGGTCGTGGGGCAACTCGCCCCTGGTCGAGTGGCGCTCGATGCGCTCGGAGCGACATTCCCGGCGGGCACGTTGTCGGGAGCGCCCAAACCGAGTGCGATGACGATCATCGATGCTCTCGAGCCCGCACGTCGTGGTCTCTACGGCGGAATCGTCGGATACGTCGACTTCGCCGGGGATCTCGACACGGCCATCGCCATACGCACTGCGCTCATCCGTGACGGGGTGGCGCATGTGCAGGCAGGCGCCGGTGTCGTGGCCGACTCGGACCCGGCATCCGAGGACGCCGAATGCCGCGCCAAGGCGGCAGCGCTGCTGCGCGCAGTCGCGATCGCCGGCACTCTCCGAGGGATCGCCGACTGATGCTGCGTCATCGATTCGCCGTCGTCATCGTTGTCCTGCTGCTCGGCTCGGTGGGGATTCTCGTGGCCTACAACGCGACGTGGGTGGTGGCGCAGGTGCCGGTGTTCGCCGGCGCGGGCGCCGATGCGGCTCCGGGCCGCGAGGTCGCGCTGACCGGTCGGGGCCTCGTGCCCCTGGGCGCAGCGATGGGATGGGTCGGTCTGGCGGCAATCGCCGCCCTCCTGGCGACCCGGACATGGGGACGGCGCGTCACGGGAGCCGCCGTGCTCATCGCGGGAGCAGTTGCCGGCGTGACCGGCGTGGCGTTCGCGTTCACCGAGGTGGCCAGCGGGGGCGGTGGCGCCTTCGTCGAGGCGGCGCTGGGTGCTCGCACCGATGCCGTGCCCGCATCGGTGTCCGTGTCGGCGTGGTGGGTGATCGCGATCGTTGCCGGCCTGGCCCTCATGGCCTGCGGGTTGCTCGCCGTAGCCGAGGGGCCCTCGTGGCCGCGGCTGGGTGCCCGCTATTCGCGACCGTCGACGGGCGCGGCGCCGAGCGCGGCGGCGACGTGGGATGCCCTCGATCGAGGCGAGGATCCGACGGCCGCGGAGGAGTCGGACCCTGGTTCAATGGGGGACGCACGATCCCACTCGGAGGAGGACAGATGAGCACCGGCAACCACGGATCGACTCCCGCCGCATGGACGCTGGTCGTCCTGGTGACCCTGGGCTTCATCGTCTCGACGGTGGCCCTGGTGATCGGGCAGTGGCCGGCATTCTGGGCCGGTGTCGCCATCGTCGCTGTGGGTGCCGTCGTCAGCGGGATCATGAAGGCTGCGGGACTGGGCAAGAAGACCCAGCACGCGTCCTGACATCGTCTTGACCACTGACGAGCGCCGCCCCCTCATCCTCGTCGTCGAGGACGAGCCGCCCATCGCGGATGTGCTCCGGCTCTATCTCGAGAGGTCCGGATACGACGTCGTCGTGGCCGCGGACGGACCCGGGGGCCTGGCCGCCGTACACGAGCGCCATCCTGACGCGGTCATCCTCGATGTGGGCCTGCCCGGCATGGACGGCACGGAGATCTGTCGCCGGATGCGCGCCGCCGGGGACTGGACCCCGGTCCTGTTCTGCACCGCTCGCGACGACGAGATCGACCGTGTGCTCGGCTTGGAAATGGGGGCGGACGACTACATCACCAAGCCCTTCAGCCCGCGTGAGGTAGTCGCACGGGTGAAGGTGGCGCTACGCCATGCGCGCACCCCTGAACCGCAGGACGTGATCACCCTCGGTCGCCTCACCCTCGACCGAGCAGGACGCCGCGTCACGGTGGATGGGGCGGAGGTCGTGCTCACCGCGACCGAGTTCGATCTCCTCGCGTATCTCATGGAGCGCCCCGGCCGCGTCATCACGCGAGATCTGCTGCTCGAGGAGGTGTGGGGGTACGCCGCTGTCGTCGGTACTCGGACCGTCGATGTCCATGTCGCGCAGGTGAGGGCCAAACTCGGAGACGCGAGCCCGGTGCGCACGGTGCGCGGAGTGGGCTACTCCGCGGAGGCACCATGAGCCGTGCGGAGGCGACGTGACCCCGGCTCAGTCGGCGGCAGCCCCGGATGGCGGGGCTGCGCCCCCGCGCAGCCGGCGCCTGCGTGTGCTGCCCGCCACCGTCCTGCTTGCCGTGGCCGTCGCCACCATCGCCGCCGTGGTGGCCGCTCTCGTGTCGTTGCCCCTGATCCGCAGCAACGCCGAGGCAGTCGCGACGGCCGACCTCGCGCGCATTGCCGACCTCACCGCCACCTCCCTGCGTGTGGATCGAGGGGGCAACTATGTCCTGCCGCCGAGGGTCGCCGGTGTGCTCGAGGCCGAGCAGGTGACGGCGTACGTCGTCGGTCCCGACGCCGTCGATCTGCCCGATGGCGTGACCCCCGCCGACGTCGAGGCTGTGACATCCGGTGGTGGCGTGGAGTCGCGCGCCGACACTTCTGCAGGTCCGGTGCTCATCGTCGGGCGCCCCTTCGAACCAGGGATCGGCGTCATCCTCGTCCAGCCGTCCTCGGTTGCCGGCGGCACGGCGACTGAGGTCATCGTGCGACTCCTCATCGCGCTGCTGATCGGCCTGGCTATCGCTGTCGCCATCGCGCTCGTCGCCGGCGCATGGTTGACGACCCCGCTGCGTCGGGCGGCGGAGGCGGCGCTGCGACTCGGCCGTGGAGACCGCAGCGTCCATGTGCGACCCGAGGGACCCGGGGAGGTCGCGGACATCGCCGAGGCACTGAATCGGCTGGCCGCGGCGCTCGCGGTGTCCGAAGGCCGCCAGCGTGAGTTCCTCCTGTCCGTGTCGCATGAATTGCGTACCCCGATCACCTCGGTGCGCGGCTACGCGGAGGCCTTGGCCGACGGCTTCGTCACCGACCAGGATGTGGCCCGCACGGGATCGATCATGGCGGCCGAGGCGGAGCGACTAGACCGCCTCGTCAGCGACCTCCTCGACCTCGCACGGCTGCGCGCGGACGACTTCGTCGTGGAGTGCATCGATGTGGACCTTGCCGCCATGCTTGCGGACGCCGCAGAGGTCTGGCGAGTCAGATGCGAGCGTGCCGACGTCCGCCTCGTCATCGACGAGCCATCCGCTCCTGTCATGGTGAGAGCGGATCCGATGCGGCTGCGCCAGGTGCTCGACAATCTCGCCGAGAATGCCCTGCGCGTCACGCCCGCGGGAGGGGTGATCGTCATGGGCGGCGCCCGTGATCCCTCAGGCTTCTGGGGCATCATCGAACTCCGCGATTCGGGTCCGGGGATCACCGTCGAGGACCGCGAGGTGGCCTTCGAGCCGGGGATCCTCCACGAGCGATACCGCGGACTGCGCCCGGTCGGCACCGGTCTCGGCCTGGCACTCGTCGGGCGCCTGGCCACGGGGATGGGGGGCTGGGCGAGTGCGGGCGACGCTCCCGAGGGCGGCGCCTGCTTCCGGGTGGGCGTGCCGCTCGCGGCCGCGATCTGACGCATCCGGCATCGCGGTGTCGTAGTCTGCGGTGGTGACCACGACGAGCATGGCGCGCACGGCGAAGGTCGATGGCCGACCACGTGCGCGACGCCTGCTCGCTCCCGTGGGCACGGCGCTCGGTGTCATCGTTGCGACTGGCTACATCCGCGTCGTCGACCCGAATGAGCCAGGCCACTATCCGATGTGCCCGACACTGGCGCTGTTCGGCATCGACTGCCCTGGGTGCGGAGGCCTTCGGGCAACCCACGCGCTGGCCAATGGCGACGTCGCCGGTGCCCTCGATCACAACGCTCTCTTCGTCGTGCTCGTGCCTGCCCTCGTCGCACTGTGGGGGATGTGGGTCTACCGCGCGTGGACCGGGGTGACTCCCGCTCCCACGCCTCGACGCGAGACCGTCGCACGCATCGCGCCCATGATCGTTCTCCTCGTCGTGATGGTGTTCGCCATCGTGCGCAACTTCGTCCCGTATCTCGCGTCCGGCGCAGGCTAGGCACCCGCCCGGGGTCGGCTGAGCATGTGCGCTGTCGCTGTGGCACCCTGACCGAGTGAGTCCACGGCGTGAGAAGCGCGCGACGTGCGGGGGAAGGCGATGACTGTCCTCGACGACATCATCGCCGGTGTCCGTGACGATCTCGACGCGCGCATGGCCGCGCTGCCCCTCGACGACATCAAGGTGCTCGCGACCCGCATGCCTGCGCCCCGCGATGCCGAGTGCTTCCTGCGCGAGCCCGGCGTCGGTGTCATCGCGGAGGTCAAGCGAGCGAGCCCGAGCAAGGGGCGCCTTGCCGAAATCGCCGACCCGGCGCAGTTGGCGCGCGAATACGAAGCCGGTGGCGCCCGCTGCATCAGTGTGCTCACCGAGCAACGTCGCTTCGGTGGTTCGCTGGACGATCTGCGCGAGGTGCGTTGCGCTGTCGACATCCCGGTTCTGCGCAAGGACTTCATTGTCACGAGCTATCAGCTCTGGGAGGCTCGCGCCCATGGCGCTGATGTCGTCCTCCTGATCGTGGCGGCTCTCGACCAGAACGCCCTCATCAGCCTCATCGAGCGCGCGCGCTCGCTCGCGATGACGCCGCTGGTCGAGGTCCACGACGAGGAAGAGGTGGCGCGCGCCGTGGACGCGGGCGCCACGATCATCGGCGTCAATGCCCGCAACCTCAAGACCCTCGAGGTCGACCGGGGCACCTTCGCCCGACTCGCGCCGCGGATACCCGACACCATCCTGCGCATCGCCGAGTCTGGTGTGCGTGATCCCCGAGATCTCATCGCCTACGCCGAGGCAGGAGCCGACGCTGTCCTGGTCGGCGAGAGCCTGGCGACGTCCGCTGATCCCCGCGCCGCCGTGCACGACCTCGTCACCGCGGGGTCCCACCCTGCGCTGAGGACCGCACGTGACTAGCCAGGCACCTGAGCGGGGTCACTTCGGCCCGTACGGAGGGCGCTTCGTTCCGGAGGCCCTCACGGCTGCGCTCGATGGCCTCGATGCGCAGTTCCGGGAGGCCCTGGCAGACCCTGCCTTCCACGCCGAGCTCGACACGCTGCACCACACGTACACCGGTCGCCCGAGCCCGCTCACCGAGGCGGTGAGATTCGGACAGGAGCACTGCGGCGGTGCCCGGGTCTTCCTCAAGCGCGAGGATCTCAATCACACCGGCTCCCACAAGATCAACAACGTCCTCGGCCAGGCCCTTCTGACAGTCCGCATGGGCAAGAAGCGGGTCATCGCCGAGACGGGCGCCGGCCAGCACGGAGTCGCATCGGCCACGGCCGCGGCCCTGATGGGCCTGGACTGCACCGTGTACATGGGCGAGGAGGACACCCGTCGTCAAGCCCTCAATGTCGTGCGCATGCGGCTACTCGGGGCCACCGTCGTTCCCGTGACCGCGGGCAGTCGCACCCTCAAGGATGCGATCAACGAGGCGATGCGCGACTGGGTGACGACGGTCGACGAGACCCACTACATCCTGGGCACGGTGACCGGTCCGAGCCCATTCCCCGAGATGGTGCGCTACTTCCAGTCCGTCATCGGCCGCGAGGCGCGCCAGCAGGTGCTCGACGCGGCAGGGCGCCTTCCCGACGCGGTCGCTGCCTGCGTGGGTGGCGGCTCCAATGCGATGGGGTTGTTCTCGGGGTTCATCGACGATCCCGGCGTGGCCCTGTGGGGCTTCGAGGCCGGAGGCGATGGCGTGGAGACGGGCCGGCATGCCGCCCGCTTCGCCGGTGGGTCGCCCGGGGTCCTGCACGGCGCGCGCACCTACGTGATGCAGGACGAGTGGGGGCAGACCATGCCCTCGCACTCGATCAGCGCCGGCCTGGACTATCCGGGTGTCGGACCCGAGCATGCCTGGCTGCATGACACGGGGCGAGCCCATTACGCACCCGTCACCGACGCTGAGGCCATGGACGCGTTCCAGCGCCTGTGTCGCACCGAGGGAATCATCCCGGCGATCGAGACCGCCCACGCGCTCGCGGGCGCTATGCGGCTCGGCCACGACCTTGGCCCCGAGGCCGTCATCGTCGTCAATCTGTCCGGACGCGGGGACAAGGATGTGGCCACCGCAGCCCGGTGGTTCGGCCTCGACCCGGTGGATGAGGCGGCCGAGGGACGATGACCACCCTGGCTGAGGCCTTCTCCCTGACACGGGCAGAGGGCCGGGCGGCGCTCATCGGCTACCTGCCGGCCGGCTTCCCCACCCGCGATGCGAGCGTGGAGCTGATGCGGGCGATGGTGGCCGGCGGAGTCGACATCGTCGAGGTCGGACTGCCCTACTCCGATCCGCTCATGGACGGTCCGGTCATCCAGGCCGCTGCGGATCGAGCCTTGCGCGAAGGCACCACTCCCGCGGAAGTGATCGCGGTCGCCGGTGACGTGTCCCGCACGGGTGCGGCCACCGTGGTGATGTCGTACTGGAATCCGGTCGAGCGATACGGCGTGGAGCGCTTCGCCCGCGAACTGGAGGCGGCGGGCGGGTGCGGAGTCATCACGCCCGACCTCACGCCGGAGGAGTCGGGCGACTGGACGAAGGCGACGACGGAGCATGACATCGCGCGCATCTTCCTCGTGGCGCCGTCGAGCACCGACGAGCGCCTGCGCGTGGTGAGTCAGGCGTGCAGCGGCTTCGTCTACGCCGCCTCGACCATGGGTGTGACGGGCGCGCGTACGCAGGTGTCGGACGCGGCGGAGGGCCTGGTCGCGCGCGTTCGCGAGGTCACCGACTTGCCGGTCGCCGTCGGCCTGGGCGTGTCCACCGGGGAGCAGGCTTCGCAGATCGCGGGGTATGCCGACGGCGTCATCGTGGGGTCGGCCTTCATCAGGCTCATCCAGGAGGCTCCCTCTCACGAGGCGGCGCTGGAGGCTGTCGAGGGACTGGCCCGGGAACTCGCCGCGGGGGTGCGGCGTCGCAGGACCGGGGAGATCCCCGTACCGTAGGAGCGGCTTCGCGGCGGCACGGCCGTCCCGACCGCACATATCGACCCGGAGGATGAGACCGAGCATGGCGAAGGAACGCGAGTCCAAGAGCACCCGCGAGAAGGCCGCTGCCGCGCGCGCCGAGCAGATGGCGGCCGAGAAGCGACGCGAGCGCACGGTGCGCATCATCGGCGCCATCGGCGTCGTGGTCGTGGTCGTCCTCATCATCGGTCTCGCCGTCATCGTGCCCCGAATCTCCAGTGACGACTCCGCCAACGGCGGCACCCCGATGCCCGCGCCCGATCCCAACGCTGCCGTGCCCACGGGCGTCTACGGCGCCGACGGCGTGGCACCGTGGGGTGTTCCCGTGGGCAGCGCGCCCGAGACCTCGCCGCTGCTGGAGATCTGGGAGGACTTCCAGTGCCCGGCGTGCGGCTCGCTGGAGGAACTCAATGGCGCGGGGATCCAGAGCCTCGCGACTGACGGCAAGGTCCGACTCGTGTGGCGTCCCACCGCCTTCCTCGACAATAACCTCGGCAACACCGCCTCTGCGGCAGCGATCAATGCGTGGGGCTGCGCCATCGACGCGGGCAAGACGATCGAGTACCACGACGTCATCTACGCCAATCAGCCCGCCGTCGAGGGGGAGGGCTGGACTCGCGAGCAGTTCACCGGCTTCGCGGAGGAGGTCGGCATCACGGGGGTGCCGCTCGAGCAGTTCAACGACTGCCTCACGAGCAATCGCTACCTCGGCTGGGCCGCCAATTCGACCCAGGCCTTCTACGACGGCAACATCCAGGGCACGCCGAGCGGCGTTCTGAACGGCACCCCGCTGGAGGGTGCTCAGCTCGCCGACCAGGCGCAGCTGGAGAAGCTCGTCGAGGAGGCAGCGGCCGCCCAGTAGGCGCCGCCGCTGTCGACCGACGTGGACCTTCTCGCCGCGATCCCGAGCCCCAGTCAGGGCACGTGGAACCTCGGGCCCGTGCCGCTGCGCGCCTACGCGCTGCTCATCATCCTGGGCATCGTCGTCGCGATCTGGGTCGGCTCGAAGCGCTACGTCGCGCGCGGCGGCAGCGCCGGTGTCATCGGTGACATCGCCCTGTGGGCCGTGCCGTTCGGCATCATCGGCGGCCGGCTCTACCACGTCGTCACGGACTGGCAGCTGTACTTCGCTCCGGGCGGCTCGGGCATCGTCGGCGCCCTGCGCATTTGGGATGGCGGTCTCGGCATCTGGGGGGCCGTCGCGCTCGGTGGCCTCGGTGCGTGGATCGGCGCACGCCGACTAGGCGTGGCGCTGCCACCTATCGCTGACGCCATCGCTCCGGGCATTGCGCTCGCGCAGGCCATCGGACGCTGGGGCAACTACTTCAACCAGGAGCTGTTCGGGGCTCCCACGACCCTGCCGTGGGGCCTGGAGATCGCCCCGCAGTACCGACCCGAGGGCTACGCGGACTATGCGACGTTCCATCCCACGTTCCTCTACGAGTCACTGTGGATGCTGGGCGTCGCGCTCGTCCTCATCTGGGCCGACAAGCGATTCCGCATGGGGCACGGCCGCGTCTTCGCGCTCTACGTGCTGCTGTACACCCTTGGGCGGGTATGGATCGAGTACCTGCGCATCGATACGGCCAATACGATCCTCGGCGTTCGTCTCAACGTATGGACCTCCGTCCTCGTCGGTGTCGGTGCGTTGATCTACCTCATCGTCTCCGCCCGCATGCGTCCGGGCCGCGAGGAGGTGCTGCCGCCCGAGAAGTACCTCGAACGCGAGCAACTCGAGCAGGTGCGCGAGGCCAAAGCCATGCCCAAGGAAGCGGCCAAGGTCACCGAGGTGGCGCCGACGGCGGGGGAATCGCCTGCGGGCTCGATGTCTGCTGACGCGACGTCCGCGGACGACGAGGGCGAGTCGGGCTCCCACCAGCCGAGCGCCTAGGGCTGCACGGCCCGTCTGTCTGGACATCCTCGGACGCCGTCCCTAAGTTTGCCGCATGCTGTTCCGTCGCTCCCGTGCCCTCGTGCCTACGACGGCCGTGATCAGCGCGGCGGTCCTCGCTGGCGCCGGGCTGGCACCGGCATTCGCCCAGGCTGCCGACCGGACAGCACCCCCGGCCGCAGCCGAGGTCTCCCCGAACGCCGTGCCCGGGGGTGAGCCATGGGTCGTCTCGGTCGGCGACTCGTTCATCTCCGGCGAAGCGGGGCGGTGGGCGGGCAACGAGTCACTCACGACCAGCGGCATTGACGCGCTCGGCCGTGCCGCGTACTGGGATGCGGGGGACCGGGAGAGCATCGAACGCTGTCACCGATCCAAGTCCGCCGCCATCCACATCGGCGTTGTCAGGTCGCTCAACCTAGCGTGCAGCGGCGCGATCACGTCGACGCGATTCGATGCCGACGGCAACTTCAAGCCAGGTATCGACTTCTACGACCAGGGTGGCCGCAAGGGTCAGGCGCTCATGCTCCAGGAGTTCGCCTCGCAGAACAACGTCAAGATGGTGGCACTGTCGATTGGAGGAAATGACTTCCACTTCGCCGACATCGTCTCCCAGTGCGTCAAGGACTATCTGGTCAGTCTGACCTCCCGGTGCCAGGACAGCGCTACCGTCAAGTCCTACATCTCTGAATCTGCCGCCGCCACGGTGCGACAGAACACCGCTGGCGCGATCCTCAATGTGGCTTCGGCGATGGAGAAGGCCGGCTACGCGGACGCTGATTGGACCCTCGTCCTGCAGCTCTACCCGCAGCCGCTTCCCGTGGCTGGTGACATGAGGTACGACGTGCTGCGTCAGACCCTAGGCGGATGTGGATTCGGCAATGCCGACCTGGACTGGGCGGCCGCCACGCTCCTGCCACTCGTCAATGACACCTTCATGACTGCTGCCCTGCAGGCCCAGGCGCAGCGGCCCTCCCTGCGAGTGGAGGTCATGGATTCCTCGCGCGCTTTCGGTGGGCGCCAGCTCTGCCACGACGCAGTCTCCCGGGTGGGCACTGATGGCGGTGTCGCCAACTGGCAGGACCAGGGTGCGGCAGACCGCAGCGAGTGGGTGATGGAGATCAACATCATCAACGCCTTCGAGACGTACCAGCAGGAGTCTCTGCACCCGAACTTCTGGGGCCAGCTCGCGCTGCGCAACTGCTACCGACAGGTCTGGAATGGCGGCAACGTGCAGGGCGGCGCCTGTCAGCGTGCCGCAGCGGGGGGAGTGACCGCCGACTGCGAGCCCAACATGACGCTCGTGACCGCCGGAGGGCGGACTGCGGCTGCCACGGCCGCGGAGACCCGCGCGAGCAAGGCCCGCGTGCGCCTGCGCTGTCCGGGCATCAGCCTGAAGTCGGGTGAGGAGTCGGTGCTGCGTGGCCGCGTGACTCCCGCGGGGTCGGCGACGACGGTGACCTACCAGGTGCGATGGGATGGGACTTCCTGGAAGTCCAAGGGGACATCCGCGGTGAAGGCCAAGGGCCACTACAGCTTCCCGATCGTCATCCCTCGCTCGGCGCCCGCCGGTCGCACGTACGAGTGGCGCGTCATCGCCAAGTCGGGGACGAAGGTCGTCGCCACGAGCGGGATCCGCAGAACGCTGGTCCGCTAAGACCCCGGGCGTCCACTCCGGACCCCTGCTAGGGTCGGATCCACGGGCCAACGGCGTCCCGTCATCGCCCCGCTCCCGCGGGGCCGATCGACGTGGAGGAGTTGGCCTTGTTCGTTCACCAGCCGCACTCGGGTCTCGCGCGCAAGTTCAGTGCGCAGCCACCCGCCCAGGGCCTCTACGACCCCGCCGCCGAGCACGACGCCTGCGGTGTTGCCTTCATTGCCACCCTCACCGGCCCGCCCTCGCACGAGATCGTCGCCCTGGCGCTGACCGCTCTGCTCAACCTCGATCATCGCGGTGCGTCCGGCGCCGAGCCGGACTCCGGCGACGGAGCGGGGATCCTCATCCAGGTCCCCGACCGATTCCTTCGCCGGGTGATCGGCGAGGCGCTTCCACCCGTGGGGGAGTACGCCGTCGGCATGGCCTTCCTGCCCGATGACGACATCGCCGAACGTGCCACGTGCGCGCGTATCGAAGAACTCGCCACCGAAGAGGGCCTGCGCGTCGTCGCGTGGCGCGATGTGCCGACAGACCCGGATGATCTCGGGCAAACGGCGCGCAGTGTCATGCCGCGGTTCCGTCAGCTCGTGGTGGCCGGCGCGGATGACGCCGTCAGCGGCTTGGACCTCGAGCGCCGCGCCTTCTGCCTGCGCAAGCGTGCTGAGCTCGAGACCGACGTCTACTTCACGTCCCTGTCCGGGCGCACTCTCGTGTACAAGGGCATGCTCACGACGCATCAGCTCGGCCGGTTCTTCCCCGATCTGGGCGACCCTGACATGGAGTCCACGCTCGGCCTCGTGCACTCTCGCTTCTCCACCAACACCTTCCCTTCCTGGCCGCTCGCGCATCCCTACAGGCTCATCGCTCACAACGGCGAGATCAACACCGTCAAGGGCAATCGCAACTGGATGCGGGCGCGTGAGGCGATGCTCGAGTCCGATGTCATTCCCGGCGACATCGAGCGCATCCTGCCCATCTGCACGCCCGGGGGGAGCGACTCCGCTTCCTTCGACGAGGTCGTCGAACTGCTCCACCTCGGTGGTCGCTCCCTACCCCACGCTGTCCTCATGATGATCCCGGAGGCGTGGGAGAACGACGTCGACATGGATCCGGAGCGACGTGCGTTCTACGAGTATCACTCGACTCTCATGGAGGCCTGGGACGGTCCGGCCAACGTCTCGTTCACGGACGGCACGCTCATCGGCGCGGTGCTCGACCGCAATGGCCTGCGTCCGGGACGCTTCTGGGTCACCGATGACGGTCTGGTCGTGCTCGCCTCCGAGGCGGGTGTGCTTGAACTCGATCCGGCATCGATCGTGCGCAAGGGGCGCCTGCAGCCGGGCCAGATGTTCCTGGTTGACACCGCCGCGGGGCGCATCGTCGAGGACGCCGAGATCAAGTCCGAGCTCGCCGCGGCCGCGCCGTACGCCGACTGGCTGCACGGCGGCCTCGTGCACCTTGAGATGCTTCCGGACCGAGAGCACATCGTGCACCCGACCGCGTCGGTCGCGCGACGCCAGCAGACCTTCGGCTACACGGAGGAGGAACTGCGGGTCATCCTCGGGCCGATGGCCAAGACCGGCGCGGAGCCGATTGGCTCGATGGGTACCGATACTCCCGTGGCCGCGCTCTCTGCCCGCCCGAGACTGCTCTTCGACTACTTCCAGCAGGCCTTCGCCCAGGTGACCAACCCGCCGCTGGACGCGATTCGCGAAGAGATCGTCACCTCGCTGTCGACGGTCATCGGGCCGGAGGGCAACCTGCTCGACTCGACCCCCGCTCACTGCCGTCAGGTGGTGCTGCCCTTCCCCATCATCGACAACGACGAACTCGCCAAGATCCTCCACATCAATTCCGACGGTGACCTGCCTGGATTCGCTGCGGCCAAGGTGAGCGGCCTCTACGACATCGATGGCGGGGCGGCCGCACTGGAGTCGCGGCTTGAGGAGATCTTCGCCGAGGTCGACGCCATGATCGAAGGAGGCGTGCGCTTCATCGTCCTCTCGGATCGTGACTCGACTACCGATCTCGCGCCGATCCCCTCACTCCTGCTGTGCTCCGCGGTGCACCACCACCTCGTGCGTCGTCGGACGCGCACGCAGGTGACGCTCATCATCGAGGCCGGCGACGTGCGCGAGGTGCACCATGCCGCCCTGCTCGTCGGCTTCGGTGCCGCGGCGATCAATCCCTACCTCGCCATGGAGTCGGTGGAGGACCTCGTCTACCGCGACGTGCTCACCGAGATCGCCCCGGAGAAGGCCGTGCGCAATCTCGTCAAGGCTCTGGGCAAGGGGCTGCTCAAGGTGATGTCCAAAATGGGTGTCTCCACGGTCGGCTCCTACCGAGGCGCCCAGATCTTCGAGGCCGTGGGACTGTCCCACGAATTGGTCGAGCGATACTTCACCGGGACCGTGTCGCGCCTCGGCGGCGTCGGCCTGGACGTCATCCATGCGGAGGTGCAGGCGCGACACGACGTGGCGTACCCGCCGAGCGGAATCTCGCCAGCTCACCGACGTCTGGAGGTCGGTGGCGAGTACCAATGGCGTCGTGAGGGCGAGCCGCACCTCTTCGATCCCGACACAGTTTTCCGCCTTCAGCATGCGACGCGCGAGAAGCGGTACGACATCTTCCAGCAGTACACCGACCGCGTGGATGATCAGACGCGTCGACTCATGACGCTCCGTGGGCTGTTCGACCTCAAGGTCGGCGATCGGGAGCCGGTGCCGCTGGACGAGGTCGAGCCCGTCGAATCCATCGTGCGTCGGTTCTCGACCGGGGCGATGTCCTACGGATCCATCTCCCAGGAGGCCCACGAGACTCTCGCGGTCGCGATGAACCGACTGGGCGGGAAGTCCAACACCGGCGAGGGGGGCGAGGATCCCGAGCGCTTCGTCCCGATGCCCAATGGAGATTCCAAGCGATCGGCGATCAAGCAGGTCGCCTCCGGTCGTTTTGGCGTGACGAGTGACTACCTGGTGAACAGCGACGACATCCAGATCAAGATGGCCCAGGGTGCCAAGCCGGGCGAGGGGGGTCAGCTACCGGGTCACAAGGTCTACCCCTGGGTTGCCAAGACGCGGCACTCGACGCCCGGAGTCGGACTCATCTCGCCACCGCCGCATCACGACATCTACTCGATCGAGGACCTCGCTCAGCTCATCCACGACCTCAAGAACGCGAACGACCGCGCCCGCATCCACGTCAAGCTCGTGTCCGAGGCTGGCGTCGGCACGGTCGCCGCTGGTGTGGCGAAGGCCCATGCCGATGTCATCCTCATCTCCGGTCACGACGGCGGCACCGGAGCGTCCCCGCTCACATCGCTCAAGCACGCCGGGACGCCGTGGGAGTTGGGTCTGGCTGAGACGCAGCAGACACTGCTGCTCAACGGCCTTCGCGATCGCGTCGTGGTGCAGACCGACGGTCAGCTCAAGACGGGCCGTGACGTGGTGATCGCTGCACTCCTGGGTGCCGAGGAATTCGGCTTCGCGACGGCGCCGCTCGTCGTCATGGGATGCATCATGATGCGCGTCTGCCACCTTGATACCTGCCCGGTGGGCGTCGCGACGCAGAATCCAGAACTGCGCGCGCGCTTCACCGGATCTCCAGACTTCGTCGTCACGTTCTTCGAGTTCATCGCGGAACAGGTGCGACAGCAGCTGGCTGCCCTCGGGCTGCGCAGCCTCGATGAGGCCATCGGCCGGGTGGATCTCATCGACGCGAGGTCGGCGGTCGAGCACTGGAAGGCGAGCGGGCTCGATCTCACGCCGATCCTGCATCAGCCGCTCGTCGAGGGGCCTCGCCGCTGCGTGACCACACAGGATCACGGCCTGGACAAGGCACTCGATCGCGAACTCATCGACCTGTGCGCACCGGCTCTTGAGTCCGGCGAGCCGATCCGCGCCAGACTGCCCATCCGCAACGTCCATCGCACCGTCGGCACGATGCTCGGTGCCGAGGTGACCCGCCGGCACGGAGGAGACGGACTGCCCGAGGGAACGATCGATCTCACGTTCGTTGGATCGGCGGGGCAGTCCTTCGGCGCCTTCGTCCCTCGAGGTGTCACCTTGCGCCTCGAGGGTGACAGCAACGATTACGTCGGCAAGGGCCTGTCCGGTGGGACCATCGTAGTGCGCCCTGATCGCACCGCGCCCTTCGCAGCCGAGGACAACATCATCGCGGGCAATGTCATCGGATACGGCGCCACGTCCGGAGAGGTCTTCCTGCGCGGCGTCGTGGGCGAGCGCTTCGCCGTGCGCAATTCCGGTGCCTCGATGGTGGTGGAGGGCGTCGGGGATCACGCCTGCGAGTACATGACCGGCGGATGCGTGCTGATCCTCGGGCCGACGGGGCGCAACGTCGCTGCAGGCATGTCCGGTGGCACGGCGTACGTCCTGGATCTCGTGGTCGACCGCGTCAACCCCGAGATGGTCGATCTGGAGCCCCTCGGTCCGCAAGACGTCGAAACCGTGCGAGCGCTTCTCACGCGCCATGCCGACGAGACGGACTCATCCGTGGCCAGGCGTCTCCTCGAGGAGGAGGCCTTCGACCGCTTCACCTTGATCATGCCTCGCGACTACCGGCGGGCGCTCGAGGCCCAGCGCCGGGCCATCCTCGAAGGCCGGGATCCGGCCGATGCTGTCATGGAGGCCGCACGTGGCTGATCCCCGTGGATTTCTCAACACCCCGCGCGAGACACCGACGCGGCGACCGGTCGACCTGCGTCTCATGGACTGGCGCGAGGTCTACGAGCCGTTCGCTGCCGAGAGACTCCGCGACCAGGCCGGGCGCTGCATGGACTGCGGCATCCCCTTCTGCCACAACGGCTGCCCTCTGGGCAATCTCATCCCGGAGTGGAACGACCTGGTGTGGCGCGAGGACTGGCGCGCGGCGTCCGAGCGTCTGCACGCCACCAACAACTTCCCCGAGTTCACGGGGCGACTGTGCCCTGCTCCGTGCGAGACGGCGTGCGTGCTGGGCATCAATGCCGACCCGGTGACCATCAAGCAGGTCGAGGTGTCGATCATCGACCGGGCTTGGGACTCCGGCTGGGTCGAGCCCCAGCCTGCCGATCACTCCACCGGCAAGGCGATCGCGATCGTCGGCTCAGGTCCGGCCGGCCTCGCCGCAGCACAGCAACTCGCGCGCACGGGTCATACGGTCGTTGTCTACGAGCGAGCCGACCGCATCGGAGGACTGCTGCGCTACGGCATCCCCGAGTTCAAGATGGAAAAGGCCCACCTCGATCGTCGCGTTCGCCAGATGGTGCAGGAGGGCGTGAAGTTCCGCCCCGGTGTCGAGGTCGGGGTGGACATCAGCATCGCGGATTTGCGCAAGAGGTACGACGCGATCGTGCTGGCGATGGGCGCGACGCGTTGGCGCGACCTCACCATCCCAGGACGTGAGCTCTCCGGCGTCTACCAGGCGATGGAGTATCTCCCCGGCGCCAACCGCGTGCAGGAAGGCGACATCGAGCAGGCCCCCATTGACGCAGCGGGCAAGCACGTCGTCATCATCGGCGGCGGCGACACCGGAGCCGACTGCCTCGGCACCGCGCACCGCCAGGGTGCTGCTTCGGTCACGCAGCTCGAGATCATGCCGACGCCTCCGGACCATCGCCCCTCCGCTCAGCCGTGGCCGACGTACCCGATGGTCTATCGGGTGTCCAGCGCCCACGAGGAGGGTGGCGATCGCGTCTTTGCAGTATCGACGGAGGAGTTCGTCGGCTCCGGTGGCACCCTCACCGGGTTGAGGCTCCTCGATGTCGACTGGAGCGGCGGGGGACCAACGCCAGTGGAGGGGAGTGCTCGCGTGATTCCCGCAGATCTGGTCTTCCTCGCGATGGGCTTCACCGGTCCGGAGACCGGGGGCCTGGTCGAGGATCTCGGCCTTGAGGTCACCGATCGGGGCTCGATCGCGCGTGCGGATGACTACGCCACCTCGATCGAGGGGGTCTTCGTCGCCGGCGATGCGGGCCGCGGCCAGTCCCTCATCGTGTGGGCGATCGCCGAGGGGCGCGCAGCGGCGTCCGCGGTCGATCGCTTCCTCACGGGAGCCACAAACCTGCCCTCGCCTATCCCGGCCTCAGCACGACCCCTTACGGTGTAGTCCTGGCTGTACCCGCTTACATACCGTCCTTGACTTCACTGCCGGAGGAGATGCATGCGCCGCGCCAAGATCGTCGCCACGCTCGGGCCGGCCACGACCTCCTATGAGCAGATCCTGGGCTTGGTCGAAGCGGGGATGGACGTCGCGCGACTCAACCTCAGCCACGGGACCTACGCCGATCACAGCGATGTCTACGAGCACGTGCGGCGTGCGAGCGATGTCTCCGGCCGAGCGATCGGCATCCTCGTCGACCTTCAGGGGCCCAAGATCCGCCTGGGGCGATTCGCCTCCGGCCCGGTGCTGCTGGGCGCGGGCGACACCTTCACCATCACGACCGACGACGTGCCAGGCGATCGCGACATGGTCTCGACGACCTACTCCGGCCTGCCCGGTGACGTCGCGGCCGGCGACACCATCCTGATCGACGACGGGCGCGTCGCTCTCGAGGTCACGGCGGTCGATGGATCGCGCGTCGTGACCCGCGTGGTCGAAGGCGGTCGGGTGTCGGACAACAAGGGTCTCAATCTTCCCGGCGTCGCGGTGAGCGTGCCAGCGCTGTCGGAGAAGGACATTGACGATCTTCGCTGGGGCCTGCGCGCAGGCGCCGATCTCATTGCCCTGTCCTTCGTGCGCTCCGCGGCGGACATCGTCGATGTCCACAAGGTCATGGACGAGGAAGGGGTGCGCGTCCCCGTCCTGGCCAAGGTCGAAAAGCCCCAGGCGGTCGACAATCTCGCCGAGATCGTCGCGACCTTCGACGGCATCATGGTCGCGCGCGGGGACCTCGGCGTGGAACTCCCGCTGGAGGCAGTGCCTCTCGTGCAAAAGCGCGCTATCGAACTCTGTCGCGTTGCGGCCAAGCCCGTGATCGTCGCCACGCAGATGCTCGACTCCATGGCGACGGCCACTCGGCCGACCCGGGCCGAGGCGAGCGACGTGGCCAACGCGGTGCTCGACGGGGCGGACGCCCTCATGCTGTCGGGGGAGACCAGCGTCGGCGAGCATCCGTCCCTCGCCGTGGAGACGATGGCCCGGATCATCGCTCACGTCGAGGACAACGCGCTCGACCGGCTGACGTCGCTCCCCGCGGATCCGCCGGGATCGACTGCGCGCGCCCTCACCAAGGCCGCGGTCGACGTCGCGGGGGCGGTCAGCGCGGCCAGCCTCATTCCTTTCACCGAGACGGGATCCTCCGCGCGGCTGATCGCACGCTGGCGGGCTGCAGAGCCGATCCTTGCCTTCACCCCGAATCCGCGCGTGCGCAGCCAGCTCGCCCTGGTCTGGGGGGTCGAGACCTTCCTGGTGCCGTCGGTCATGCACACCGATGACATGGTCGTCCAGGTGGATCGTGCCCTGCTCGACATTGGGCGCGTGACCTACGGCGACCGTGTGGTCATCGTCGCGGGCGTGCCTCCCGGTATTCCCGGCACCACCAACGGCATGCGAGTTCACCTGATCGGCAGCGGAGGCAAGGGCGGCGGGGTATAGCGTCCGCCCATGCCTGACGGCGGTTGGATGGAGGCGGCACTCTTCGGCGCCGTGGCTCAGTCGGCACTGCTCGTCGGTGCGGTGCTCGTGTGGCGCTTCCCAGGGCTGCAGCGGCCGGCGATCGTCGGCGGACTCATGGCATTTGGTGCGGGGGCGGTCATCTCGGCCGTGTCGGTGGACCTTGTTTCGGTGTCCTACGACGAGGCCGGTGCGCTCCCCACGGCGATCGGTATCGGGATCGGTTGCCTCATCTACTTCGGCATCATCGCCCTGCTGGAGCGCAAGGGTGAGTCCGAGCAGCCCGGGGTGGCTATCGAGGCTGAGGTGGAGGCTGAGCTCGAAGCCGCCGGCGCGGACGCATCTCACGGAACGGCATCGTCTCGCGGCGCTGGCTCGTCGCACGGCGCTGACTCGTCGCACGGCGCGGGCTCAGCTCATGGAGCTACGGCCAAGGAGGCGCGCAATCTCACCATTGGCATGGTGATCGACGGGGTACCCGAGTCGATCGCGGTCGGCCTGACCCTGCACACAGCGAGCGCGGGGGTGTCCGCGGCCCTGGTCGGATCGATCTTCATCGCCGCGATCCCCGAGGCGATCGGGATCGCGGCCGCGCTCCTTGCAGGTGGAATGGTGCTGGGCAAGGTGCTGCTGAGGTTCTCCTTCATCGTGATCATCGGTGCGGTTTTCGCCGCGCTGGGATACACGCTGCTCTACGGCGTGTCGGACTCGCTCCAGGCGATCATCCAGTCCGTGGCCGCCGGTGCCCTCCTCGTCGTCGTCATCAACGAGATGATCCCCATCGCGGTCCGCAGTGTGAAGGCGTGGGCCGGCCTCATCGGCGCCGCCGGCTTCGTCTTCGCCGCGATCCTCACCTGGGCCGCGGGCGGCTGACCCGACCACCTCCTTGGCCACGCCAGCCTCAGTGGTCACACGGCCGTGGCGCTGCGTCGATCTGCGTGCAGGTGGGTTAGGGTCACGTCCGACATCCTTTAACGACCCGTCCTGCGAGGCGGGGAAGGAGGTCAGCCATGACGGCTGCCGACATGCCCCCGGGCCGCGCGAGCGACTTCCCGGATGAGGCAGGTTCTCGCGTCCTCGATTCCGACGGCATCTCTCGCATCCTCGGGCGCATCGCCCACGAGATCCTCGAGCGAGCGCATGGCGCGCAGGACCTCGTGATTCTCGGCATTCAGACCAGGGGAGTGCCGCTCGCTCGACGCATCGCAGCGCGCATGGCTGACATCGAGGGCGTGCCGATCCCTGTGGGTTCGCTCGACATCACGATGTACCGCGATGATCTCAGTCTGCGCGGGGCCCGACCACTGCACGCGACCGATGTGCCGGTGGACGGCATCGACGGCCGGCTCGTGGTGCTCGTGGACGACGTCCTCTTCTCGGGTCGCACCATCCGCGCGGCACTCGACGCGCTGAGCGATCTGGGGCGTCCACGGGCCGTGCAACTGGCCGTGCTCGTGGACCGTGGTCACCGCGAACTCCCGCTTCGGGCGGACTACGTCGGCAAGAACATCCCCACATCGCGTGACCAGGCCGTGCGCGTACGCGTCGTCGAAGTCGACGGGCTCGACGAGGTGGTGGTGTCCGGATGAGTACCCATCTGCTCAGCGCCGCCGACCTGACCCGGGACGAAGCCGTGGCCATCCTCGACACGGCCGCCGAACTCGCCCGCATCTCCGGGCGCACCGTCAAGAAGCTCCCGACGCTGCGCGGGCGCACCGTGGTGAACCTGTTCTTCGAGGATTCCACCCGCACGCGGATCTCCTTCGAGGCCGCCGCCAAGCGTCTTTCCGCTGATGTCATCACCTTCAGCGCCAAAGGGTCGAGTGTCTCCAAGGGCGAGAGCCTCAAGGACACGGCGCTCACCCTCGAGGCCATGGGAGCCGATGCCGTCATCGTGCGTCACGGTGCCAGCGGTGCCCCGCATCGACTCGCTCACTCCGGCTGGATCGACGGAGTCGTCGTCAACGCAGGCGATGGGACGCATGAGCATCCGACCCAGGCACTCCTCGACGCGTACACGCTGCGGCATCACCTCGCTGATGGCGAGGGTGCGCTCGACGGACGCCGGGTCGTCATCGTCGGAGATGTGCTCCACAGCAGGGTGGCGCGCTCCAACGTCCTGCTCCTGCGCACCCTGGGCGCTCAGGTCACCCTCGTCGCTCCACCCACGTTGCTCCCGGTCGGTGTCGAGGCCTGGCCCTGCGAAATCTCCTACGACTTCGACGCCGCACTCGCAGGAGCCGATGCCGTGATGATGCTGCGCGTCCAAGCGGAGCGGATGAACGCCGCGTACTTCCCGTCAACCAATGAGTATTCCCGTCGCTACGGCCTCGACGTGCGGCGCGCGAGCCTCCTCGCTGATGGAGGCATCGTGATGCACCCGGGGCCGATGAACCGCGGCATGGAGATCAGTGCCGAAGTGGCCGACGGCCCGCGCTCGGTGATCGTGGAGCAGGTGACCAACGGAGTGCACGTCCGCATGGCCGTGCTCTATCGACTGTTGGGTGCGGCCGAAGGGCCCGGCGCCTCGGCGGAGCCGACCCTGTCGGGCTCGTTCGAGGAGGTTGCTTCGTGACAACGCATATGGTCAACGTCCGCCCCTACGGCGAGGAGGCCGTCGACATCACGTGGCGCGACGGCCTGATCGCCGCCATCGCCCCGGCGGGCACCGCTGTCGTCTCAACCGGAGACGACGTCCTCGACGGCCACGGTCTCATCGTGCTGCCCGGCTTCGTTGACCTGCACACCCACCTGCGCGAGCCCGGTCGAGAGGATGCCGAGACCATCGCCTCGGGCACAGCCTCCGCGGCCCTCGGGGGATTCACCGCCGTCCACGCCATGGCCAATACCAATCCGGTGGCGGACACCGCTGGCGTCGTGGAGCAGGTGTGGCGGCGCGGAGTCGAGGCCGGCCACTGCGACGTGCACCCGGTGGGCGCCGTCACCGTGGGCCTCCAGGGCGAGCGACTGGCCGAGCTCGGCGCCATGGCTGACTCGGCAGCGCGAGTGCGCATCTTCAGCGACGACGGCGTCTGTGTGAGTGACCCGGTGCTCATGCGCCGCGCACTCGAGTACGTCAAGTCCTTCGACGGTGTCATCGCGCAGCACGCGCAGGACCCCCGACTCACCGAGGGGGCGCAGATGAACGAGGGCGAACTCTCGGGCGTGCTCGGTCTGCGTGGCTGGCCCGCGGTGGCTGAGGAGGCGATCATCGCGCGTGACCTACTCCTCGCCCAGCATGTCGGATCGCGCGTGCACATCTGTCACCTGTCCACGCGCGGCTCCGTCGACATCGTCCGTTGGGCCAAGGAGCGCGGTGTCGAGGTCACGGCCGAGGTCACACCGCACCACCTCATCCTCACGGAGGACCTCGCTCGCACCTACGATCCGCGCTTCAAGGTCAACCCGCCCCTGCGTTCGGCGGACGATGTCGAGGCCGTGCGCGAGGGTCTCGCTGACGGCACGATCGATGTGGTGGCGACCGATCACGCCCCCCATGCGCGTGAGGACAAGGACTGCGAGTGGGCCGCGGGAGCGTTCGGCATGCTCGGCTTGGAGACGGCCTTCCCGGTGGTGATGGAGACGATGGTCGGGCCCGGGCGCCTGGGCTGGCGGGCAGTCGCCGACCGCATGTCCGAGAAGCCCGCGCGCATCGCCAGGCTTGCCGATCAGGGCAGGCCCATCGCCGTCGGGGAGCCGGCGACCCTCGTCGTGGTCGACCCCGACGCGAGATGGACGGTCGACCCATCCCGCTCTCCATCGCGCAGCGCCAACACTCCGTTCCTCGAGCGCGAGATGCGCGGCGCCGTGGTCCATACGGTGCTGCGCGGGCGCCCGACAGTCATCGACGGGGCGCTCGCGTGATCGCATCCCTGCTCGCGGCCGAGCCGGGGTCCGCCCCGGTCACGCAGTGGCCCCTGCGCATCCTGCTGGTGCTCGTGGTCGTCGCGGTGATCGGCCTGGTCCTGCTGGGCATGCGCCGTGGGTGGAAGCGACGGGCTCGTTCGCAGGGCGATATCCCGGTCCCGCCGGAGCCGGGTGGCGAGCCTGGCGGGGACGGCGTGGTGTCGGGCGTCTTCGTCGGGTCGACGTCCCACGGCGACTGGCTCGACCGGATCGTCGTCCATGACCTCGGCGTCCGCAGTCGGGTCGTTATCCAGGTGCGGTCCGACGGGGTCGCCCTATGGCGGCACGGGGCGCGCGATGTGCTCATCCCGGCCGAGAGTCTGCGCGGCGCGGGTCTTGCCCGGGGACTGGCGGGCAAGGCCTACGAGCGCGACGGGGTGCTGGTCGTGACGTGGGAGCTAGGTGGCAGGCTGATCGACACCGGGCTGCGGGCTGACGCCTCCGCGGACCAGAGCGTGCTGCTGGAGGCGATCCAGGCGCTGTCCGCAGAGCAGGGCCGAGCAGGAGGGATGGCCAGATGAAGACCGAGCGTGCCCTGCTCGTCCTCGAGGACGGGCGCGTCTTCCGTGGTCGTGCCTACGGGGCCGTGGGCTCGACTCTCGGCGAGGCCGTCTTCTCGACAGGCATGACGGGCTACCAGGAGACCCTGACGGACCCGTCGTACCGCGGGCAGGTGGTCGTGATGACGGCGCCGCATGTCGGCAACACGGGAATGAACGATGACGACCCGGAGTCGCGACGGATCTGGGTGTCGGGCTACGTCGTCCGTGATCCATCGCCCATCCCGTCGAACTGGCGCTCGCGCAGGACACTCGAGGACGACCTGGTCGATGCTGGTGTCGTCGGCATCCAGGGAATCGACACTCGCGCGCTCACCCGGCATCTGCGTGATCGGGGTGCGATGCGTGTCGGCATCTTCAGTGGCGCGGACGCCGACGCGAGCGATGCGGACCTGGTCGCCCGCGTGCTCGAGGCGCCGGCCATGGCCGGCTGCGACCTCACCGGCGACGTCACCGTCAGCGAGCCCTATGTCGTGTCTGCGATCGGCCAAGAGCGCTTCGTCGTGGCGGCGATCGACCTCGGCATCAAGTCGATGACCCCCCACCGCATGGCCGAGCGCGGCATGACGGTGCACGTCCTGCCCGGGGACGTGAGCGCGCAGGAGATGCTCGCCCTGGGACGCGACGGGGTCTTCTTCTCCAATGGTCCAGGCGATCCGGCGGTCGCCGAGCATGCGGTGTCCCTCGTGCGGGCTGCGCTCGAGGCGCGTCGGCCGGTCTTCGGGATCTGCTTCGGCCATCAGATGCTCGGTCGGGCCCTCGGCTTCGGCACCTACAAGTTGAGGTTCGGACACCGCGGGATCAACCAGCCGGTGCAGGACGTGGCCACGGGTCGCGTCGCGGTGACGGCGCATAACCACGGATTCGCCGTCGATGCGCCGATCGGCGAGGTCATCGATACGGCGTACGGACGGGTTCAGGTCAGCCATGTCTGTCTCAACGACGATGTCGTGGAGGGCCTGCGCTGCCTCGATGCGCCGGCCTTCAGCGTGCAGTACCACCCCGAGGCGGCCGCAGGTCCCCACGATGCCGCCGACCTCTTCGACGAGTTCGCTCGCATGATGGCGGGGGATCGCTGATGCCGAAGCGCGACGACATCGCTTCCGTCCTGGTCATCGGATCTGGCCCGATCGTCATCGGTCAGGCGTGCGAGTTCGACTACTCCGGCACCCAGGCCTGCCGCGTGCTCAAGGCCGAGGGGATCCGCGTCATCCTCGTCAACTCCAATCCCGCGACGATCATGACCGACCCGGAGTTCGCGGACGCGACCTACGTCGAGCCCATCACCCCGGACTTCGTCGAGCGCATCATCGAGCGCGAGCGCCCCGACGCGCTGCTGGCCACCCTCGGGGGCCAGACCGCGCTCAATGCCGCCATGGCGCTGCATCGCTCCGGTGCCCTGGAGCGCTATGGCGTCGAGCTCATCGGCGCCGACGTGGACGCGATCGAGCGGGGTGAGAATCGCGAACTCTTCCGCGCCATCGTCGAGCAGGTGGGTGCCGAGAGCGCGCGCTCGGCGATCTGCCACAGCATCGAGGACTGCCTCGCGGCGGTGGATTCCCTCGGCTATCCGGTGGTCGTCCGGCCGTCCTTCACCATGGGCGGGGCCGGCTCGGGCATGGCCTACGACGAGGCCGACCTGCTGCGGATCGCCGGCACGGGCCTGCAGGCGAGCCCGACCCACGAGGTGCTGCTGGAGGAGTCCATCCTCGGATGGAAGGAATATGAACTCGAGCTGATGCGCGACCGCAGCGACAACGTCGTGGTCGTGTGCTCGATCGAGAACCTCGACCCGATGGGCGTGCACACCGGTGACTCGATCACGGTCGCACCCGCCCTCACGCTGACCGATCGCGAGTACCAGGTGATGCGCGATGTCGCCATCGACATCATCCGGGCCGTCGGTGTCGACACCGGCGGCTGCAATATCCAATTCGCCGTGAATCCCCAGGACGGCCGGCTCATCGTCATCGAGATGAACCCCCGCGTGTCACGCTCATCCGCGCTCGCTTCCAAGGCGACCGGATTCCCCATCGCCAAGATCGCCGCGCGCCTGGCCATCGGCTACACCCTCGACGAGATCCCTAACGACATCACTCAGGAGACACCCGCCTCCTTTGAGCCGACCCTCGACTACATCGTGGTCAAGGTCCCGCGGTTCGCCTTCGAGAAGTTCCCCCAGGCCGATCCGACGCTCACCACCACGATGAAGTCGGTGGGCGAGGCCATGGCCATCGGTCGCAACTTCACCGAAGCGCTGCAGAAGGCACTGCGCTCCCTCGAGCGCCCCGACGCGGTGTTCAGCTGGCCCGACTCCGTCGACCTGCCAGCGCTCATGGTGTCCATCCGCACGCCCCACGACGGCCGCCTGCGCGAGGTGCAGCAGGTCCTCTGGGCCGGGGCGAGCCTGGACGAGGTGTACGAAGCCACCGCTATCGACCCGTGGTTCCTCGCGCAGATCCAGATCATCAACGAACTCGCGGATCGGATCCGTGTGGCGCCGTCGCTCGATGGCGACCTCATGCGCGAGGCAAAGCGACATGGCTTCTCCGATGCTCAGATCGCCTCGCTGCGAGGAGTCACCGAGCGCGAAACTCGCGATCTGCGTCACTCCCTCGGCATCCGACCGGTCTACAAGACCGTTGACACGTGTGCCGCGGAGTTCGCGGCGCGCACGCCGTATCACTACTCGGCGTACGACGAGGAGACCGAGGTCGAGCCGAGCGATGCACGCAAGGTGATCATCCTGGGATCCGGACCTAACCGCATCGGTCAGGGAATCGAGTTCGACTACTCCTGTGTCCACGCCTGCCTCACTCTGCGTGAGGCCGGGTACGAGACGATCATGATCAACTGCAATCCGGAGACGGTCTCGACCGACTACGACACCTCGGATCGGCTCTACTTCGAGCCACTCACGCTCGAGGACGTCCTCGAGGTCGTCCACGCCGAAGCCGCCAGCGGTCAGCTGGCCGGCGTCATCGTGCAGCTCGGTGGTCAGACTCCACTCGGGCTTGCGCGCGGGCTCGAGCAGGCCGGGGTACCGATCGTCGGCACGTCCCCCGATGCGATCCACTTGGCCGAGGACCGTGCTGAGTTCGGTGCGCTGCTCACCCGCGCCGCGCTGCCGGCTCCGCGCTTCGGCACGGCGTTCTCCTTCGACGAGGCTCGCGGCATCGCGCAAGAGATCGGCTACCCGGTGCTCGTGCGACCCTCCTACGTCCTCGGCGGTCGCGGCATGGAAATCGTGTACGACGAGGACATGCTGCGCGACTACCTGGTGCGCGCGGCGCAGATCAACCCCGAGCATCCGGTCCTTGTCGATCGTTTCCTCGATGATGCTGTCGAAATCGATGTCGATGCCCTCTACGACGGTCACGACCTCTACGTCGGCGGAGTGATGGAGCACATCGAGGAAGCGGGTATCCACTCCGGCGACTCCGCGTGTGCGCTGCCTCCGGTGTCGCTCGGTCCTCAGGAGATCGAGCGCATCCGCGAGTCGACGCGGGCCCTCGCCGACGGCATCGGCGTACGCGGCCTGATCAACGTGCAGTACGCGCTTGCTGGCGGAGTGCTCCACGTCCTCGAGGCCAACCCTCGGGCATCGCGCACCGTGCCCTTCGTTTCCAAGGCCACGGCTGTTCCCCTGGCCAAGGCCGCTGCACGCATCATGCTTGGCGAGACGATCGCGGGCCTACGCGCCGCGGGCCTGCTCCCTGCGGAAGGTGACGGGGCCAACCTGCCGCCGGGGACCCCCATCGCGGTGAAGGAAGCGGTGCTCCCGTTCGGGCGCTTCCACGGGGTCGACACCGTGCTCGGGCCGGAGATGCGCTCGACGGGCGAGGTCATGGGGATCGACGCTGACTTCGGCACGGCATTCGCCAAGAGCCAGGAGGCGGCGTACGCCGGCGGCCTTCCGACGAGCGGGAGTGTCTTCGTCTCCGTCGCCGATCGAGACAAGCGCTCGATGATCTTCCCCATCAAGCGGCTCTCCGATCTCGGCTTCGAGATCCTCGCGACGGATGGCACCGCTGAGGTGCTGCGTCGGCACGGTCTCAAGGTGGGGCTATTGCGCAAGCAGCGCGAGGGCACCGGACCTCAGGGCGAGCCGACCACCGTCGACGCGATCATGGCCGGCGACGTCGATCTCATCATCAACACTCCCTTCGGCGTCGGACCGCGCCTGGACGGCTACGAGATCCGCACGGCCGCCGTCCTCAAGGGCGTCCCGTGCATCACGACCATCCAGGGGCTGTCCGCCACCGTGCTGGGCATCGAGTCCCTCCTCCCCGCGGCCGGAGCCAGCGGCGTACGGTCCCTCCAGGAATACGCCGAGGATCTCGGCCGACTACGTGCCCCCGGAGGTGGCTGATGCCCGTGCAGGTCAGGGGCGAAGTGGTCTCGGTGCGCAGGGCCGGGCAGTACCACGTGCTCACCGTGACGGCCCCGGGCGTGCCTGAACTCGCGCGGCCGGGCAACTTCGCCACCCTCGCCATCGGAGACCTCGACTCGTCGGGGCTCATCCTGCGTCGAGCGTTCTCTATTCATGGCGTCCAGTCGCGAGGGATCTACGGCGGCACCATCGACCTGGTCGTCGCCGACTCGGGCCCCGGCACCCACTGGCTCGTCCAGCGACGCCGAGGCGATGTGCTCGACATCGTCGCGCCCCTGGGCAAGCCGTTCGCCCTGCCTCGCGATCCGGCGTCGTGTCTGCTCGTCGGCGGTGGATACGGATCCGCGCCACTGGTCTTCCTAGCCGATCACCTGCGAGCCAGGGGATGCCGCGTCGACGTCATTCTCGGGGCCTCGACGGAGGAGAAGCTCTTCGGCGTTCTCGAGGCCAAGCGCATCGCGTCCACGGTGGCCATCACGACCGAGGACGGTTCCCTGGGACGCACCGGGCTCGTGACGGATCATTTGCGCGAGGCGATCGAGCGCGCCAACACGGACGTCGTCTACGCCTGCGGCCCCATGGGCATGCTCGCGGCGGTCGCGGGCATCGCATCGGATGCGGGCATCTACAGCCAGTGCGCGGTCGAGGAGTCGATGGCGTGCGGTGTCGGGGTCTGTATGACCTGCGTCCTTCCGGTGATCGGCGATGACGGCGTCACGCGGATGCTGCGCTCCTGCGTCGAAGGTCCCATCTTCCGCGGGGACCGGGTCCGGTGGGCGGACGTCGGCACGATCCCACCGGACACGCTCGGAGCTCCGCAGGTCGAGGGGAGGACGTCATGACGCGCGCTGTCGTGCGGCAGGGCAGCGTCGCGGCTGCAGCGCCGAATATCGACATGTCTACCCGACTAGGCCCGGTCGGCCTGCCTAGCCCGGTGCTTACGGCCTCGGGCTGTGCGGCGTCCGGACGAGAACTCGATCAGTTCTTCGATATCACGTCGATCGGCGCCGTGGTGACCAAGAGCATCATGATGGAGCCGCGGTCCGGGCGGGCGACTCCGCGCATGGCCGAGACGCCCAGCGGAATGCTCAACTCGATCGGACTTCAGGGCCCTGGCGTCCATGCCTTCATCGAGCGTGATCTCGCGTGGCTGCGGGAGCGCGGCGCACGCGTCATCGTGTCGATCGCGGGGGGCACCACCCAGGAGTTCGAGGATCTCGCCAAGATTCTCCGCCAGCACGGGGGCTTCGACGCCATCGAAGTCAACATCTCCTGTCCCAATGTCGCCGACAGGGGACAGGTGTTCGCCTGCCGGGCGGACTCCTCAGCGGCCGTCATCAGCGGCGTACGGCGGTCCACTGATCCGAGCATCCCGATCTTCGCCAAGCTCTCGCCCGACGTCACCGACATCGCCACCATCGCGCTCGCCTGCGTCAGGGCAGGCGCGGACGGACTGTCCCTGATCAACACCACCCTGGGCATGGTGATCGACACTGAGACGATGCGCCCAGCCCTCGCGGGTGTGACCGGGGGACTCTCCGGTCCGGCGATTCGGCCCATCGCCGTGCGTTGCATCTGGCAGGTTCGCGACGTTCTCCCCGACATCCCCCTCATTGGAATGGGCGGCATCCGCAATGGCGCGGATGCATTCGAGTTCATCCTCGCCGGGGCCGATGCGGTGTCCGTGGGTACCGTGACCTTCCACGACCCTTCCGCTCCCGCGCGCATCCACGGCGAACTCGCCAGGCTCGCCTCGGAGCGCGGCTTCGCATCCGTGCGCGATGCGGTGTCCTATGCCCACCGTGAACCTGAGCCCGAGCCGGAGAGCGACGATGACGACCTCGGTCTTCCGGAGTGGGTGTGACCCGGGCTCCCATCGCCGTCGCCCTCGACGCCCCCGATCTGCCGACCCTCTCCGCATGGGCACAGGCGGTAGGGCCGCATGTGAGCACACTCAAGGTGGGGCTGGAGACCTACCTCCGTGACGGGCGTGCCGCCGTGGCCGCGGCACGTGACTCAGCCCCGGAGTGCCATCTCTTCCTGGACCTCAAACTCCACGACATCCCGGCCACCGTGGCCGGTGCCGCAGGCGCCGTCGCGGATCTCGCACCGGACTACCTCACGGTCCATGCGTCCGGCGGCCGCGCGATGATCGCGGCTGCCGCCGAGGCGCTGCCGAACACCCGGGTTGTCGCCGTGACCGTGCTCACGTCCTTGTCCACCGAGGACCTGCGTGCACTGGATCTGCTGGGAGCCGGTGTCGACTCCGCGGGCGCGCTCGCCGTGCACCTTGCCGTGACCGCCGTCGACGCGGGGGCGCGAGCGATTGTGTGTTCACCTCAAGAGGTGGCCGACGTTCGTGCGGCCCTGTCGGGTCGCGACGTGGTGCTCATCACCCCCGGCGTGCGCCCCGCGGGCGCGGATGCGGGTGACCAGCGCCGTGTCGCCACCCCTCGGCAGGCCCTCGACCGGGGCGCGGACCTGCTGGTCATCGGCCGACCCATCACCGGGGCCACGGATCCCGCGGCGGCTGCGGCGGCGATCGCGCGGGAACTCGTCGATGGCTGAGCGTCCGAGTTTGGACGAGGACGCGCGAGCGCGGGGGCGAGAACTCGCACTCGCAGCGCGACGTCGCCGTGCCGAGATCAAGCGTCAGCTCGCCGAGGGCGGATCTGTCCGCGAGATCCTCGGCCTGAGGATGGACGATCCCGCGGTGGGCAGGATGCGGGCCAGGGACCTTGTCGAAGCATGTCCTGGCATCGGTCCGGCCCGGGCCACCCACATTCTCGTGGATTGCCACATCGCCGAGTCCCGCCGACTCCGCGGTCTCGGCGACCATCAGGTGGCGGCACTCGTTGCCGCCCTGGACCCGGACTCCGGTGCACGAGGTCGCGGCCGCTTGCTCGTGCTGTCAGGGCCATCGGGGGTGGGCAAGTCCAGTGTCGTCACCCGTGTGCGGGAGCGCCGTCCCCGACTGCACTTCTCCGTATCGGCGACGACCAGGCCTCCGCGCGAGGGTGAGATCGACGGAGAGCACTACCACTTCGTCGACCGTGACCGCTTCGAGCAGATGATCGCCGGCGGCCAATTGCTGGAATGGGCGGAGTTCGCCGGCCATCTCTACGGCACGCCGGCGGCCCCGGTCGACGACCAACTCGCCGCGGGACACGACGTCCTGCTGGAGATCGAACTGCAAGGAGCCCGTCAGGTGCGCGACAGCGCGCCTGAGGCGACGCGGGTCTTCCTGGCGCCGCCGTCATGGGATGTGCTCGTTGAGCGCCTCCAGGGTCGGCGCACCGAGCCGGATGACGTCATCGCGCGGCGCCTGGCGACCGCGCGGGTCGAACTGGCCGCCGAGGACGAGTTCGACCACACCGTCGTCAACTCCTCCGTCGACGATGCAGCGGACGAGATCCTGCGACTTCTCGACGCGGGCCCTGGCGGTAGGCGCTAGGCGTCGAAGCCAGCGGCGACGATGTCCAGGCCCTCTCGCAGGAGATCGTCGGGGATCGAGAGCGGCGGCAGGAAGCGCAGGACGTTGCCATAGGTGCCGCACGTGAGGGTGACGACGCCCTGAGCATGAGCAGCCTTGGACACGCGACCGGCCAGATCGGGGTCGGGGTCGGTGGTCCCCGGCTTGACCAGCTCGATGGCCATCATCGCTCCGCGGCCGCGGATGTCGCCGACCTCCGGATGTGCGACCTGAAGGGCCTGCAGTCGCTCGCGCATGATGGCGCCGACCGCGAGTGCGCGTGCGTTCAAGTCCTCGGTTTCCATGGCCTCGATCGATCCGAGTGCCGCTGCGCAGGCGACGGGATTGCCGCCGTAGGTGCCGCCGAGGCCTCCCGCGTGCACGGCGTCCATGATCTCGGCCCGACCGGTGACCGCGGCGAGCGGCATACCGCCAGCGATGCCCTTCGCGGTCGTGATCATGTCGGGGACGACGCCTTCGTGCTCGCTGGCGAACCAGTTCCCGGTGCGGCAGAAGCCCGTCTGGATCTCATCGGACACGAAGACGATGCCGTGCTGCTCCGCGTAGGTCTTGAGCGCGGGCAGGAAGCCCTCTGCCGGCACGATGAAGCCGCCCTCGCCCTGAATGGGCTCAATGATGATCGCGGCGATATTGGTGCCGCCGATCTCCTTTTCCATCTTGGTCGTGGCCCATGAGGCGACCTCGGCACCCGTGTGCGGGCCGTCGCGGAAGGGGTAGGACATGGGCATGCGGTAGACCTCGGGCGCAAACGGCCCGAAGGAGTGCTTGTACGGCATGTTCTTCGCCGTGAGCGCCATTGTGAGGTTGGTGCGGCCGTGATAGCCGTGGTCGAAGACGACGACGGCCTGGCGCTTGGTGTAGGCGCGAGCGATCTTGACAGCGTTCTCCACTGCCTCTGCCCCGGAATTGAACAGGGCCGACTTCTTGGCGTGATCGCCGGGTGTGAGTCGATTGAGCGCCTCGCACACCTCGACGTAGCCGGCGTACGGCGTCACCATGAAGCAGGTATGGGTGAACTCAGCCACCTGCCGCTGCACGCGCTCGACCACGAGCGGGTGTGCATTGCCCACCGTGGTGACCGCGATACCCGACCCGAGGTCGATAAGGGAGTTGCCATCGACGTCGACGATGACGCCGCCGCCGGCGCGCTCGGCAAAGACTGGCATCATCCCGCCGACGCCGGCCGAGATGGCCGCTCCGCGACGCTCCATGAGTGCTCGTGAACGAGGTCCGGGCATCTCGGTGACGAGGCGGCGCACCTGGGGGAGCTCGGTGACAGTGGGGAGCAGGGTGTCGGTCATAGGCACGAGCGTAGGACAATCTCACCGTGGCCGAGCGTCGAGATGTGATCATCCTCGGTTCCACGGGGTCCATCGGCCGCCAGGCCCTCGACGTGATCGTCCGCAATCCGGACCTTTTCCGCGTGGTGGGCCTCTCGGCGGGAGGGGGTCAGCCGGACCTGCTGGCCGAGCAGGCCCGGGCCTTCGGCGTCGCGGACGTCGCCATCGGCGAAGCCGAGTCCGCCGATCTCGCTGCCCGTCCGGCCGACGTCGTCCTCAATGCCTTGGCCGGGGCTGCAGGACTGCTTCCGACGTTGCGTGCGCTGGAGGCCGGCACGGCGCTGGCTTTGGCGAACAAGGAATCGCTCATCATCGGCGGCCCGCTGGTGAAGGCGCTCGCACAGCCCGGGCAGATCCGTCCCGTCGACTCCGAGCACTCGGCCCTGGCGCAGTGCCTCATGTCGGGATCGAGGTCCGAGGTGTCGCGCCTCATCCTCACGGCGAGCGGCGGTCCGTTTCGTGGATGGACCCGCGAACGGCTCGCGGAGGTGACGGTCGAGCAGGCGCTTGCGCACCCGACCTGGAGCATGGGCCCGCTCGTGACGATCAACTCCTCGACCCTGGTCAACAAGGGTCTGGAGGTGATCGAGGCACATCTGCTCTTCGATGTTTCCTTTGATCGCATCGACGTGGTGATCCACCCGCAGTCGATCGTCCACTCCATGGTGGAGTTCGCGGACGGGTCGACGATCGCCCAGGCCAGCCCGCCGGATATGAGGATCCCCATCGCCTGGGCGCTGGGCTGGCCCGACAGGGTCCCCGGTGCCGCCCCCGCCTGCGACTGGTCGACTGCTGCCACCTGGGATTTCTGGCCCGTCGACCATGTCGCCTTCCCGGCCCTGGGGCTCGCGCGTGAGGCGGGCGCCGCCGGCGGCACCGCCCCGGCCGTCTTCAACGGTGCCGACGAGGCGTGTGTGGCGGCCTTCCTCGACGGACGATTGCCCTACCTCGGAATCGTCGAGGTCGTGTCCGAGGTGCTTCGAGAGCACATCTCAGGCGACAATCAAGGTCCTGGGAACCCCATCACCGTTGCGGACGTCCTTGACGCAGATGACTGGGCACGGTCTCGGGCCGAGGAGCTGATCGAAGGGATGCGCTGATGTGGGAGGTCGTGGGCATCGTCCTGTTCTTCCTGCTCATCCTCGCCTCCATCGCGCTCCATGAGATCGGCCATCTGGTCCCCGCGAAGAAGTTCGGCGTCAAGGTCACCGAGTACATGGTGGGCTTCGGTCCCACGATCTGGTCCGCCAAGCGAGGCGAGACGTCGTACGGCATCAAGGGCATCCCGGTCGGCGGCTATATCCGGATGATCGGCATGCTGCCGCCACCCAAGGACGCCCCGGAGGGCACGGCGCGCACGATGTCCACTGGCCGACTGGCCCTCCTCGTCGAGGACGCCCGTCGCCAGTCCCTCGAGGAGATCGCGCCCGGTGACGAGGACCGGGTCTTCTACAAGCTGCCGGTGCACAAGCGGGTCATCATCATGCTCGGCGGCCCCTTCATGAATCTTGTGCTTGCTTTCTTCCTGTTCGCCGCGGTTCTCGTGGGGATCGGCGTCCCGCAACCGAGCCTCACCGTGTCCGCCGTGGTGCCGTGCGTGCCGACCGTCGAGGCCCCTGCCGGGGAGCCAGACGCGGCAGGGGAGTGCGCCACCGGGCTCTCGCCCGCTGCGGCCGCGGGCCTGCAATCCGGAGATCGGATCACGGCGTACGACGGCACCCCGGCGACCAGCTGGGACGAGCTCACCGATCGCATCCGCGCCGCCGGTGCCGCGCCGGGCGTCCTCACGGTGCAACGTCCCGACGGGACCACGGTGGAGTTGGCCGTGCAGACCGCGAGCGTGACGC
Organism: Candidatus Nanopelagicales bacterium; assembly: GCA_049431945.1. Lineage (GTDB taxonomy): Bacteria > Actinomycetota > Actinomycetes > S36-B12 > S36-B12 > Mxb001. The sequence goes on along the minus strand of JBMTDJ010000001.1, from coordinate 54,040 downwards.
GGCCGGTCTACGACGATGCCGGAGCGCCGACGGGCGAGACGGAGACCACCGGTTTCCTCGGCGTGCGTCCAGAGATCGAATACGTGCCGCAGCCTTGGAGTTCAGTCCCCGCGCAGATGTGGGACCTCACCGCGCGGTCGGCCGTGGCCCTCGTGTCGCTCCCCGTGCGGGTCTACGAACTCGTCACGGAGACCTTGATCGGCGGCGGCGATCGCCAGATCGACAGCCCGGTCAGCGTGGTGGGTGTGAGCCGCCTCGGCGGCGAGGTCGTCGCATCGCAGGAGCCGGTCGAGGCCAAGCTCGCGCTCTTCCTTGGCCTCGCCGCGTCGCTCAACCTCTTCCTCTTCTTGTTCAACCTGCTTCCGATCCTGCCTTTGGACGGCGGGCACGTGGCTGGTGCTCTCTACGAGGGTGGACGTCGGCAGTGGGCCCGTGTGCGGCGCAAACCAGACCCAGGTCCGGTCGACGTGGCGCGCCTCATGCCCGTCGCCTACGTCGTGGCCATCGCCCTGGTTGTCGTCGGCGGTGTCGTGATCTTCGCTGATCTGGTCAAGCCGCTGACCCTCGGATGATCGCCGTGGTGCGCGGGCCCGAGATGTCCGAGGTGCCTGGGTCGGGGATACTGGCCGAGTGAGCATCGACCTGGGCCTGCCCGCCGCTCCGCCTCCCACGCTGGCCCCCCGCCGCCAGACGCGCCAACTGGTCCTGCGGCATCCCACGCACCCGGTGAAAGTGGGCGGCGACGCCCCTGTGAGCGTCCAGTCGATGGCCACCACCTTGACGGCCGACGTCAACGCGACGCTCCAGCAGATCGCCGAGCTCACCGCCGCGGGGTGCCAGATCGTGCGCGTGGCCGTGCCGAGTCAGGACGACGCCGACGCGCTCCCGCTTATCGCGAAGAAGTCCGGGATCCCGGTCGTCGCCGATATCCACTTCCAGCCCAAGTACGTCTTCGCCGCCCTCGAGGCAGGTTGCGCTGGTGTACGCGTCAACCCCGGCAACATCAAGCAGTTCGACGACAAGGTCAAGGAGATCGCGCGCGCCGCCAACGACATGGGCACCCCGATCCGCATCGGTGTCAATGCTGGCTCGCTGGACAAGCGGCTGCTGGAGAAGTACGGCAAGGCAACTCCCGAGGCGCTCGTGGAATCGGCGCTGTGGGAGGCGTCGCTGTTCGAGGAGCACGGCTTCGGAGACATCAAGATCTCGGTCAAGCACCATGACCCCGTCGTCATGGTGCAGGCATACCGGCTGCTCGCGGCCCAGTGCGACTACCCGCTGCACCTCGGTGTCACCGAGGCGGGGCCCGCATTCCAGGGCACGATCAAGTCGGCCGTCGCCTTTGGCGCGCTGCTCTCGCAGGGAATCGGCGACACCATCCGCGTCTCGCTGTCCGCGCCGCCGGTCGAGGAGGTCAAAGTCGGCATCGGCATCCTCGAATCCCTCAACCTCCGCCAGCGAGGGCTCGAGATCGTGTCGTGCCCCTCGTGTGGCCGCGCGCAGGTCGATGTCTACACCCTCGCCGAGCAGGTCACGGCCGGCCTCGAGGGCCTGGAGGTGCCGCTGCGCGTCGCGGTCATGGGCTGCGTCGTCAACGGTCCGGGCGAGGCGCGCGAAGCCGATCTCGGCGTCGCCTCCGGCAACGGCAAGGGGCAGATCTTCGTCCGCGGCGAGGTCATCAAGACCGTGCCCGAGCACCAGATCGTCGAGACCTTGATCGAGGAAGCCATGAAGCTGGCTGAGGAGATGGGCGATGACAGCGCCGGCGATCCCGTCGTCACGGTCGGCTGAGCACGGAGGTGTCGTCCGGCCGCTCACGGCCGCTGACCTTCCCGACCTACGTCGGCTCCTCGATGCAGATCCCGTCGCTCACTGCTTCGCGGCCGCCCGCCTCGATGAAATCGCCGACAGGGGTCATCGCCTTGCGGCGGACTTCTGGGCGGTAGAGCGCGAGGGCCACTGCGTCGCGGCCCTGCACGTCGGCGCGAACGTCATCCCGATCGCGACCGACGACGGTGCCCGGCGGGTGCTCGCAGAGCGCCTGCGTCGCACGGGTCGGCGCGGGTCCTCGCTGGTCGGCCCCTCGGACGAGGTTCTCGACCTGTGGTCGCGTCTGGATGGGGCATGGGGTCCAGCGCGCGAGGTTCGGCCCCGCCAACCCGTGCTCGTCCTCGATGGGTCGCCCGCCGTCGCTGCCGATCCGGGTGTGCGGCCGGTCGTCATGCAGGAACTCGACCTCCTGGTGCCGGCGTGCATCGCCATGTTCACCGAGGAGGTGGGCATCTCGCCGGTGACCGGCGGTGCTGGCGCGGCGTACCGGGCGCGCATCAGTGACCTCGTGCGCGAGGGGCGCGCGCTCGCGCGCATCGACGACGGTCGCGTGATCTTCAAGGCCGAGGTGGGTGCGGCCTCATCCCGGGCGTGCCAGATCCAGGGCGTGTGGGTGGCCCCGGACCAACGCGGCCGAGGGCTCAGCGAGCCCGGCATGGCTGCTGTCGTCGAGATCGCACGACGTGAGGTTGCACCCCTGGTGAGCCTGTACGTGAACGACTACAACCATCGGGCCCGTCGCTGCTACGAGGCGGTCGGATTCCAGAGCGCGGGCGAGTTCGCCACCGTCCTGCTCTGACCATGCTTGTGCACCAGTTCCGCCCGTCATCGACGCTCAGGGCGCTACGAGCGTCGATAAGGGGCGGAGTCGGCGCACCGGTCCCGCGGCCCCCGCCCGCTGGCCGCGCATCCGTCCGGTGGGGTCCTGGCTAGGGTGAGCCCGTGCTCCTGCGGATGTCCAACCTCTTCGTGCGTACCCTCCGTGACGACCCTGCCGACGCGGAGGTGCCGAGCCACCGCCTGCTCGTGCGGGCCGGATACGTCCGACGCGTCGCCCCCGGCATCTTCTCGTGGCTCCCGCTGGGCTACCTCGTCTACCGCAACATCGAGTCCATCGTCCGCGACGAGATGGATAGTGCTGGCTTCCAGGAGGTCCACTTCCCGGCACTGCTGCCGCGCGAGCCGTACGAGCAGACGCATCGGTGGGAGGAGTACGGCGACAACCTCTTCCGACTCCACGATCGCAAGGGCGGCGACTACCTCCTGGGGCCAACGCATGAGGAGATGTTCACCCTCATGGTCAAGGGCGAGTACTCGTCGTACAAGGACCTGCCCCTGGTCATCTACCAGATCCAGACGAAGTACCGCGACGAGGCGCGTCCCCGCGCAGGCATTCTGCGCGGCCGCGAGTTCGTCATGAAGGACTCCTACTCCTTCGATGTCGACGATGCCGGCTTGGAGCGCTCGTACCAGCGCCATCGTGACGCTTACATCTCCTGCTTCGACCGACTTGGCCTGGACTTCGTCATCGTCTCCGCCCAGTCCGGCGCGATGGGAGGGTCCCAGAGCGAGGAGTTCCTCGCGCCGACGGACTCGGGGGAGGACACCTACGTCCGGTGCACAGCGTGCGACTACGCCGCCAATGTCGAAGCGTTCATCAGTCGTGTGCCTGTGCCGTCCGAGGTGTCCGCTCTACCTCCGGCTGTCGTCCACGACACCCCTGACACTCCGACGATCGCCACGCTCGTCGATGTCTCCAATGATCGCGCTGACATCCGCCGCGACGATCGCCCGTGGACCGCTGCCGACACCTTGAAGAACGTCGTCTTCATGGCCGACTACCCCGACGGCACGAGTGCCCCGCTGGCGATCGGCGTTCCCGGTGATCGGGAGGTCGACGTCAAGCGCCTGGAGGCCGCACTCCATCCCGTGACCCTGCGGCCGTTCGAGGAGGATGACTTCCCGAAGTACCCCGCTCTGGTCAAGGGCTACATCGGCCCCGGCGCCCTGGGGGGCGAGGGCAACATCCGCTATCTCGTCGACCCGCGAGTCGCCGTGGGCACGGCGTGGATCACCGGTGCCAACGACAAGGGCCGTCACGTCTACGGCCTGGTCCGCGGTCGCGACTTCGAAGTCGACGGCGAGATCGAAGCCGTGGAGATCGTCGAGGGTGATCCGTGTCCTCGCTGCGGTGCGACGATCGAGATCGCCAGGGGAATCGAGATCGGCCACATCTTCCAGCTCGGACGCAAGTACGCCGAGGCGCTCGGCCTCACCGTTCTCGACGAGAACGGCAAGCAGGTCACGGTGACCATGGGCTCCTACGGGCTGGGCGTCTCGCGGGCGGTCGCGGCCGTAGCGGAGCAGCATCACGACGCCAAGGGCCTCATCTGGCCGCGAGCGGTGGCACCGGCCGATGTGCACATCGTCGCGACGGGCAAGGACGACGCGCCCTTCGACGCGGCGGAGCAACTCGCAACATCGCTCAACGACCAAGGTGTGCGTGTGCTCATCGATGACCGACGCGGTGTGTCTCCCGGCGTGAAGTTCAATGACGCCGAGCTCATCGGCGTCCCCACCATCGTCGTGGTCGGCAAGCGCCTCGTCGACGGAGTCGTGGAGCTACGAGATCGTGCCAGTGGCGACTCCGTCGATGTGCCCGTTGGCGACATCTCCTCGCGCGTCGTCGAGCTCGTGCGTGCATGACGGTCGACGCCGTCATCTTCGACTGGGGAGGCACGCTCACTCCCTGGCATGACATCGATCTCGTCGCCCAATGGTCCGCGTACGCCAGCGTGTACGACGGCGCCGACACCGGTCTGGCCACGTGCCTCGCCGCCGCCGAGGTCGGCCTGTGGCGCGAGCAGCAGGCATCCCTCGGGGCCAACGGGACCGGGACCTTGGAGCACGTGTTCGCTGCATGCGGCGTGGACACTTCCGATGACCGCCACGGTCCGGCGCTCGCGGCCTACCTCGAGGCCTGGGAGCCGCACACCCTGGCCGACCCCGATGCCCGGCCGCTCCTGCAGGAGTTGAAGGCTCTCGGGGTGAGGATCGGCGTGCTGTCCAACACCCTGTGGCCGCGGTGGCATCACGAGGCCGTGTTCTCGCGCGATGGCCTGACTCCGTTCATCGACGCGGCGGTCTATTCGAGTGAGATCCCGGTGGCCAAGCCGCATGCCGAGGCGTTCATCGCGGCGGTCACCGCGGTGGGATCCACCGTGACCGAGGCCGTCTTCGTGGGGGATCGACCCTGGGACGACGTTCACGGAGCTCAGCAGGTGGGGATGCGCGCCATCCTCATCCCGCACTCGCGGCTCGGGGACCAGGCGGTGGAGGTCGATGTCACCCCTGATGCCGTCGTGAGCCGCCTCGGCGATGTGCTCGGTGTCATCGTGGAGTGGCGGTCGAGGCGGCCGCCGGTATGACACCGGACTGGTACGTCGTCCTCCTGCTCTGCGTGGTCGCCGCCACGGCGGGATGGGTGGACGCCGTGAGCGGCGGTGGTGGCCTGCTGCAACTTCCGGCCCTGCTGCTCGCCGTACCCGCGGATCGACCTGCACTGGCGCTGGGCACGAACAAACTGTCCTCCATCTTCGGCACCTCCGCAGCGGCCATCACCTACGGTCGCATCGAGATGCCTCGGCTGCGCACGGCGTTGCCCATGGCGGCCGCGGCCTTTGCCGGCGCCGCCCTCGGGTCCCTTACCGCGGTGCATCTGCCGCCCATGGTCTTCCGCCCGGTGATCCTCATCGCCCTCGTCCTCGTGTGGCTCTTCATCGCGTTCCGTCGCGACTTCGGCCTCACCGCGCGCGAAGTGTCCCGGCGCCGCCATCTGGTGACCGCGGTCGCCGGAGGCTTGGCGATCGGGTTCTACGACGGAGCCATGGGTCCCGGCACCGGCTCATTCCTCATCGTGCTGCTTGTCGCGGCGGTCGGCTACACCTTCCTGCAGGCATCGGCGACGGCCAAGATCGTCAACGTCGGCACGAACGCCGCATCACTCATCGTCTTCGGCCTTGCCGGCTCAGTGCTCTGGGGCCTCGGCCTGCTCATGGCGGCCTGCAACGTCGCGGGTGCGATCGTGGGTGCGCGCACGGCGATCGCCCGGGGGAGCGGCTTCGTCCGCGTCGTGCTGCTCGGTGTCACGGGCGTGCTCATCGCCCTGCTCGGGTGGCAGACCGTGACGTCGCTCGTGTGACCGGAAGGTTAGCGCCCCGGGAACGCCGATGTGGGTGCGCCCCACGCGATGGAGCGCACTGAGCACTCGCATGCGGACAGCACCGCGTTGCGTCGCTCGCCGCCCGTGACGGCTGCAGCCAGGTCGGCGTAGGTCGCGCAGAGTCGGGCCTCGACGTCGGCCAGCAGGGCGCGGGCCGTCGCGGGGGAGTCGACGGGGCCGGTGACGAAACCACCGGGGGCACCGGTCTCATCGGCGTCGGCGGCCTCGGTGCGCAGGGCCAGGACCCTGGCCCGATGGGCAGCCAGGCCCCCGAGCGCGAGATCTCGGTCGGTCGAGTCGAGCCATGGCCCGGCGACACCATAGGCGTAGAGCGCTGCCTCCTCGCCGAGGATGCTGGCCTGGAGCGCTTCGTCGGCGGTCATGTGAGTCCCCGCAGGAATTCGGCGTGGCCGGCCTCCGAGGCTGCGATGAGCGCGATCGTCCGGGCGATGTCCTCCGTGGTGGTCCCTTCGCACGCCGCCGTGCGCTGTGCCACGGCCTGCTGCTCGGCGTCGATGAGCGCAGCCAGGGCCTGGGGCTGCGAGCCGGGGGCGGCCGGCGCCGCGCCGCCGGGTGGGACCGAGTCACCCATGGCATCGGCGTGGGCGACGTGCTCATCGCGCAGCGGGGCGAGATCGGCGGACAGGCCCGGGTAGGCCGCGAGGACCGCGTCGTACAAGGCGATGATCGCCACTTCGTCAGCGGCTACGGAGGTGCGCACTTGGGCATCGGCATCTGCGAGATCGGATTCGTCGGTGGGGTTCGCCGTTGAGGCATCCGGCCCTGGATCGGATGTGCATCCGACGAGGAGGGCCGCACTGACGAGCGCGGATCCGCCGAGCACAGCGCGGCGAGTCAGCTGCCCGTGCCCGTCAGGGAGGACTTGGCCGACCCCGACGGTCGGGCCGCCGGGAGCGTGGGGCCGGTGCACGCCGGCCAGCATGCCACGCGGGGAGGTACCCTCAGGGAACGGACACGGGGCCGCTTGCGGCCCGTGGCCGGGCAAGGCCGGGCATGCAAGCTCGGACACGTGAATAGCGCACGTGAAGAGGCGTGAGGAGGGGTGATGAGCGATCCCTCACGCGCGTCCTCCGGCGCCGCGGCCCGGAGTGCCGCGATAGCCAGCGCCATCGAGCCCGTCCTGGCCTCACTCGGACTCGACCTCGAGGACCTCGAGGTCCAGGCAGCGGGGCGACGTCGCCGCGTGTGCGTCGTCGTCGATCGAGATGGCGGCATCGATCTCGACGGCATCGCCGCAGCGAGCCGCGCAGTCTCCGACGCGCTCGATGCGTCGGACGCCATGGGCGACGATGCCTACACCCTCGAGATCACGTCGCCCGGGGTCGACCGCCCACTCACTCTTCCCCGGCACTGGCGGCGCAATGCGGGCCGTCGAGTGCGCGCGCACATGGCTGACGGCACTGCGCTCGATGGCCGCATCCGCAGCGCCGACGACCTCGCGGTCGTGCTCGACGTGGACACGTCCGACGGGGCGGAGGCTGCGGAACGCCGTGCCGAGTGGAGTGAGCTGGTCCGCGGTGAGGTGCAGATCGAGTTCCGGCGCCCCGGCTCGGACGGTGAGGAGTCCTGATGGATATCGACGTCAACGCGCTCAAGGCACTCGTACGTGACAAGGAACTGTCCTGGGATCTCGTCGTCGATTCCATCGAGCAGGCACTCCTCATGGCCTACCTGCGGAGCGAGGGAGCGGCTGAGGACGCTCGCGTGGAGCTCGACCGCAAGACCGGCCACGTGACCGTGTGGGCCCGCGAGGCTGCGCCAGTGGGGGAGCAGGTAGCCGGAGAGGTGGTACCCCAGCCCCGCGAATACGACGACACTCCCACGGATTTCGGTCGAGTGGCTGCGGCCACGGCACGCCAGGTGCTGCTCCAGAGGCTGCGCGATGCCGAGAGCGACCGCACGTTCGGGGAGTTCTCGGGCACCGAGGGAGATCTGGTGTCCGGCGTGATCCAGCAGGGCAGTGACCCGCGCGTGGTCCGGGTGGATCTCGGCAAGGTCGAGGCCCTGCTACCGCCGTCGGAGCAGGTGCCGGGGGAGTCCTATCCGCATGGCACCCGGATCAAGTGCGTCGTCACGGGCGTGCGCAAGGGTCCTCGAGGGCCGCAGGTGACGGTGTCGCGCTCGCACCCGGCCCTGGTGCGCGGGCTCTTCGCACTCGAGGTGCCGGAGATTGCGGATGGCAGCGTCGAGATCGCCGGCCTCGCGCGCGAAGCCGGGCACCGCACCAAGATCGCCGTGCGCTCCACGGTCCCTGGACTCAATGCCAAGGGTGCGTGCATCGGCCCCATGGGACAGCGTGTGCGCCAGGTGATGAGCGAGCTCGGGGGCGAGAAGATCGACATCGTTGACTTCAGCGATGATCCGGCGGAGCTCGTCGCCCACGCCCTGTCACCCGCCCGGGTCAGCCGCGTGGAGATCGTCGATCCCGACGCCAAGGCGGCCCGCGTGACCGTGCCGGACTACCAGCTCTCGCTGGCCATCGGGCGCGAGGGGCAAAACGCCCGCCTCGCGGCGCGACTGACGGGCTGGCGCATCGACATCCGCCCGGACACCGAGCCGGACGCACCCTCTCCCGCCGCGGAGTAGGCACCGGGGCCTCGTCCCATGAGGGGCGAACCCTCGGAAGCGGTGGTGGCGCCAGCCCCGGGGGTCGGCGGGGCTACACTCCTCTTCGTCCGTGTGGATCCGACCCGGGATCGATGTGAGTGCTGCCCGACCTAACAGCGTGCGCACCTGCATCGGATGCCGGGAGCGGGTTTCACCGGAGGGTCTCCTGCGGGTGGTCCTCGTGGACGGGGCAGTCGTCCCCGACCCGCAGGCCACCCAACCGGGCCGGGGAGCGTGGCTGCATCCCGGCTGCTGGGAGGTGGCCGAACGCCGCAGGGCGTTCACCCGCGCGCTGCGGGCGAGTGCAGGGCCCGATCTCGGGCCTCTGCGCGAGTTCCTCGGGCGCACGCCAGAGCACGGAATGACAGAGCACCACCAGTAGTTCAGCAATTGTCCGAAGACCGCAGTTGTCGCAGAGATGGGGCATCCAAGGATGAGCCACCGATGAGCACCCAGCCATGAGCAGGGTCAACCAGCACTGACGGTCCGGATGCGTGCCCGAAGCACGCGCACCGGACCGAAGACAGGAGAGTCGTGTCAAAGGTCCGGGTCTATGAGCTCGCCAAGGAGCTCGGAGTCGAGAGCAAGGTCGTGCTCGCCAAACTGGCGGAGCTCGGCGAATTCGTGCGCTCTGCATCGTCCACAGTCGAAGCGCCCGTGGTGCGCAAGCTGAAGGACGCCATGCCTGCGGCGCCATCCGCCGAGGCCAAGCCCAAGCGCGCGACGAAGAAGGCGGCCGCCCCCAAGGAGGCGCCACCCGCGGAGACGCCCGCCGCTGCCGCAGAGCCGCCCGTGCAGGCACCCGTCGCACCGGCGCCCGAGGTACCGGCGACCGAGGCGCCGGCTGCTGCGGCCAGGGCTCCCGAGACGCCCGGGCCCGAGGTTCCTGCCGCTGAGGCGCCTGCCCCCAAGCCCACCGGGCCGCGTCCTGGCAACAACCCCTTCACCGGCAATGTCGCGGCGCGCGAGACACCGCGCCCGGCCGCGCCGCGTCCTGGCAACAACCCCTTCACCGGCAACACCGGCATGGGGCGTGCGACTCCGGGTGTCCCGGGCATCCCACGCCCGACGCCGGGGATGATGCCGCGCGTTCCCGGAGTCCCGCGACCCGGTGCGCCCGCGCGGCCCGGTGGTCCCGGTCGTCCCGGTGCACCCGCGCGGCCCGGTGGTCCCGGTCGCCCCGGCGGCGCGCCCGGCGGTCGTGGTCCCGGTCGTCCAGGCGGTGGCCCCGGCGGCGGATTCGGTGGCGGTCCCGGCGGTGGTCCAGGCGGTGGCCCCGGCGGCGGTCCCGGCGGCGGCTTCGGCGGACGCCCGGGTGGACGCGGCGGCCCTGGTGGTCGCGGCGGCACTGCCGGCGCCTTCGGCAAGCCCGGTGGCCGGCCCTCCCGTGGTCGCAAGTCCAAGCGCGCCAAGCGCCAGGAATTCGACAACATGCAGGCGCCCACGATCGGTGGCGTGCGGCTGCCGCGTGGCAATGGCCAGGTCGTGCGCCTACCCCGCGGCGCGAGCCTCACGGACTTCGCCGACAAGATCGATGCGAGTCCCGCTGATCTCGTCACCGTGCTGTTCAAGCTCGGCGAGATGGTCACCGCGACCCAGTCCGTCGACGACGACACGTTGAAGTTGCTCGGCAGCGAACTCGACTTCGACGTGCAGGTCGTGTCGCCGGAGGACGAGGATCGTGAGCTCCTCGAGTCCTTCTCGCTGGACTTCGGCGAGGACGAGGGCGATGAGTCGGACCTCATGCCGCGTCCGCCGGTGGTCACGGTCATGGGCCACGTCGACCACGGCAAGACCAAGCTGCTCGACGCCATCCGCAAGACCAATGTCGTCGCGGCCGAGGCTGGAGGCATCACCCAGCACATCGGCGCGTACCAGATTCACGCGCATCCCGGTGATGACGATCGACCGATCACCTTCATCGACACCCCGGGCCACGAGGCGTTCACCGCGATGCGAGCCCGTGGTGCGCAGGTGACCGACATTGCCGTGCTCGTGGTGGCCGCTGACGATGGTGTGAAGCCGCAGACCATCGAGGCGCTCAACCACGCTCAGGCGGCCGAGGTGCCCATCGTGGTCGCGGTCAACAAGGTTGACAAGGAAGGCGCCGATCCGGCGAAGGTGCGCGGTCAACTCACCGAGTTCGGTCTGGTTGCCGAGGAGTACGGCGGCGACACGATGTTCGTCGACGTCTCCGCCGTGCAGGCCACCGGGATCGATGAACTGCTCGAGGCGATTCTGCTGACCGCGGATGCCGCCCTTGACCTGCGTGCCAATCCGACCCAGGACGCTCAGGGTGTCGCGATCGAGGCTCACCTCGACCGCGGTCGCGGTCCCGTCGCGACCGTCCTGGTCCAGCGAGGCACCCTCCGTCCGGGCGATTCCATCGTTGCGGGCGATGCCTACGGGCGCGTGCGCGCGATGCTCGACGAGGACGGCAACACCGTGGACGAGGCACTGCCCTCACGACCGGTCCAGGTGCTCGGTCTGACTTCGGTCCCCGGGGCGGGCGACACCTTCCTCGTGGTCGAGGAGGATCGCACCGCGCGACAGATCGCCCAGACGCGCCAGGCTCGCGAGCGCAACGCACAGTTGGCGAAGTCCCGCGCCCGACGTACCCTCGAGGACTTCCTCAAGAGTCTCGAGGAAGGCGAGCTGCGCGAGCTCAACCTCATCCTCAAGGGCGACGTCTCCGGTTCGGTGGAGGCCCTCGAGGACGCCCTCCTCAAGATCGAGGTGGGCGACGGGGTCTCGCTCCGCGTCATCCATCGCGGCGTCGGCGCGATCACCAAGAGCGATGTCACGCTGGCCAGCGCGTCGGATGCCGTCGTCGTGGGCTTCAATGTGCGCCCCGAAGGCAAGGTGGCCGAGTTCGCGTCCCAGGAGGGCGTGGACGTGCGCTTCTACTCCGTCATCTACCAGGCGATCGATGAGATCGAGGCAGCTCTCCGCGGCATGCTCAAGCCGGAGTTCGAGGAGGTCCAGCTCGGCACCGCCGAGGTGCGCGAGGTCTTCAAGTCCTCGAAGTTCGGCACCATCGCCGGATCGCTCGTGCGCAGCGGAGAGATCCGCCGCAACACGAAGGCGCGGCTCGTACGCGACGGCGCCGTGGTGGCGAACGACCTCACGATCTCCTCGTTGCGCAGGTTCAAGGACGACGTCACCGAGGTGCGCGAGGGCTTCGAGTGCGGCATCAACCTCGGCACCTACGGAGATGTCAAGGTCGACGATGTCATCGAGACCTACGAGATGCGCGAGAAGGCACGCGTCTAGCGAGGGTTCGATGTTCGTGGCGACCTGCGAGTTGGATCTGCTCCTCGGAGATGTCCATTCGCTCAAGGAGAAGCGGGCCATCGTGCGCCCCATCGTCAAGGAGGTTCGCAGGAGGTTCGATGTCGCCGTGGCGGAGACGGACTACCAGGACCTGCATCGCCGGGCCCAGGTGACGGTCGCCGCGGTGTCCGGTGATGCGACCCACGCCCGGGGCGTGGTGGATGCATGCGAGGAGTGGGTCTCCGGACTGCCGGAGACGATGCTCGTGGGAGCCCGCCGACGGTTGTTCGGCGGCGAAGACGAAGGGTTGCGGTGATGGCTGCAGAGGCTCGTGCGCGCAAGCTTGCGGATCGCGTCCGGGAAATCGTGGCGGAGACGCTCGAGATGAAGGTCAAGGATCCTCGGCTCGGATTCATCACCGTGACCGACGCTCGGGTGACGCCCGATCTGCGCGAGGCGACGGTGTTCTACACCGTCTACGGCGATGACGAAGAGCGCGCGTCGACAGCAGCGGCGCTGGAGTCCGCCAAGGGCGTGCTGCGCACCGAGGTGGGTCGTCAGACCGGAATCAAGCACACTCCGTCGCTGGCCTTCGTCCTCGATGCCCTGCCCGACAATGCACGCCACATCGACGACCTGCTCAAGGCAGCCGCGGAGTCGGATGCGCAGGTGCACGCTCAGGCGACAGGCGCTCATTACGCCGGTGATCCCGACCCCTACCGCCATCCCGACGAGGAGGACGCGGCCGGATGACGGGCGAGGGTCGGCCCGCGGGGTCGGCTGTGGCGCCTGCCCCGCACGGCATCGTCGTGGTGGACAAGCCCGAAGGGCCCACGTCCCACGCGATCGTCGGTCGCGCCCGCAAGGCCCTCGGGACTCGTCGGGTCGGGCACGCGGGCACACTCGACCCTCTCGCCACCGGCGTCCTCGTCCTCGGGGTCGGGTCTGCCACGCGACTGCTCGGGCACCTCTCGGGTCAGGGCAAGGAGTACCTCGCCAGCATCGTCCTCGGCATCGGCACGACCACCGACGACAGCCAGGGCGATCGCGTGAGCGCCATCGGGGTCCACGCGTCAGAGTCCGATGTCGAGGCCGCGATGTCGGTCTGGCGTGGCGCGGTCCGGCAACGCCCGAGTGCCGTCAGTGCTGTGCACGTGGATGGCAAGAGGGCACACGAGCGCGTGCGAGCCGGTGAGGACATCGAGTTGCCCGAGCGGGATGTGGTGATCGACGCCTTCGACCTGCTGGAGTTGACCCGTGGCGACATCGACGGCGTTCCCGTCACCACCATCGACGTCCGTGTGGCCTGCTCGTCGGGCACCTACGTGCGTGCTCTTGCCCGCGACATCGGGGCCTCACTCGGCGTGGGAGGGCACGTCACGGCACTTCGACGTACTCGATCGGGGGACCTGACCCTCGACGACGCCTGCCGTCCTGACGACATCGGGGATGCGCCCCTGCTGTCGATGGGAGAGGTCGCGCGCAGGTCGATGCCCTGGATCGAGATCGACCCCTCGCTGGTGCGCTCCGTGGTCCACGGCGTGCGGATCCCGTGGCCGACGGGCGCGCCCGATACGGGCACCGTGGCGCTGCTCCACGACAGCGTCCTCCTTGCCCTCGCCGAGTCGCGATCGGGAGTGGCAACGTACTCGGCGGTGTTCCCGCCCGGACTCGACCCCGCGTAGGCTGACCCAGCGCCGAGCCGTGGGGAGCGGCGCCTACGCGGAGGTTGACAGACGATGCGCCAGGCACGCGATCTCGTGGTCATCGGCCTTGGCTACGTCGGTTTGCCGCTGGCCCAGGAGGCCACGCGCTCGGGTCTGTCCGTCACCGGGCTCGACGTGTCCGACGCGGTCGTCGACGGGCTCAACTCCGGGCGGTCGCATGTCGATGACCTCACCGACGACGACGTCCGGGCGATGCTCGACGCAGGCTTCTCGGCGACGACCGATGCCTCTGTCATCGCCGACTCCAGCACGGTCGTCATTTGCGTCCCCACGCCACTGGCACCGGATGGCGGACCGGACCTGGCGACGGTCCTCAGTGCGGCCCGCACGATCGCCGAGCACCTGCGCCCGGGGCATCTCATCGTTCTGGAGTCCACCACCTACCCCGGCACGACGGCTGACGAAGTCCGGCCGATTCTCGAGGCCGGGGGGCTCGCGGCCGGGAGCGACTTCCATCTCGCCTTCAGCCCTGAGCGCATCGATCCGGGCAATCCGGCCTTCGGCCTGCGCAACACCCCCAAGATCGTGGGCGGCCACACGCAGGACTGCACCGACGCTGCCGCGGAGTTCTACGGCAAGGTCGTCGACCAGGTGGTACGCGTGCGAGGCACGCGCGAGGCCGAGATGGCCAAATTGCTCGAGAACACGTATCGGCACATCAACATCGCCCTGGTCAACGAGATGGCGCGGTTCTGCCACGAGCTGGGCATCGACCTGTGGGACGTGATCGAGGCGGCCAAGAGCAAGCCCTTCGGCTTCCAGGCGTTCTACCCCGGCCCTGGTGTGGGCGGCCATTGCATCCCGATCGACCCCAACTACCTGTCCTACCAGGTGCAGACCCAGCTCGGCTATCCCTTCCGGTTCGTCGAGTTGGCGCAGGAGATCAATGGCGGCATGCCCGCCTACGTCGTCAGGCGCATCCAGGACGTGCTCAACGAAGAGGGCAAGGCTCTTCGGGGCTCGACGATCCTGCTGCTCGGGGTGACGTACAAGCCCGACATCGCCGACCAGCGCGAGTCACCGGCGAAGCCGATCGCCATGGAACTCATCGACAAGGGGGCGCAGGTGTCGTACCACGACCCCCACGTCGCGACGTGGAATGTCGGCTCCCTGAGGCTCGAGAGCGAGGCGTCCGTGGAGTCCGCCCTGGAGCGGGCGGATCTCACCGTCCTGCTGCAGCACCACTCCGCGTACGACCTGCCGACCATCGCGGAGTCCTCCAAACGACTGTTCGATACCCGGGGAGTCGCCAGCGGCCCCCGCGTGGTGCGGCTCTAACAGTCGGTGGGGGTGGCCGAACAACGGCTGTCGGGCTGGCTCAGTTCCCCCTGTTGGACTGAGGCGGCTCGCGGCGTGCCGCGGACGCCTGGCAGGCTTCGCTCGTGCGCGTCGCGACCATCGGCAACTTCGACGGTGTCCACGGCGGCCATCGTGCGCTCGTGCGCATGGCCCGTGATCGAGCGGGCGACGGTCAGGTCATCGCGGTGACGTTCGACCCCCACCCAGCTGCCATCGTGCGGCCGGATCTCGCGCCGCCGATGCTCAGCACCGTGGCGCGCCGCGAGGCCCTCCTTCGCGAGGCAGGCGCGGACGAGGTCGTGGTGCTGGAGTTCACCCGGGAACTCGCCGCGAGCTCCCCGGCGGACTTCGCCCGGATGCTCCGCGAGGATCCGCGTATTCGCGCCGACCTCGTCATCGTGGGGGAGAACTTCCGGTTCGGGGCGCGCGCGGCCGGGGACACGGCTGCTCTTGAGAGTCTCGGCGCCGAACTGGGCTTCGACGTCCAGGCGCTTCCGCTCGTATCAGGGGAGGACGCTGACGCGTGGTCGTCCACCCGGATCCGCGAGGCGATCTCCGAAGGGGATGTGGCTTCGGCAACCCTCATGCTGGGCCGTCCCCACAGGCTCGAGGGCGTCGTCGTGCGCGGCGATCAGCGCGGCCGCGAGCTCGGCTACCCCACGGCCAACCTGGACGTGACGAGGGACCTGGCAATCCCTCCGGATGGCGTGTACGCGGGCTGGCTCGTCGTCGCGGGGGAGATCCTGCCGGCAGCGATCTCGATCGGAACCAATCCGCAGTTCGCAGGGACCGACCGCAGGGTCGAGGCCTACGCGATCGACCGTGAGGGGCTGGACATCTACGGGGCTCCGGCCGCGATCGACCTCGTCGCGCGCCTGCGAGGCCAGCAGGTCTTCGACTCGGTGGACGATCTGGTCGCGCAGATGGCCAGGGACGTCGCGGGTGCGCGAAGGGCCCTCGGGGGCTGATACCCTCATCCTCGACGGTCCTAGGGCGGGCGCCCGGGGACTCGTGACGACCCCGCCGGGGTCACCGCCTGGGAGATCTGAGCAGCAGCTCGGGTCAGGGCGGCCGACGCGCCCGAGAGGAAACACCATGTCGCTGGATAGCGCCACGAAGCAGCAGATCATCGCCGAGTACGGCTCATCCCCCCAGGACACCGGGAGCCCCGAGGTCCAGGTGGCGATGCTCACCCGTCGCATTAGCGACCTCACGGAGCACCTCAAGAGCCACAAGCACGACCACCACTCGCGTCGTGGCCTGCTCATCCTCGTCGGCCAGCGCCGCCGGCTGCTGCAGTACCTGCAGCGCACGGACATCAATCGCTACCGCTCGATCATCGAGCGCCTCGGTATCCGTCGCTGACGGATTCTCAAGGACACGGGCATCCGTCCCTGACGGATGCGGCGTATAACTGAATAGACAACACACACACGACGCGCCGCCGCGATTGGTCGGTCCTCGGTAGTGGCTCCCGGGCGATGACCCGGCGGCCTCGATCGAAGACCGGCTCCCGAGACCGGGCACTACGGCGGGCGTCTCGGTCGCACGCGACCGTCGCACCCAAGGAGTGACCCGTGGAGGGTTCTGTCACCACCACCGAAGCCGTCCTCGACAACGGCGCCTTCGGCACCCGCACCATCCGCTTCGAGACGGGCCGCCTGGCCCGCCAGGCCGCCGGCAGCGTCGCTGCCTTCCTCGACGACGACACGATGGTGCTCAGCGCCACGACCGCGTCGAAGCAGCCCAAGGAGCATTTCGACTTCTTCCCGCTCACCGTCGACGTCGAGGAGCGGATGTACTCGGTCGGCCGGATCCCCGGCTCGTTCTTCCGCCGTGAGGGGCGTCCCACTGAAGACGCCATCCTCACGTGCCGACTCATCGACCGGCCCCTGCGCCCGTCGTTCGCCAATGGCCTGCGCAACGAGATCCAGATCGTTGTCACGGTCCTCGCGCTCAACCCCGACGATCTCTACGACGTGCTTGCGATCAATGCCGCCTCTGCGTCGACGCAGATCGCCGGGCTGCCCTTCTCCGGCCCGATCGGTGGGGTGCGCGTCGCGCTCATCGACGGACAGTGGGTGGCCTTCCCACGTCACTCCGACCTTGAGCGTGCGGTGTTCGACATGGTCGTCGCCGGCCGGGTCGTGGGCGATGACGTCGCGATCATGATGGTCGAGGCCGAGGCCACGACCGAGACCGTCGACCTCGTCGCCGGTGGGGCCAAGGCGCCGACCGAGACCGTCGTCGCTGAGGGCCTCGAGGCGAGCAAGGTCTTCATCCGCGCGCTGTGCGAGGCACAGCAGGCGCTCGCCGATGCATCGGCCAAGCCGGTGCGCGACTTCCCCGTCTTCCTCGACTACCAGGAGGACGTCTACGACGCCGTGTCCGAGATCGCGTCCGCGCGCGTGGCTGAAGCCCTCACCATCGTGAGCAAGGCCGAGCGCGAGGAGGCACTCGACCTCATCAAGGCTGACGTGGTCGCCGCCCTCGCCGATCGATTCCAGGGACGCGAGAAGGAGATTAGCGCCGCACTGCGCAGCGTGACCAAGAAGAGCGTGCGCGAGCGCGTGCTGCGCGACAAGGTTCGCATCGACGGTCGCGGTCCCCGCGACATCCGCGTGCTCGCGGCTGAGGTCGATGTGCTTCCGCGCGTGCACGGGTCGGCTCTCTTCGAGCGCGGTGAGACACAGATCCTCGGTGTGACCACCCTGAATATGCTCAAGATGGAGCAGTGGCTCGACACCCTGTCGCCTGACAACCGCAAGCGCTACATGCACAACTACAACTTCCCGCCGTACTCCACCGGTGAGACGGGCCGCGTGGGCTCGCCCAAGCGTCGCGAGATCGGCCACGGAGCGCTCGCTGAGCGCGCGCTGCTCCCGGTGCTCCCGACCCGTGATGAGTTCCCCTACGCGATCCGTCAGGTCTCCGAGGCGCTCGGGTCCAACGGCTCGACGTCCATGGGCTCGGTGTGCGCCAGCACGATGTCGCTCATGGCCGCGGGCGTGCCGCTCAAGGCTCCGGTCGCCGGCATCGCCATGGGCCTCATCAGCGGCGAGATCGATGGCAAGACGGAGTACGTCGCCATCACCGACATCCTCGGCGCCGAGGATGCCTTCGGTGACATGGACTTCAAGGTGGCGGGCACGAAGGACTTCGTCACCGCGCTGCAGTTGGACACCAAGCTCGACGGCATCCCCGCCTCGGTGCTCGCCGGGGCGCTCGATCAGGCACGCGAGGCGCGCCTGACGATCCTCGACGTCATGGCCGAGGCCATCGATGCGCCTGGCGAGATGTCGCTCTACGCACCGCGCATCATCACGGTCAACATCCCGGTGGACAAGATCGGCGAGGTGATCGGGCCGAAGGGCAAGATCATCAACCAGATCCAAGAGGACACCGGCGCCGACATCACGATCGAGGACGACGGCACGATCTTCATCGGAGCCTCCGATGGTGCCGCGGCCGAGGCCGCCCGGGCCAAGATCAACGCCATCGCTAACCCGACGATGCCGGAGGTCGGCGAGCGCTACCTCGGCACCGTCGTGAAGACGACCAACTTCGGCGCGTTCGTCTCGCTCATGCCCGGACGCGACGGCCTCCTGCACATCTCGGAGGTCAAGAAGCTCTCGCCCGGCAAGAAGCGCCTCGAGAACGTCGAGGAGGTCCTCAAGGTCGGCGACAAGGTGCAGGTCGAGATCAAGGAAGTCGATCCGCGCGGCAAGCTCTCGCTCATTCCCGTGATCGAGGGCGGCGACGCCGAGACCGCTGCGGCGGAGTAGCGCTTCGATGTCACGGGCACGCACCCGCACCCTGCTCGAGGGTGCCGATGGTGCGGTCGTGCGTCGCACGACGTTGCCCAACGGCCTCAGGGTTGTCACGGAGTCGGTGCCCGGCGTGCGCTCGGTCTCCTTCGGTGCCTGGATCGGTGTGGGGTCTCGCGATGAGACCCCACGCCAGACCGGCGCCGCACACTTCCTGGAGCACCTGCTCTTCAAGGGCACAGCAACGCGCAGTGCCTGGGAGATCACCGCGCCGATCGAGGCCGTGGGTGGTGAGCTCAACGCATTCACCACCAAGGAGTACACCTGCTACTACGCCCGGGTCCTCGACGATGACACCCAGCTGGCGATTGACACGGTGTGCGATGTCGTCCTGCGTGGCAGGCTCGACGCCCGGGACATCGAGGGTGAACGTCAGGTGATCCTCGAGGAGATCGCCATGAATGACGATGATCCCGGCGACACGGTGCACGACCTCTACATGCGCACGCACTACGGCGATGGCCCGCTCGGCCGCCCGATCCTCGGGACGCAGGAGTCCCTCGCGGCTCTCACGGCCCAGGGGATTCGCAGCTTCTACCGCCGCCACTACGTCCCCTCGCGGATGGTTGTCGCGGCGGCGGGTGCGGTCGACCATGACGAGGTCGTCGAGCAGGTGCGCGACGCCTTCGGGGCTTCGAGCGCGCCCGCCGAGCCCGAGGTGCGGGACACATCTCGTCGGGCGCACCCGGCCCCCGGACGCGGCGCACGCGGCATCTCGCACCGGCCGTCGGAGCAGGCCCATCTGGTGATGGGTCTCGGCGGGATACGTCGTACCGACGACCGCCGCTATGCGCTGGGGGTGCTCAACGCGGCTCTGGGCGGGGGCATGTCGAGCCGACTGTTCCAGAGCATTCGCGAGGATCGCGGCCTGGCGTACTCCGTCTACTCCTTCGTCTCGAGCTTCGCCGACACCGGATACACAGGCGTCTACGTCGGCTGCCTGCCCGACAAGGTGGGCGACGTCATGAGCATCACGCACGATGTGATTGCCGACGTGGCCGAGCACGGACTGCGCGACGAGGAGCTCCTGCGTGGACGCGGCTCCCTGCGTGGCAGCGTGGTCCTCGGACAGGAGGATGCGGGCTCACGGATGAGCCGCATCGCCAAGGGCGAACTCCTCTACGGAGAACTTCCCTCCATTGACGACATCGTGGCCCGCATCGATGCCGTGACGTCCGAGGACGTCGCCGTCCTGGCGCGTGAGCTCCTCAGGGAGCGGCCCACGTACGCCGCGATTGGCCCGTTCGACTCGCTACCCGTCTAGCGCGTGGCCGTCGCTGCCCGCGACCGTTCAGTACGCCTGGATCGTCTCCCCGTCGGCGGCTGGCCCCCGGCGCGCGGACTCCACGAGCGCCACTCCGTCCTCGGCGAGCAGGAATCCGGCCTCCACGCTCGCTCGCACGGCGGCCTCGACGGCCTGCACGTAGTCGTCGACCAGCGGATATCGCGCTGCGAGTTCCTCGGCGTCGAATGGTGCTTGGGTTCCGGTCAGCGGGCAGAACAAGTCACCGGCCGCCGTGGGCGTGTAGGTGGCCACGGGGACTGCGAGCCGGGGGAGTCGAATACCGCCCCGTGCATTCCCGTCGCCATCTCGCTTGATAGTCCCTGTGCGTGTCCGGGCGATCCGGTCGCCGTTCGCGGGTGGCACTCCTGTCTCGTACCACTCGGCAAGTGACTCCAGTGCTCGATGCCAGACGAAGCGCATGGGGAAGTCATTGACGCCCACCGGCGCCGTCCAGTCGCACGTCGTCGTGAGGCTGAGCAGACTGTCACGTCCCAGGACGCCGAGGGCCTGCTCGGCACCCCAGCGGTCGTTGTGCGAGGACCCGGGGACTTCCCAGAGCCGGTAGCGATCACGCGCGGTGTCGCTGTCGGCACGCCAGACCGTGCGCTGGAAGTCCTTCATCTGGCCAGCCTCGGGGCCGCGCAGGGGATCGGACTCCGTCTGCAGGGAGATCACGGGAGAGCCGCGTCCATCGAGGCGTCGCTGCGCCGCGCTCGCAGACGTGGAAGGCACCTGCCCCCCGCGAGGAGCGGCGTAGCGAAGATTCGTGGCAGTCGCAGTCCGGTAGGCGACGAGGAAGCCGTCGAAGACGCGGTGGCGCGGGTGAATCGCATTGACATAGGTCGTGGCGTAGCCGGCCATCTGTGACTGGCCCGTGAGGAAGACGGACTCCACTGCGTAGTCCGCCAGCGGATTGCTCGGCGCCTCGCTGTCGATGAGAGCGCCCACCTGGGAGGTGAGATCCCAGGCCAGCGAAGGGTCGCGGAGCCCGGCGGACCCAGCCTTGGCGGCTCGGGGCGTCATGAGATTGAGCCCGAGGTCCGCATAGCGCCCACGTTGACGGGTGAAGCCCCGAAGGGCATTGAGCCCCGACTGCTGGACGGAGATGCCGACGTAGGCCCATCCGTCGCGCATGAGGTACTCGTGCGCCTGCTGCCACGCGATGTCGAGATCGATGAGAGCGGTGGTGTTCATCATCTCGACGAGGACGCGGCCGTTGAAATCCTCGGGATTCTCGGGTGCGCGCACGATGATCCTGGAGCGATAGTCGCCCTGAGGCGAGGCAGGTGCCTTGCGCGATTGGGTGCGCGTGGACTTCCCGACGTACGAGTACACGTTCGGCTCGGTGAGCGTGACGACGTACTCGCTCTCCGCATAGCCGCGGGCAGCGAGGTCCTGGAGCGCGCCGGTGAAGATGGGGCCGTCCGGCATGGCTGTCACGGTGGGCAGGGGGACGGCCACGCGAGGCTCGGCTCCGGCAGGAGAGGACGCTCCCACGAGGAGTCCGGCGACGAGTGCTGCGGAGGACGCGAGGGTGAGGACAGGCAGGCGCATCCGGACATCATGGGCCGCCCGCGTCCCGTTCGCACGCCAGGTGGCCCACTAGGCTGCCCGCATGACGAAGGTCGGGGTCGTGGGCGCGGCGGGGCGCATGGGCGCCGAAGTCGTGCGCGCGGTCGATGCAGCCGATGACCTCCACCTCGCTGCCGTGGTGGACATCGGCGACCCCGTCGATCGCCTGACCGCCTCGGGCGTCGAGGTCGCTGTCGACTTCACCACGCCGGACGCGGTCATGGACACGCTGCGCTACTGCATCGAGCACGGGATCCATGCCGTGGTGGGCACGACCGGCTTCACTCCCGAGCTCCTGGACGAGGTGCGTGGTCTCCTGGCCGGTAATCCGGCGGTAGGAGTGGTCATCGCGCCCAACTTCGCCCTGGGAGCTGTCCTGCTCATGCGTTTCGCACGGGAGGCCGCGCCCTACTTCGAATCCGTCGAAGTCATCGAGATGCACCATCCTGACAAGCTCGATGCGCCTTCGGGGACCGCGCGGCATACGGCGCAGGGCATCGCTGCAGCGCGTCGGGACGCTGGTCTCGGGGAGAGCCCGGATGCGACCGACCAAGGCTTGGAGGCCGCGCGGGGTGCGGATGTGGACGGCGTGCGCGTGCACGCGGTCCGCTTGCGCGGTCTCGTCGCGCACGAAGAGGTCCTCCTGGGCAATCCCGGAGAGACACTCACCTTGCGTCACGACTCCCTCGATCGCGCATCCTTCATGCCGGGAGTCCTGCTGGCGGTCCGCCGCGTGAACTCGCGTCCTGGACTCACCGTGGGCCTCGATGCCCTCCTCGGCCCGTGACCCCGCGCCGCTGGGCCTGGATCCTTGCCGCTGCGGTTGCGGCGTACCTCGTGCTTGCGGGCGTGCGCGGTTGGGCACTGCTCACCTCGGGTGACCCCACCGCGACGCTCCTGGGCGCGGCCGTGCTGGCCCTGCCCTTTGTGGGTGCCTGGGTCGTCTGGCGAGAGATCGCGTTCGGCTACGCGATGCAGGAGATGGGCAGGTACCTCGCAGGGGAGGGCGACCTGCCCGTCGACGACTTCGCGCGCACGCCGTCAGGACGCATCGTGCCCGAGGATGCGCAGAGATTCCTCGCTGATGAGCGGGCGCGAGTCGAGGACAGCCCAGACGACTGGAAGTCCTGGTACAGATTCGGTCTGGCCCTCGACGCGGCTCGCGATCGACGTCGCGCTCGCGCTGCCATGCGCGAGGCCCGGCGCCTCCGAGAGTCTGGATGACGCGGCTCCAGCCTGCCTCGCCGACCACGTAATTGATCAGATGGTCTCGCGGTGCCAGGTGAGCAGGCGATCACGCGCGGCGTCAAAGGCCTGCGGGCGCAGCCACAGATCGGGGGACGCGGTCTCGACGTGCGTCGGGGTGGTTGCACCGGACCACCGCACCCTGACCTGGCGACCGGTGAGGCGCACCGGAGTCCCGAGCAGGCGGGATCGGGACGAGACCTCCACGTCCATCACCTCGGACCACGGGATGATCGTCGTGGTGATCACGCCCGAGACCTTGACGCCGCGATCGCAGACGTAGGTGCCGGCGACCCATGCCCGCGCGAGTAGGGCGATGACGGGAACGGCGATAAGGACCGTGAGCATCGCGGTGAGGAGCCCCGGGCGGGACAACGTCGCTGCGGCCGCTGCCGAGATGACCGTCACCGCACCCGCGGTGCACGCGATGAGGAAGGTCCATCGCCAGGGACCGCGGCCGCATACCCGCAGCCAGCGCGACTGGACGGCTGCATCATCGACCGGTCCCGCTTCGGCAGCGGGCCAGAGGAACCAGAAGATCGGCCGTCTCACGGGAGGAGCCCTAGCGCGCGCACGATCGCGGCGGTCGCGGCGGCAGCAATGATGACCACGAGGAATGGAGCTCGCAGCAGCAGCGCGATGAGCGCCGCGAGCAATCCCACAGCCCGGGCGTCCACAGCGATGTGGTTGCCGTCGACGAAGGTCCACAGGCCGATGAGGGCGGAGAGCAGCGCCACGGGGATGAGCAGGGTGATCGTTCGGGCGAGGGGCGTGTCGAAGTAACGCTGCGGGACGACGTAGCCGAGGAATTTGAGCGCGAATGCCGCTCCGGATGCGATGAGCACGGTGGGCCACATCACTCCTCACCCGCCCGGATGCCCAGGACGAGGCCGACGACGATGCCGCCGGCACCTGCCAGCAGGACCGGCAGGCCGGCTGGGAGGAACGGTGCCAGGGCCACCGCAGCGACGAGAGAGACGATCGCGACCGTGCGCATCGGCCACGACGTGAGCCGCGGCCAGACCAGGGCGAGGAACGCCGCGGGCGCAGCGGCATCGAGGCCGAAGGCGTTGGGGTCGTCGACGAGGCCCGCTCCGAGCGCACCGATCAGCGTCCCGAGGTTCCACAGCACGTAGATCGCCGCGGCCGTGGACCAGAAGGCGAGTCGCGCGGATGCGCGATCCTCCTCGTACCTCGCGGCCATGCCGGTCGACTCGTCGATCGTGGCTTGCGCCGCGACGAAGCGGGTGAGGCCGCGGGGTCGCAGAACCGGCGCCATCGCGAAGCCGTAGAACGAATTGCGCGTGCCGATGAGGGTCGACGTCGCGATCGCCACGGCGGCGCTTCCCCCGGATGCCACGACGGCGATGAGAGCGAACTGCGAGGCGCCGGTGAACATGAGGAGGGACAGCGCCTGGGTCTGCCACATGCTGAGGCCGGACGCGACCGAGAGGGCGCCGAAGGAGAGGGCGTAGACACCGGTGCCCAAACCGAGAGCGACTGCATCACCGACGATTGCTCGGCGGTCGGTCATGGCGCAGCCTCGAGGATCTCGGCAACGCGGGGACGTGCGAGCTCAGCCCATGCGGGCACCATGGACAGGCGAATACGCCTTTCCATCACGTCGTCGATGTCCAGGGCGCCCTCGCAGCGAATCGCGTGCACGACCTCAACACCCAGGGCCGGTATCCCGTCGGCGATGGGCTCGAGCAGGGTGGGATCTGTGTCGGCGTACGCCATGACCCGCGGTGCCTCGGCGCCATATCGCTGGATCAGCCGTTCGGGCACACCCGGCATGGGCCTGTTCCACGACTGCGCACCGACCAGCGGTAGCGTCGCGGTGACGCAGCGGCCGATGGCGTGAGCGGCGTGCGCGTCTGATGTTTCGATCTTCAGCGCGTCGACGGCGTCCTGGGCCATGCGACGGTACGTCGTGAGCTTGCCGCCGGTCACGACGACGTAGCCCTCCGGACGTTGCTCGACGAGGTGCCGGCGCGAGATGTCGGCGGTGGCCTCCTCGCCCGGGGTTCCCACGAGGGGCCGCAGGCCCGCGTAGGCGCCGATCGCGTCGGATGCGGTGACCGGATGAGCGAGCGCTGCGGACAGGTGCCCGAGAATCCAGTCGATGTCTTCTCTCGGTGGTTCGGGGACGTCGGGAATCGTCCCGGGGACGGCGACGTCCGTGATGCCGGCGATGACCGGCCCGTCCAGGGTCGGCAGGGCGAACACATAGCGTCCGCGCTCACCGGGGACCGGCGCGGTGAGCGCGGCGCGCGGATGGCCGAGGGATTCGGGTCGCAGGAGCACATGCGTGCCGCGCGACGCGGAGATCGCGGTATCGGGATCGAGCTGCCCCGTCCAGACACCGGCCGCGACGATGACGTGGCGAGCGTGAACGTCGATGACGTCGCCCTCTCGGGTGCGAATCTGCGCACCTTCGCCGGTGACATCGCTGGCGCGTGCACCCGTGATGATCCGGGCGCCCAGTCGTGCGGCGGTGCGACCCACGCCGATGGTGAGCCGCGCATCGTCGACGAGTTGGCCATCCCAGTGCACGGTCGCTCCACCGGTTTCCGGGGCCATTCCGGGGATCAGGCGCATGGCGTCGCGTGTCGACACGGTGCGCGGTCGCGGCAGGACGCGGCGCGGAGTGCCGGCACCTGCCCGCAGGAGATCAGCGGCACGGAGGCCAGCGCGAACGAGTCCGCGCTGGGTCCGGCTGGGATCGAGGGGCATGACGTGGGGGAGGGGGCGAATCAGATGAGGCGCAATCGTGGTCATCAGCCGCGAGCGTTCGACCGCGCTCTCCCACGCGACGCCCACATCGCCGTGGGCGAGATAGCGAAGACCCCCGTGGACGAGCTTGCTCGACCAGCGGGACGTGCCGAAGGCCAGATCGTGGGCCTCGACCAGGGTCACCGCGAGCCCGCGACTCGCCGCATCGAGCGCCACGCCGCAGCCGGTGATGCCGCCGCCGATGACGAGGACGTCCACGGGCTCGCCAGCAGCCGTCGCTTCCAGATCCCTGTGCCGACGCGCGGCATTGAGATCGACGGTCGGCGCAGGCACGGCCACAGTCTGCCGGGTGAGCCAGGCAGGCGTGGCTCCGCCGTCCCGGAGCCGGTGCCAGACTGGGCGCGTGCCCGACGATCTCGCCCGCTGGGGAGCCGACGCTCCCATCCTCGGCGAACGCGTGCGCGACTACCTCGCCCGCCACGTCGGAGTGGCGTCCCCCTGGCCGCCTGCCGACACCGAGCGGTGGGTGCTCGCCGCGTCGCGTCTGAGCGACAGCGACCTCGACGCCATGCGCTCTGTCGTCGGTGCCGATCACGTGAGCGTCGAGCGCGACGATCGGCTGCGAGCCATGGGCGGGGCGGCCTTCATTGACTACGCACGGCGGCGTGCTGACGAGGTCGATGACGCGCCTGACGCCGTCGTTTCGCCCGCGACCCATGACGAGGTCGTCGCGTTGCTCGCCGTTGCCCGGGAGCACGGGCTCGCCGTGATCCCCGTGGGCGGGGGCACCTCCGTCGTCGGGGGCCTGCGCACGCACAGCCCGCACATCGCGCTCGATCTGCGCAGGCTAGGTCGGCTGATCCACCTCGACGAGATCTCCGGGGTGGCGACGGTGGGCCCCGCCATCACCGGCCCGGTGCTTGAAGCCCTGCTTGCGGCACGCGGCTTCACCCTCGGGCACCTGCCCCAGTCCTGGGAGCGCGCGACGATCGGCGGCTACGTCGCGACCAGGTCGGCGGGCCAGGCATCGACCGGGTACGGACGCAGCGACGACATGGTCGAAGCCGTCGTCGTGGCGACCCCCGAGGGCACGATGCAACTCGGTCGGGCACCTTCGACCGCCGCGGGACCCGACCTGCGCGGTCTCATCATCGGGAGCGAGGGGGCCTTCGGCGTCATCACCCGAGTGAGCCTGCGGGTACGCCGGCTGCCCACAGCACGCATCTACGACGCGATCATGCTCCCCGGCTTCGCCGCGGGCGTGGAGGCCTTCCGGGATGCCGTGCAATCGCGCTCGAGTGCCGACGTCATGCGCCTGTCGGACGAGGCCGAGACCGCCACCACGTTGCTCATGTCGGGGCCGCACGGCATCGCCGCGCGCGCATTCGACCGCTACCTGCGGGCGCGGGGTGTCGCGGATCCCTCGCTGGCCATCCTCGGCTGGGAAGGCACGGACCGTGATCTCGTGGGTGCGCGGCGGTCGGCGACGCTGCGCGCACTGCGCCGCCACGGTGCCGTGTCGCTCGGGCACGGTCCGGGGCAGTCCTGGCGGCGCCACCGATTCGATGGACCGCACCTGCGCGACTCCCTCATGGACGCGGGATACCTCGTGGAGACCCTGGAGACCGCGACGCACTGGTCGACGTACCTCGACCTGCACACCACGGTGGCAGACGCGCTGCGCCAGGCCCTCCGCGAAGGGCAGGGCGTCGGACCCTATGTCATGTCGCATCTGTCGCACTCCTACGACACCGGTGCATCGCTCTACACCACGGTGATCGCCGTGGCGGACCGCCGTGACCCCGTCGGGCAGTGGCAGCGGGCGAAGACCGCCGCCAGTCGGGCGATCATGGACTCCGGTGCCACCATCACCCATCACCATGCGATCGGCCGCGATCACGCGCCGTGGCTGGCCGACGAGGTGGGTCCGCTGGGAATCGACGTCCTCAGGGCGGTCAAGTCGACACTGGATCCCGACGTCACGCTCAATCCCGGCGTACTTGGCCTGGAGTAGCTCACTCGTCGGTGGGCTCGGCCGCGTCGGCGATCACGGTCACCAGGCGCACCTCACGAACCACGTCGTCTCCGACCTCGCGATCGCGGTACGCCGTGTCGGGTCCCCAGCCCGCTGACTGCAAGAACGCGCGCCGAGGCTCGTCTGCGAGGGGTACCCATGTCATGGCTTCGTGGTGGCCGGCGGCGATGAGGTGGTCCACGCTCGCCTGCAGCAGACGCGATCCGTGTCCGGCGCCCCAGTGCTCGGGATCGACGACGAGAAGCGTGATCTCACCGGCCCCCGCCGCATCGGGATCGGCACTCGGTCCCACTGCGGCCGCACCAGCGACGCCGCCGTCCGAGCCGATGGCCACGAGCAGCCGGTGGGGTCCGGGCTGCAGCAGCGCGCGACCCCATTCCCAGGCCATGTCGTCAGCGTCGAGCGTGGCGAGGACCGTGTCGGGCAGGAGGTCGGCGTATGCCGCTCGCCAGGCCGCGATCTGCACGCGCGCCACGTCATCGACGTCCGATGTGCGAGCGAGCCGCACCGAGTCCGGGGTCGACGACATGCCTCCTGCCTATCACCATCGGGCCGCACGCCTTGGATAGGGTCCACGGGAAGGGAGGACCCGTGTCCGAGGCCGGCGAAATCGAGTTCCGCAGCGACGTCACCGTCGAGTTGGTGAAGGCGACCGCGCGCGACTCCGACGTCATCTGGGCCGCCCGCGTGTCCACCAAGGGCGAGCAGTCCCTCGATGACGTCGACTCCGATGCCGCGGCCGCCAAGGGCCTGATCAACTACCTCATGCGCGACCGGCACGGAACGCCCTTCGAGCACACGTCGCTGACGTACTTCATCTCCGCGCCGATCTTCGTCTTCCGCGAGTTCATGCGGCATCGCATCGCGTCCTACAACGAGGAGAGCGGGCGCTATCGCGAGTTGCGCCCGGTGTTCTACGTCCCCGGTCCCGAGCGCAGGCTCGTTCAGCAGGGCAAGCCCGGGGCCTACGACTTCGTCGAGGGCACCCAGGATCAGTACGCCGTCGTGGTCGAGCAGACCACGGCCTCGTGTCGGGCGGCCTATGACGCCTACCAGGCGATGCTCGACGCCGGGGTGGCGCGCGAGGTCGCTCGCATCGTCCTGCCGGTCGGCACCTATTCCTCGATGTACGTCACGATGAACGCTCGGGCCCTCATGAACTTCCTGTCACTGCGCACCAAGCACCCCGACAGTCACTTCCCGTCGTACCCCCAGCGGGAGATCGAGATGGTCGCCGACCTCATGGAGTCGGAGTGGGCAGCGCTCATGCCGATCACCCACGAGGCCTTCGTCGCCAACGGCCGCGTGGCGCCCTAGCGATAGCCTGTCGATATGCCCGTGCCCGCCAGCGGCCCCGTCGGGGTGATGCTCACCGCGATGGTGACGCCTTTCACCGCGGAAGGTGCTCTCGACGTTGACGGTGCCCAGCGACTCGCGACGCATTTGGTCGACGATCTCGGCAACGACGGCCTCGTGGTCAACGGCACAACGGGGGAGTCCCCCACGACGACCGACGAGGAGAAGGCCGCCGTCGTCCGCGCGGTCAAGGAGGCGGTCGGCGATCGATCTCGGGTCATCGCCGGCGTCGGCACCTACGACACGGCTCACTCCGTCCACCTTGCGCGCGAGGCAGCCGCTGCGGGAGCCGACGGCCTGCTCGTCGTCGCGCCGTACTACAACCGCCCGCCGCAGGCTGGGCTCCTCCACCACTTCCGCACGGTCGCCGACGCCACGGACCTTCCGGTGATCACCTACGACATCCCCAAGCGGACCGGCGTGGCCATCGAGGTCGAGACGCTCGTGCGGCTCGCAGAGCACCCTCGCATCGTCGCCAACAAGGACGCCAAAGGCGACCTCGAGGCTGCGCAGTGGGCCATGGCGCGCTGCGATCTCGGCTGGTACTCCGGCGACGACATCCTCAATCTGCCGCTGCTGTCTGTGGGGGCGAATGGCTTCATCTCCGTGGTCGGTCACCTCGTGGCCGATCGCATTCGCGCGATGGGTCAGGCCTTCCATTCCGGTGATGTCTGCGGCGCCATCGCGGCCAACCGGGCGCTGCTTCCGGTGTACACCGGCATCTTCCGCACCCAGGGCGTCATCCTCACCAAGGCCGCACTCGCGCTGCAGGGGCTGCCCGCGGGCCCGGTACGGTCACCGCTCGTGGACGCGACGGCCGATCAGATCGAGCAGTTGGAGCGCGACCTACGCGAGGGCGGCGTCGATCTGTCGTGAGTCACGCGCATCCCGAACTTCCCACACCGCCACCGCTGCCCGAAGGCGCACTGCGCGTCGTTGCGCTTGGCGGCCTCGGCGAGATCGGGCGCAACATGACGGTCTTCGAGTACGCCGGACGCCTGCTCATCGTCGACTGCGGGGTCCTCTTCCCTGAGGAGTCCCAGCCCGGCATCGATCTGATCCTGCCGGACTTCTCATCCATCGAGGAGCGCCTCGATGACGTCGACGCGATCGTGCTCACCCACGGCCACGAGGACCACATCGGGGGCCTTCCCTTTCTCCTGCGCCAGCGTCCTGACATTCCTCTCTACGGCTCGCGCCTCACCCTGGCGTTCGTCGAGGCGAAGCTGCGCGAAGCCCGCATCAAGCCCGACGTCCACGTCGTCCGCGAGGGGGAGCGCGTCTCGGTAGGACCCTTCGACCTCGAGTTCCTTGCCGTCAATCACTCGATTCCCGACGCGCTGGCCGTCGCCATCAGGACCCCGGCCGGACTTGTCCTGCATACGGGCGACTTCAAGATGGACCAACTCCCGCTCG
Organism: Candidatus Nanopelagicales bacterium; assembly: GCA_049431945.1. Lineage (GTDB taxonomy): Bacteria > Actinomycetota > Actinomycetes > S36-B12 > S36-B12 > Mxb001. The sequence continues at coordinate 23,589 of JBMTDJ010000001.1, read as the reverse complement.
ACGGCAGGGTGACTGATCTCAATGGCTTCGCTCGCCTCGGTGACGAAGGCGTCGATCTCTTCCTCGTGGACTCGACCAATGCCGAGGTGCCTGGGTTCATCCCCAGCGAGCGAGACATTGCCCCGGTCCTCGACAAGGTGTTCGATCGGGCCCGCGGACGGGTCATCGTCGCGTCGTTCGCGTCCCACGTGCACCGGATCCAGCAGATCATCGACGCCGCTGCGGAGCATGGTCGCAAGGTGGCGTTCGTGGGCCGGTCGATGGTGCGCAACATGGGGGTGGCGCGCGACCTGGACTATCTCGCTATCCCTCCGGGCGTGCTGGTGTCGGTGGATGCACTCGAGGACCTCCCCGATGACGAGGTTGTCCTTGTCTGCACCGGCTCGCAGGGCGAGCCGATGGCGGTGCTCTCGCGGATCGCCAACAACGACCACCAGATCAAGGCCGGCCCCGACGACACGATCGTGCTGGCCTCCTCGCTCATCCCGGGCAATGAGAACGCCGTGAACCGCGTCATCAATGGCCTCACTCGCAGCGGTGCGTCCGTCGTTCACAAGGGCAATGCGCTGGTCCACGTGTCCGGGCACTGCTCGGCGGGGGAGTTGCTCTACGCCTACAACATCGTCAAGCCGCGCAATGTGATGCCTGTCCATGGTGAATGGCGTCACCTGCGTGCGAATGCCGCGCTCGCCGAGCGCACCGGCGTGCCCCGCGAGCGCATCGTCCTGGCCGAGGACGGTGTCGTGGTGGATCTCAAGGACGGCGTGGCTCGCATCGTCGGGGCTGTGCCGGTCGGCTACGTCTTCGTCGACGGTGCGAGTGTTGGCGACATCACCGAGGCCGCGCTCACGGATCGACGGGTTCTCGGCAACGAAGGCTTCATCTCCATCTTCGCGGCCGTTGACATCACGGGAGGCAAGGTCGTGGCCGGGCCCGAGATCGAGGCGCGCGGCTTCCACGAGGACCCGGAGGTGCTCAAGCCCGTCCGGGACGAGGTGCGGGCCGAGCTCGAGCGTGCCCTCGCCGACGGTGTCGTCGACCCCCACCAGCTCCAGCAGCGGGTCCGACGGGTCGTCGGCCGATGGGTATCCCAGACCCATCGGCGCCGGCCGATGATCATCCCGGTGGTCGTGGAGGCCTAGGCCAGCCCAGACGGGCGCCCGGATGGGCTCGGGGCGACGACACGCGTGACCCGTGTGACACCCGTGATTCGTGGTACTCGCGGGTACCCTCGGGACATGGCGAGTCGATCCAGTGTGCCCACGCGTAGCCGCTCCTCCGCGAGCCCCTCCCGGTCTCGCCGTTCGACCGCCAAGCCGCGCTCGACCGCCAAGCCGCGCTCCACGGCCAAGTCGCGCTCGACGGCGTCCTCGCGCCGATCTAGTGGTCCCGGGCCCCTCGCCCGCGGGCTGGCCGGAGTCGGCCGGGCCCTGCGCGCCCTCTGGCTGGGGATTGCCCACGCGATGGGTGGTGCGGCCCGCCGCGTCGGTCACGGTGCCCGCGATCTCGACGATGTCCACCGCCGTGACGGCTTGGGCCTGCTCTTCATCGCCCTTGCGGTCATCGTCGCTGCCGCCGTGTGGTTCGGAGTGGACGGCTGGTTCACCATCGGGCTGGGCACCGTGTCGGCGTACCTCGTGGGCGCGTTCGACATCGCGGTGCCGATCGTCCTGCTCCTCATCGGCTGGCGCACCCTGAGACATCCCGAAGACCACGTGACCAACGGGCGACTCATCGTGGGTGGACTGGCACTGCTCCTCGCCGCGGCGGGCCTCTGGCATCTCGTGCAGGGCCTGCCCACGCCAAGCGATGGCCTCGACGGACTATCAGCGGGCACCGGTATCACGGGCTGGGTCACGACAGCGCCCGTGGCCGCCGCGCTCGGCCCGGTGGTCACCGGCGTCCTCCTCGGCCTGCTCGCCGTCTTCGGCATCCTCGTGCTCACGGCGACGCCGCTCATGGCCGTGCCCCAGGCTCTGCGTCGCGTGGGCGGCCACATCCTGCGTCCGGGTTCGGGTGGCCGCTCCGCCAACGATGAACTCCTCGATTCGTACGCCGCCGACGAGGTGGATGGCTTCGTCGTCGACTCCGCGGAGCTCATCGACCCGGAGGACACGGCGATCGCCGGCGAGATCGACATCGAGGCGGAGGAAGAGTTCCTCATGTCTGCTGCCGAGCCGGCACTCGGCGTCGCGGGGGCGGCCAAGCAGATCGCCGATGCCGCGAAGTTCGACACGGGCCCGCGCCATCTCACGACCGAGGTCCCTCGCGCGGCGGACGACGTCGCCCCACCGGCGCCGGAGTCCACGCCGGCACCGACGTTCGAGGCCCCGCCCGCTGGCCCTGTCGAGCAGTTGCCGTTGGACCGGGCGATCGACTACCGCCTGCCGGGTGCGCAGATGCTCAAGGCCGGTCCTGCGCCGCGCAGCCGCACGAAGGCCAATGACGGCGTGGTGTCGGCGCTGACTCAGGTGCTGGAGGAATTCAACATCGATGCGCGTGTCACCGGCTTCACACGCGGCCCGACCGTCACGCGCTACGAGATCGAGCTCGGTCCGAGCGTCAAGGTGGAGCGCGTCACAGCCCTGAGTCGCAACATCGCCTATGCGGTGGCAAGCCCCGAGGTCCGCATCCTCAGCCCGATCCCGGGCAAGAGCGCGATCGGCATCGAGATCCCCAACGCCGATCGCGAGCTCGTGAGCCTCGGGGATGTGCTGCGTTCGGCGACGGCCACCGATGAGCATCACCCGATGACGGTCGCCCTGGGCAAGGACGTCGAAGGCGGCTATGTCGTGGCCAATCTCGCCAAGATGCCCCACCTGCTCGTGGCGGGCGCCACGGGCGCGGGCAAGTCGAGCTGCATCAACTCGCTCATTACGTCGGTCCTCATGCGCGCCACGCCGGACGACGTGCGCATGATCCTCGTGGATCCCAAGCGAGTCGAGCTCACGGCGTACGAGGGGATCCCCCACCTCATCACGCCGATCATCACCAATCCCAAGAAGGCCGCCGACGCCCTCCAGTGGGTCGTCAAGGAGATGGACACCCGCTACGACGACCTTGCGCAATTCGGCTTCCGTCATATCGACGACTTCAACAAGGCGGTCCGGTCAGGCAAGCTCACGCCTCCGCTCGGCAGCGAGCGTGTGCTGCGCCCCTACCCGTACCTGCTCGTCATCGTCGATGAGCTTGCCGACCTCATGATGGTGGCTCCGCGCGATGTCGAGGATTCAGTCGTTCGTATTACGCAACTCGCACGCGCTGCTGGCATTCACCTGGTCCTGGCGACGCAGCGTCCCAGCGTCGACGTCGTCACGGGCCTGATCAAGGCCAATGTGCCGAGTCGTCTGGCCTTCGCGACCTCCTCGCTCGCTGACAGTCGTGTGATCCTCGACCAACCCGGGGCCGAGAAGCTCGTCGGGCAAGGCGATGGACTCTTCCTGCCCATGGGGGCGAGCAAGGCTCAGCGCATCCAGGGAGCCTTCGTCTCGGAGACCGAGATCCGCAGCGTGGTGCGGTTCGTACGCGAGCAGATGGACCCCGACTACCGCGACGATGTCACCGCTCCGGCCGCCGTGGGTCGTCAGATCGACGAGGAGATCGGCGACGACCTCGATCTGTTGTGCCAGGCCGCTGAACTCGTCGTCACGACGCAGTTCGGCTCCACGTCGATGCTCCAGCGCAAGCTGCGCGTCGGATTCGCGAAGGCGGGTCGGCTCATGGATCTGCTGGAGTCCCGCGGCGTCGTCGGCCCCAGCGAGGGATCTAAGGCGCGCGAGGTGCTGCTCAAGGCCGACGATCTGCCGGGCTTCCTCATGGATATTCGCGGCGGGAACTAGTCACTCGGGGCCTTGTCCCGCGGAGTAGGGGCGCGTGCCGGCGCCCTCCCGCGACCGGACGCAGGCTCGAGAGTCTCTACCCTGAGGGGATGGATCCCCGAGTCGCTGTGCTGCGCCTGGGTTGCGCACGCAACGATGTCGACGCGGACGAACTCGAGGCGCGGCTCGCCGCTGACGGTCTTGATCTGAGTGAGGATCCTGAGCGGGCGGACGTCCTCCTCGTCAACACATGCGGCTTCGTGGCCTCGGCGAAGAAGGACTCGATCGACGCCGTTCTGGCAGCGGCCGACACGGGCGCGCGCGTCATCGTCACCGGATGCCTGGCCGAGAGATACGGCGCCGAACTCGCGGAGTCGTTGCCCGAAGCCGCCGCGGTCCTCAGTTTCGACGACTATGCCGACATCACGGATCGCGTCCGGCGCGTGGCGGCCGGCGAGAGTCTCGCGCCCCACACGCCGGTGGACCGGCGGACCCTGCTGCCCCTTGCCCCCGTCGAGCGCGTTGATGCAGGCGGTGCACCCGGTCATGCCGGCCTCAACCGACGTGTCACGGGGCCGGTGATATCGGTCAAGCTCGCCTCCGGATGCGATCGACGCTGCACCTTCTGCGCCATTCCTTCCTTCCGTGGCTCCTTCGTCAGCAGGCGCCCGGAGCAGGTGATGGGAGAGATCGCGGACCTTGCCGACGCCGGCGTGCGCGAGGTCGTGCTCGTCAGCGAGAACTCCACGTCCTACGGCAAGGATCTCGGTGACATCCGCATGCTCGAGGGCCTGCTTCCGGCTCTGGCGCGTGTCCCGGGAATCCTTCGGGTCCGCGTCAACTACCTTCAGCCGGCAGAGATGAGGCCGGGCCTTGTCGACACGATCGCCGACACTCCGGGGGTCGCGCCGTACTTCGACCTGTCGTTCCAGCACTCGAGCTCGCGTGTCCTGCGTCGGATGCGTCGATTCGGCGGGACAGACGACTTCCTCGGGTTGCTCGACATGATCCGCACGCGCAATCCGCGGGCCGGTGTGCGCACCAATGTCATCGTCGGATTCCCGGGCGAGAGCGACGATGACCTGTCCGAGCTCATGGGCTTCCTGGAGTCGGCGCGACTCGACGCCGTCGGCGTCTTCGGCTACTCCGACGAGGAGGGCACCGAGGCAGCCACCCTGGACGGTCATCTGCCCGAGGCCGAGATCGACCGCCGCGTGGCCGAGGTGTCCGCGCTGGTCGATGAACTCATGCTCGAGCGGGCCAGCGAGCGTGTGGGTGACGAGGTCGAGCTCCTTGTTGAGGAGCGGGGCATCGCGCGCGCAGCGCACCAGGGGCCTGATGACTCGGCGACGATCATCGACACGGCGCATGCTGTCGGCGAGGTCGTGCGTGCGAGGGTGGTCGGCGTGGACGGCATCGACCTCGTCGCGGAGTCCGCGTGACGGCGACGGGACGGGACCGGAATCGCCGCGACGGGTCCGGTGACTCACCCCTCGCCGGAATTCCCGACCACGCGGGTGATCCGATCGGCACCTCGCGCTGGGCAACGTTGCCCAATCTGCTCACCCTGGTGCGGCTGCTGCTCGTCCCGGTGCTCGCCTGGCTCCTCCTCGCGGACGACGGGAGTGATGCGGCGCTGCGGTGGGCGGCCACCGCTGTCTTCGTCATCGCTGCGCTGACGGATCTGGCAGATGGTGAGATCGCACGTCGCAGTGGCACGGTGACCACTCTCGGCAAGATCGCCGATCCCATCGCCGACAAGGCACTCACCGGGGTTGCGCTCATCGGCCTGTCGTTGCTCGCGGACCTGCCCTGGTGGGTCACCGTCATCATCCTCGGGCGCGAACTCGCCGTCACGGCGCTGCGCTTCATCGTCATCCGCCACGGGGTGATTCCGGCCTCGCGCGGTGGCAAGGCCAAGACGGTCGCGCAGGTGATCGCCATCTCGCTCTACCTCGCCCCGCTGCCGGAGTGGGCGGATCCGGTGAAGATCGCGGCGATGGCCATTGCCCTCGTGCTCACCGTCGCGACGGGCCTGGACTATGCCCTCCGCGCACGGCGCATGTCACGGGGCGCTTCGTGAAGGCCGACGAGGTGGTCTCGCTGCTCGTCGAGCGGGGCCAGACAGTGGCGACCGCGGAGAGCCTCACGGGGGGACTCGTCTGCGCCGAGTTGACCTCGATCCCGGGGGCGAGCGCCTGCGTGCGCGGCGGCCTCGTCTCCTACGCCGTGGCCGTCAAGGCCGACGTACTCGGAGTCGATGCCGACCTGCTCGAGCGACAGGGCGCGGTCGATCCCGCCGTCGCCGTGCACATGGCTCTGGGTGCACGGCGCCTCCTCGCCGCTGACTACGCCGTGGCCACGACCGGCTCAGCCGGCCCCGACCCAGATCCCGGTGGCGTCGTGGCCGGCCCGGTACCACCCGGACAGGGCTACGTCGCGGTCGTCGGGCCCGAGGGCGAGGTCGTCGTGGGCTTCGCCTGTGCCGGGCAGGATCGTGAGGGCGTTCGCCGGCACGCGGTCAGCGCGGCCCTGGATCTGCTCGGCCGGGTGCTCACGGGCGCATAGTCCTGCCGCGGTCGAGGTCGTCTCACCTCTCAAGGGACCCCTGCGGGGCGTTTGTGCGGTGAGGCGACCGGACAGCGGCCTTTTCGTGCGCGCCATTGCCGATCGAGGGTCGCGACATGTGCGATCCACGGCAGGCGATCGTCGGGCCGGGAGGGTAGCGTGGTCCTGTGATCGTGCTCCGTGAGGTGATCGGCGTCGAGCTTCGGCGTATTCGCCTGCTCCAAGGCCGCACCCTCCGTGATGTGTCCTCTGCCGCTTCCGTGTCCCTCGGCTACCTGTCCGAGGTCGAGCGGGGCGAGAAGGAAGCGTCGTCGGAGATGCTCATCGCCATCTGCGGCGCACTCGGCGTTCGCCTGTCGTCGGTGCTGCTCTCGGTGGCCGAGGACGTCGCGGCTCGCGAGCCCGCACCGGTCATCCGCGCCGCCTGACGTTCGTTGAGTGGCGAGTTATCGCACCTCTCAGCGGCGTGTCGCGTGCGGTAGGCCGCCACTCGACGAAGGTTGGCATTGGGGGCACCAGTAGGCATCGCGGTCGAACTCTCCACTGCGCTGGCGCCCGAACCTCACTCGCATCCCGCAGCGTCGGCAGGGTCGGCCCGCGCGTCCGTAGACATAGTGCTGGTCCCTGAGGTCACCCGTGGAGGTTTGAGCCCCACGCCCGCGATTGGCGTGCATCAGGCGACGGCCGGTCTGCAGGAGCCCGGGGAGATCCTCGATGGACTCGACGGGCGTGTACGGCGAGATGCCGCGCAGGAAGAGCGTCTCCGTGACGTAGATCAGACCGAAGCCCGCGACGATCGACTGGTCGAGGAGCGCGTCGCCGATGGCGCGCTCCGGCTGAGACCGAAGTGACTCCACGACGGCATCCACGTCGACGTCGTCGGCGAGGATGTCAGGACCCAGGCGCCCGAGAAGCGCAGCCTCACCGCGCGGATCCAGCAACTCGACCACGGGCAGCCGATAGCCCACCGCCTGCCAGTCGGAGGTCTCCAGCACTGCGCGCACCTGCCAGTCCGGACCTCCCTTCCATGGACGTCCGGGTCGATAGAGGTGCCAACTGCCGTCCATACGGAAGTGCGTGTGCAGGCTCAGGCCGCCGTCGAGGCGGAAGAGCAGGTGCTTGCCGTAGGACCGGACCTGGTGGACGGTGCGGCCGCGGAGGTCGACGGTCGCCAGGGCGGGAACGCGCAGATCTGCACTCGTGAGCACGGCGCCGCCCAGGGACTCATCGAGGCGCCGGGCAGCCAGCCAGACGGTGTCGCCTTCAGGCATGCACCGATTGTGGCCCCTGAGCCTGGACCTCGCGCTCTCGCATCACGATCCTCACGACGAAGGTGATCGCGGCGATCGTCACGGTGAGGAGCATGGCGTAGACGGTCCACCACACCACCGGATCGGCGCCGAGAGCGCCGAGGATGAGCCGGGCATTGAGGAGCAAGATCACGCATCCGACGACGACGCCGAGGATGCGGGGGTTGAGGAAGCGCACCACCCACGCGGCGAGCGGTGCCGCGATGATTCCGCCTGCTAGCAGGGCGAGCACGATGCCGATGTCGATACCGGCGGTGCCCAAGCCGATGAGGAAGCCCAGGCTCGCAGCCAGGGCGACGATGAACTCCGCGGTGTTGACGGTGCCGATGACACGTGCGGGGCTCAGGCGTCCGTCGGCGAGCAACGTCGGCGTGGTGACCGGCCCCCAGCCGCCGCCACCGGTTGCATCGACGAAGCCGCCGACCAGGCCGAGGGGGACCATGAGCCGCCTGCCCGGCGTCCCGGACGCACGTCGTGGTGCGCGGCCGATGACGAATCGGATAACGATGTAGATGCCGAGCAGGAACAGCAGGGTTCCGGTGAATGGCAGCGCGGCCGTGGTCGACAGGTGCGACAGCACGGTGGCGCCGACAAAGGCTCCGGCTGCACCCGGAAGTCCGATGCGGCGCACCCCGGCCCAGTCGACATTGCCGAAGCGGTGATGGGCCATGCCCGAGGCGGCGGAGGTGCCGAGCTTGGCTAGGTGGACCGAGGCCGAGGCGAGCGCGGGGGAGAGCCCGACCGCGATCAGCAGGGTGGTCGAGGTGACGCCGAAGCCCATGCCGAGTGCGCCGTCCACGAAGGAGGCGCCGAAGCCGGCGAGGGCGATGAGGATGAGGCCGGTCATGTCGCTCCGTCCGGGCCCGACGTAAAGACCCTATTGTCACCTAGGTGACATGACAATAGCATGGGGCGGGCCCCGGGCGGTGGTAGGCATGTCTGAGCGGGTCGCCCTAGTGCCAGGCGGCGGGATCCTCAGTGAGTTTGCGCACGCGTGCGGGCAGGTGACCTTGGACCACGTCGGCCAGGCTCACGGACTCCAGGATCTGCCGCTCGGCGGCCCGCAGCGCGACGAGGACCTGGGGCAGCCCAGCCGCGGCACCGGCGTAATGCAGGTCCTCCGGGCGGGTGCCGGCAACGTTGGTGAGCGCGCCGTCGACGGCCCGGATGACATCGGCGAGGGTGATGTCGGCGGCCGGACGTGCGAGGGTCCAGCCACCCTCGACGCCGCGACGCGCATGGACGATGTTGGCCTTGCGGAGCTCGGCGAGGATGGCGCCGAGGTAGGACGTCGGGATGTCCTGACGATCTGAGAGTTCGTCCGTGGTCACAGGTCCATCCGGTGCGGCCGCGAGTTCGAGGACGGCGCGCAGGGCATAGTCCGTCCGCCCCGGAAGTCGCATGGCCCGAGCATAGGCCGTGCACCGTCTCCGCCCCTTATCGACGCTGCCGGCGCTCTTAACGTCGATAACGGCGGAGATCGTGCAGTCGATCGTCACGAGCGACGCAGGCGGAGGCCGCTGGGCGTGCGCGCGAAACCTGCGCTGGTCAGCGCTGTCATCCGCTGGTCGTCCGACGGGAGCGTGCCGATCTCGTGGCCATCGATTCGCGTGATGGTCGTGGGCTGTCCTGCGAGGCCGGACGCCAGCGATTCCGCGGCGCTCGCGTAGTCCTCGCATGTCCAGGTCGTCAGCGACTTCCGTCCGCGAGCGAGGTAGAGGACCGGTCCGGAGGCGTCGATGGTCGTCCACGCACCAGCCGCGCGGGCGGGCCGCGTGGCCGCCTCCGGCCACGGCAGCGCCGCGCCGTACGGATGAGCCGGGTCAGCGGCCGCGAGCGTCCGGCACGCGATGGGATCGCTGGTCGAGGCAAGGGATCGGAGCTGATCGATCGCGCCGGGCAGGGCGAACTGAGCCGCACCCTGACCTTCGAGCGCATAGACGCGTCGGCAGCGACCGGCTTCCTCCATGGCGGTGAGGATCCGGTACGCCGCCGCAAATCCCCCGGGGAAGCCGGAAGCGGCGACGACCTCGCGCGTGATGATCCCGAAGCGATCGAGCAGGGCCTCGATGGTCGCGAGCTGGCGAGTAGTGGCGGAGCCTTGGGGTGCGGGGGTGAGTGACCAGCGGCCGCCCGAGGGCGCAGATACTGGTCGCGACAGGCCGGAGCGCCGGGCGCGTAGCCGCGGTGGTCGGCTCGGCCGACGGGGCGATCCCTTGCGCATCGGCTCCCAGGTGTCGTTGGTGACCCGGCCCTGCCACGCCAGATCGCGCAATGATGTCGCCACCTCGACCTCGGGGACCAGCGCCTCACGTGAGAGTTCCTCGGCGATCTCGCGCAGGAATCGCGCGCCGCGGAGGTCAAGAAGATCGACGATGCGCGACGGGAGCCCGTCGGCAGGTGTGACCCTCTCGGGGATGAGCAGCGGCGCGAGGTCCGTTGGGGCCAGGCACACCCAACCGTCGTCCCCGGGCAGGGAGCCCGCACCCCACCACACCACCTCGCCGCTCGTGATGAGTTCGTCCAGCATCGCGGGGGAGTAGCCGCGTACTCGCGCCGGCAGGATGGCGGTCTCGAGTTGGCTTGCCGGCAGTGGCTGACCGGCGAGCACCTCGATGGCGGCGTACGTCGCGTCGGTGCCCGTGCCGGGGTCGGTGAGCCCTTGCCAGGCCGGCAGGAAGCGCGAAAGAGTCGCGGCAGGCACCGGCTCCAACTCGTCGCGCAGCGCAGCGACGCTGCGTCGGCGGATGCGCCGCAGGACTTCACGGTCGCACCACTCGGTACCCAGGGTGTCGGGGCGGAATCCGCCCGACACGAGGCGTCCGGCACCCTCGAGTCGCCGTAGGGCCTGCTCCGCGACCAACACCCCGATGCCGAAGGCATCGGCAACGTCATGCGAGATGAAGGGCCCGTGCGTGCGTGCATAGCGCGCGATGAGGTCCGCGAGCGGATCGGGAGTGAGCTCGAGGAAGGCATCGGGTACTCCCGGCGGCAGGGCGACGCCGAGGGCATCGCGCAGACGTCCGGCATCCTCGACGGCGACGAGGTGTTCGCGGCCCGTGATGCGCACGGTGATCGCGCGCCGCGCGTCGAGCAATTCCTGAGCCCAGCTCTCCGGGATGCCGCGTGCTGCGCGCGCATCGGTGTCGAGTGGGCCGACCACGCGCAAGAGGTCTGCGAGATCCTCCGCGTCGCGCGGGGCCGGCTCCCAGCGCCCGACGGCTCGCGCGACATCGTCGATGGCATCGGTATCGAGTAGGTCGCGTAGCGGCGCCGGGCCGAGCAATTGTCCGAGCAGGTCGGCATCCAGGGTGAGAGCGGCGGAGCGACGCTCCGCGAGTGGTGCATCGCCCTCGTAGAGGAAGGCGGCGACGTACCCGAAGACGAGTGACTGTGCGAACGGCGACGGCTGCTCGGTGACGACGTCGACGACCTTCACCCTGCCGTCCCGGACCTGGCCGAGTAGGTCGCGGAGCGCGGGAACGTCGTAGACATCGAGCACGCACTCGCGCACGGCTTCGAGGACCATCGGGAAGTCCGGATAGCGCGAGGCGACCGACAGCAGATGTGCGGAGCGCTGACGCTGCTGCCAGAGGGGACTGCGCTTGCCAGGCATACGCCGTGGTAGCAGCAGGGCGCGCGCGGAGCACTCGCGGAATCGTCCGGCGAAGAGCGCGGATCCGCCGACCTCGCGCTGCACGATGTCGTCGATGTCCTCCGGGTCGACGGCGACGAGATCAGCGATCGAGACCGCGTCCTCGTCGAGGGTGTCGGGCAGCCGGATGACGATGCCGTCGTCGGAGTGCATGACCTGCGGCTCGATGCCGTGCTCGGCGAGGAGGCGCTGACCGATGGCGAGGGCCCAGGGCGCGTGCACGCGCGCACCGAAGGGGGAGTGGATCGCCACGCGCCAGTCGCCGAGCTCGTCGCGGAATCGCTCGACGACCAGGGTGCGGTCATCGGGCAAGCGTCCCGTCGCGGTGCGCTGCTCCTCGAGGTAGGTGACGAGGTTGTCGATGGCCCAGGCGTCCAGGCCCGATTCGGTGAGGCGCTCGCGCGTCGACGCGGGGTCGCGCGCGCTGCGGAGGAACTCGCCCACGGCACGGCCGAGCTCGATGGGTCGGCCCACCGCGTCGCCATGCCAGAACGGCAGTTTCGCGGCCTGGCCCGGAGCGGGGGAGACCCACACGCGGTCGGGAGTGATCTCCTCGATGCGCCACGACGAGGCGCCGAGCGCGAAGACATCTCCGACGCGCGACTCGTACACCATCTCCTCGTCGAGCTCGCCGACGCGCGAGGTCGTCCCCACGAGGTAGACGGCGTAGAGGCCGCGGTCGGGGATCGTGCCGCCGCTGGTGACGGCGAGGCGCTGGGCGCCCGGGCGTGCGGTGAGCTCTCCCGTGCGCCGATCCCAGACGATGCGCGGCTTGAGCTCGGCGAAGTCGTCTCCCGGGTACTTGCCCGAGAGCATGTCGAGAACGGCGATGTAGGCGTCGTGCGGTAGGTCGCGGTACGGCGCGGCGCGGCGCACGACGTCGTAGAGATCCTCGACCTCCCAGGCGTCCATGGCCACCATGGCGATGATCTGCTGCGCGAGGACGTCGAGGGGATTGGCGGGCACGCGGATCGGCTCGATCGCGCCGGCGCGCATGCGCTCGACGACGACCGCGGCCTGGAGCAGGTCCCCGCGGTACTTGGGGAAGATCACACCGCGGCTGATCGCGCCAACCTGGTGGCCCGCGCGGCCGACGCGCTGGAGGCCGCTCGCGACACTCGGGGGCGATTCCACCTGCACGACCAGGTCGACCGATCCCATGTCGATGCCGAGTTCGAGCGTGGAGGTCGCGACGACGGCGGGGAGTCGACCGGCCTTGAGATCCTCCTCGATGATCATCCGCTGCTCGCGGCTCACCGAGCCGTGATGCGCGCGTGCGAGGGGCAGGGCGATCTCACGCTCCTCAGCGACCTCATTAAGTCGGCCCGTGAGGCGCTCCGCGAGTCCTCGCGAGTTGGCGAAGACGATGCTCGAGCGCTCAGCGGTGACCAGGTCCACCACTCGCTCCTCGACGTGCGGCCAGATGGAGGTCCGCCGCGGATCGGCTGCCGCAGAGCCATCGATGTCGAGTTCCTCGCCCATGGCGGTCATGTCGGGGACGGGGACGACGACGGAGAGGTCCCAGGTCTTCTCCGCCGGCGGGGCGATGATCGCAACATCGGCGTGGGGTCGGAGGAACCGGGCTACCTCGCGGTGCGGCTCGACCGTGGCCGACAGGCCAATGCGTTGGGACGTCTGGCCCCGCATCGCATCCAGCCTCTCGAGGCTGATGGCCAGGTGCGCGCCGCGCTTGGTGCCGGCCAGTGCGTGGATCTCGTCGATGATCACGGTGCGCACGTCGCCGAGGATCGATCGCGCTTGCGAGGTGAGCAGCAGGAAGAGCGATTCGGGTGTCGTGATGAGGATGTCGGGAGGCGATGTCGTCATGCGGCGGCGTTCATCGGCGGGGGTGTCGCCCGTGCGCACGCCGACGCGGATATCCGGAGGGGTGAGTCCGCGTCTCTCGGACTCGCGCTGGATCCCGGCGAGTGGCGCGCGCAAATTGCGCTCGACGTCCACCGCGAGTGCCTTGAGCGGGGAGACGTAGAGCACGCGCGGACCCGTGGCATGCGCGCGATCGACCGGATCGCGGACAAGGTCGTCGATGGCCGACAGGAATGCCGCGAGTGTCTTGCCCGATCCGGTGGGCGCCACGACGAGGGTGTCGCGGCCTCCGGCAATTGCCTCCCACGCGAGCGCCTGCGCCGGGGTGGGTGCGGCGAAGGCCGCCTCGAACCATCCCTGGGTCGCGGGGGAGAAGTCGGGCACGGGCCCATCCTCGTGGAGGCAACCGGGTGGGGCTAGGCGGCCCCTAGCCTCGATTCGACCTCGGGAAACACGGTCGCGCGTCGTCTTCGGGCCGATCAGGCGCCAGAGGACAGGTGGAGAACCGGTGAGGCAGACTGGTCCCGTGCGCTTGACGGACTTTTGGGAGCGGATGGACGCTCTCTTCGGTGCGGACTACGCCAAGTCCTGGGCCCGTGACTACTCCCTATCAGCCCTGGACGGGCGCACAGTCGAGCAGGCAATCGCGGGAGGAATCGAGACCAGGGATATCTGGGAGGCGGTCTGCGGGGTCGTCGACGTGCCCTCCCTCCTACGCTGAAGCGCATGGGCTAGCGTCGGCGCCGATGACCACGACCGCGCTTGAACTCAACGTCCCCGCGATCCAACGTCGCACCGTCGGCGTCCTGTCGATCAGCCAGATCTTCGGCGGCATCGCGGTAGCCGGATCCGTTGCCGCGGGCTCCCTCATCGCCGCGAGCGTCTCTGGCAGCGAAGCCGTCGCTGGTCTCGCACAGACCTTCGGCGTGCTCGGTGCTGCGCTGCTCGCGCTCCCGCTTGCGCGCGTGGCCCTGTCCAAGGGGCGCCGCGCCTCGCTCGCGCTCGGCTATGGCATGGGCGCCATCGGCGCACTGGTCGTCATCGCCGGTGCGCTCTGGCTCAACATCGTGCTCGTCCTGCTCGGCTGCCTGCTCGTCGGCGTCGCGTCGGCGTCGGGCTACCAGGCCCGCTACGCCGCGGTCGACCTCGCGCAGGACGACAAGCGCGGCCGGCAGCTGTCGTATGTCGTGTGGGCCGCGACGATCGGCGCCGTCCTCGGCCCCAATCTCCTGCAGCCCGCGGGCTGGTTGGGCCTGTCACTCGGGCTTCCGCAACTCGCCGGACCGTATGTCGTCACCGCCATCACGCTGGCGATCGCGGTGCTGGTGCTGCTCACCTTCCTGCGTCCTGACCCCTACATTCTCGCCGCCGAGATGCGAGCCAAGGTCGATGCCGAGGCCAAGCGCGAAGTCGCGAAGCCTCGACTGCGCGACGGCATCGCGCACCTGCGCGGGAATCGAGGCGCGCTGCTGGGCATGAGCGCCATCGCCATCGGTCACGTCGCCATGGTCATGGTCATGGTGATGACGCCGATCCACATGGCGCATGTCGACGTGACTCTCACGCTTATCGGCCTGGTCATCAGCGTGCACGTGGCGGGTATGTACGCGCTGTCGCCCGTGGTGGGCTGGGGGGTCGACCGCTTCGGCCGCATTCCCATCATCGTCACGGGCATCGTCATCCTGCTCGTCTCCTGCCTGATCTCCGGCCTCGCTGCAGGGGACCAGGTGATCCTGCTGGGCGTTGGCCTTTTCCTTCTCGGTCTCGGCTGGTCCTGCACTCTCATCGCCGGATCGACGCTGCTCGTCGATGACGTCGGCCCGGTGGAGCGCCCGTCCGTGCAGGGCCTGTCGGACCTGGTGATGAATATCGCGGGAGCGGCCGGGGGAGCGGTCGCCGGGCTGATCGTGGCATTCAGTTCCTATGCCGTGCTGTGCGCCGTGGCCGCCGTGCCCGTCCTCGGGCTCGCCCTCCTCGTCATGGCGTGGCGCAAGGTCGCAATTGCGTCGCAGACGACGGGGATCTAGGGCGACGTTTCACCGAACTCGGGGACATCGGCGAAATGGCTCCGCTAGCCTCCCGCGCGGGGGACCGACAGGGGCGGCTTGACCGCTCCTCCGTGCAGTGCATGAGGAGGACCGGCAGTGGCAGATGAGGGGACGCCTCACGAGCCCAGCGGCGTCCTGCCCGTTACGCGACGGTCGATCCTCGGTGGAGCCGGCATCATCGCTGCAGCCCTCGCCATCCCGGGCACCGCTGACGCAGCACTCAAGGCCATTACCTCGCGCGCGAGCAGTCTCGCCTTCGCCGTGCGCGACCGCGAGAGCATGCAGCGGCTCACCCTCAGTTTCGCCAACGCCACCATCACCGGCGGGCGCATCGTGGCCGACGGGCGCAGTCCGGCCGTCATGGTGGTGGACCTCGGCCCGCAGGCGCTCATCGAGGAGATCACGTCAGGAGGGCGCCCTGCGGTCCCGGTTGACGCCCGTCTGGCGCAGTCGAGTCGGCTGGCCTTCACCCTGCCGACGGGGGGCGTGCCCGCTACCCGCGAAGGGCTGCTCACCTGGCTGCGGTGCGATCCGGTCGTGTCGTCGCTCGCGGCCTACCCCGCGGGCGAGCGCATTCCCTCAGGTGACGTTGTCTACGCAGCACCATCGTCCAACGCGACATCGATCGAGATCCCGTGGTTCATGGTCATGCAGCCCAGCGACGAGTCGGGCTGGGAGCACCCGCTCGTCGGACCCACGCGCGATGGCCGGACCGAGGTCTGGCAGACGCGTTTGGCCACCCGCACCTTCGACGAGTCCGGACAGCCCACCGGCTACGACCACTCTTCCGACACGGTGCGAGTCGTGTGGTTGCGCGATGTCTCGGCCGCGGCCATGCTGCGCACCTCTCCGTCGGGCATCACCTCACGCGTCGGGGGGCCTGGCTACCCCTTCGAGATGAAGCCCAACCCGCAGGATCGCTCGGACATCGGCCGCCTCACCGGCATGACGTCCAACGCCGCCGGAAGCGCGGCCGTCAAGGGCGGCGTCGCTGATCCGGTGGGCGTCGACCTCGCCCTGTCGGCACTCGGCGGCACGATGCGCGCATCCGGGGAGTGGAACGAGGAAGGGGTGTCCTCCCTCACTTCCTGGCAGCAGCGCACGTGGGATGGTCGCGACACCTACATCCGCACCACCACGCGCGGATTCGTCTATCCCTTCGGCGCGCCCGCGACGCTTGTCACCGAGGTCACCCGCGAGTTCCTCGCCGATCGCAACGGCGACATCCGCGCCTTCGAGCGGCTCACGCAGCGCGTGATCATCAACGTCCCCGGCATGGATCTCGATGGCGCTAACGGGGTGCCCACGGCTGGGCGCGGTACGCCGTTCTCCCGCGTGACATTCCGCACCCGAGCGACCTCCGCGATCAGCGGCACGGCCACGCCCCTGCGAGGGCAGTGGCTCGGCGCCAAGGTCTTCGTCCCCCAGCTGCCCTCGGGGGAGCCCTTCGGCTTCACCGTGACGGGCGTGGATCGAGCCGGGCGTCGCATCACCTTCGACACCCCCATGCTCTTCGCCGAAGACAAGGTGGTGGGTCGCAACCGGGCCAACTTCACGCGCACCGGGGCCACGGCTCTGCGCGACTTCTTCAACGGGCTTCCCTCCCTCCAGCGTCGGGCCCAGATGCGAGGGGTCTACGTCGCATTCGCCCCTGACGGCGGGGTCGAGGGATCGACGTCGATGCCGACGATGACCCTGGACTGGCACCTCGACCTCGGGAGTCCGAGCGGGTCGGCGACCGACCTGGCGCGCGAACGACGCCCGTACTCCTTCCCTCGCATGGAGCGCGCCAGCGTCAACGTCGACGGCGTGTCCGCGATGGCCGGTGACTCCCAGAGCGTCGACGTGTCCTTCCCGGACCTCTACCTCGACGGGGGCATCGGCAGCACCGATCTGGGGATCTACCTCGAGGGCATCGGGGCGCCGGATATCGGGACGGGTGCCCAGCGCGGCGGCGGCATCAGTGCGCCCAGCATGAGCGTCAAGGGCTTCGGTCGCGCCACGGGCGCCCTGCCCTCTGACGGATTGAGCGGATGGCCGTCGTCGTGGACCGGGGGCGGCATGCCCCAGATCAAGCCCGGCGACATGCTCAAGGGCTTCACCCTCTTCGGCGGCATCTCCCTTGCTGATCTGCTGCCGTCGGACATCGACATGTTCGAGCAAGGTAGTGGCGGGCTGCCCGATCCGAGCCGGCCCAACCCGAAGGCGCCCGCCTTCCTCACCGACCGCTCGTTCGACGTCAACCTCCCGGACATCCCCACCGAGGTGTTCCTCCACTACGAGTGGCGGCCCGATCTCACGGTCGGGCCGGGCCTCGTCGGCAAGCTCCTGCCCGAGGCCGACCTCGCGGACTTCTACGTGCTCGTCGAAGCCAAGGCCAGTGCCCTCGACCTCGAGGCCTACTGGTTCGCCGAAGGCGCTCTCACCAACCTGAAGATCGCGTTCTTTGGTGACGAGCCCTTCGTCTACGTCATCCTCGACCGGCTCGGCTTCACCGCCGGCTCCGCGCGCGCCAACGACATGCAGGTCGAGATCGGCGAGGTCGTCTTCAGCGGCGCGCTGGCCTTCCTGTCCAACATGGCGCGTTTCCTGGCGTTCGGCAGCGGCAACGGTCCGATCCTCGACATCGACTCGCGCTCCATCACGACGGGCTTCAGTCTCGCCGTGCCCGAGGTGGCGCTCGGTGCAGTGAGCCTCAGCGGCCTTGCCACCCGCGTGGCGATCAACCTGCCCTTCGGCGACGACCCCGTGCGCTTCGGCTTGGACTTCTCGTCTCCATCCGATCCCTTCGCGGTCACCGTCATGGGCATCGGAGGAGGCGGCTGGTTCGGTCTCGACGTGGGACTCGACGGGGTCGAGAGCCTCAACATCGGAGCCCTCATCAAGGCCAGCCTGGAGATTGATCTCGGCGTGGCATCCGGTGGCGTCAGTTGCTCCTTCGGCGTGCAGTACGAGATCAGCGGCATCGGCGCCGACACGATCATGTCCTTCACTGCGTTCGTATGCATCAAGGGTCGGGTCGAGGTGCTCGGCATCGTCACCATCGGCATCGAGCTCTGCATGGGGCTGACTCTTGAGTTGCCGCCGCCGGGCGAGCGGATCAAGCTCATCGGCCAGGCCACCTGCACCGTCAAGGTCAAGGCCTGTGGCATCAAGAAGTCGGTCCGCATCACGATGCGACGCACCATCACCGGCGGCGTCATGCCGAGTGTCCCCAGCGCACGCAGTTCGCGTGCCGCCATCGACGCTGCGGCTGACGCCATCGTGCCCATCACCTTCGCCGACGTCATGGACCAGGCTGACTGGTCCGAGTGGTGCGGAGCATTCGCATGAGCACAAGCCGTCTCGTCATCTGGACGCCGGTAGCCTCCGGCGTCCGGCCCGACGGCAAGCTGCGCATCACGGTCGTCGCGACGCCCCAGCTCACGACGACCAGCGACACGACTCTTGCTGCCTACCCGGACTTCGCCGGCGGAGCATGGTGCTCCCTCATCAATGGCGGCGGGGGATCGGTCCCCATGGGCTTCAGCGTCGTCTTCGACCTCGCGGGGGGCACGGCGGCCGACCGAGTCCAGGCCCCCGGACAGCGCGTGTCGCCCGATCCTGATCCCGCGGTCTTCCAGACGATGTTCCCCGACTCGACGCTGGTGCGCTCCTATGTCGCCGACAACTACTCGGGCACCAAGATTCGTTCGGTCGACACTGCCGGACTCAACGACGCCCTCAATCGCCTGCAGCAGGAGGTCTTCGCCGCGTCCGGAGCCGTGCAGCCGCAGACGAGCGCGCTGGCGGGCCCGGGCAAGCCCCTCGAGGGCTACTCCATCGACTCATCGACCTACGAGCAGATCGCCCGCTCCCAGGACGAGGCGCTCACCCGGCAGAAGTACTCCAGCGTCCCCAACACCGCGACGAGCAGCGGACTGCAGACCGCGATCGTGCAGATGCGCCAGTTCGTCGAGCCCCTCGACACCGAGGCCAACGTCCCGGGCATGTTCGACCCGAGCTACCAGGTGCCGTGGCCGCAGTGGGAGTTCCACGAGAAGTTTTCGGTCCTCGACAGCCATCCGCTCCTGCTGCGCAAGATCGGCTTCGTCATCGACATCGTGGTCGATCCGGCGGCGTTCGTGAAGAGCATCGGTGGGGCTCCCGCGCCGCTGGGACCCGGCTCCTACCAGCTGCGCGTCAACCCGACCTACGTCGCGGGCCCCGGGGCGACGGACATCCCCCAGGGTGCCGATGTGAAGTACGGAGCCGGGGAGTTCGCGCCGGAGTTCGACGTGCGCGCTCCCGCCGACCCGGGATTCGTCGACATCGGCGCCGACGGCCAGCAGTGGCCGATCGTCACCAGCGAGGTCGGTTCGGAGATCGCGGCAACGACCGTGCTCGCCTCCGGATATCAGCGCCTGGTCGCCGAGGGACTCGGCGATCCCGACCGCCATCCGCTCGTGCTCCCTGCGCGCTCCACGACCGGGATCTCGCTCATGACCCCGCGCATCGCCGAGCGTGTCCATCGCGACCTCGACCGCCAGTGGAACATCGCCAACTCGATCGATATCGCCTCGCGCGTGATCCAGGTCGCCACGGCCGCCGACCTGATCGTCGGCTATCGCATGGATGTCCGTCCCGCTGGTTCGCCCGGGTGGCTCAGCCTCAACTGGCGTCAGGGCCTGTGGCGTCCCGACCCGGACACCTACGGCGCGGGTGATCTCGATCTCGGCGTCGACGAGGGGTGGACCGAGCCCGCGGGGGCTGGGGCGACGGGATCCTCCAATTCCGAGCAGCGCTACGCCCAGGCGGTCAGCGTGTGGACGGGGTGGAGTCAGGCCATCGAGCGTCCCGGCAAGGCGATCGACGAGGCGAGCGAGGCCGCGGGCATCAATCCGCTCAGCCCGCCACCGCCTGGATTCGGCGCGACCATCGACTACGTCGCTCCGCCCGGCGGCGCCAAGCTGCCCACGCTCCGCTTCGGCACGGCGTACGACCTGAGGCTGCGCATCGTCTACCTGGGCGGGGCGTCCAAGGACCTCACCGATGTCGAGCCGCGCACCGCGCGACGCTCCGTCACCTACCTGCGGCATGAGCCGGTGATGAGTCCGGTCGTCTACCTCGGGGACATCCGCGGTGAGATCGTCGAGATCGGCGACATCAAGGGGGAGTCCTACGCCGGCGAGACTGTTGCGTGGTCGCAGTCTCCGGAGACCGTAGTGGTCCGGAGTGCTGGCAACGGCGCAGCCGTGGATCCGGCACTGGTGCAGACGCGCTGGCTCACGCCGGTGCGCGTGAGCCCGTGGCTCGTCGAGCAGCATGGCCGACTCGACTCCGGTGGCAAGCCGGATCCGGCGAAGTACTCCCAGATCGCGGCACGGGATGCGGCGTTCTATGGGCCGGGGACGACCGGCTACGCCGCGGTCGGTGATGTCATCGGCTTCGCCTGGACCTCGCCTGCGCAGGGGACGACGCCCTTCTATCCGGATCCGCTCACCTCCGGCGTCCTGGTGCGTGGCGTCCCGACGCCGAGCGGCGGCCGGACGGAGGCCAGTGCGTCGTTCGGCGGCTCGTGGCCCGATGTCGTGCCGATCGGCGTCAATGTCGCGGGCGCGGGCACCCCGGGCGCAACCGTGTCAGGGCAGTCGATCGACCTGCGGGTCGCTCCCGGACGCACCGAGCGACTGCGCATCTCCTCCTCGATTCCCTCGGCCGACCTCGGTCTGCTCGACCTGTGGGAGCGCGTGAAGTCGACGGCGTCCGCCACGGATGCGGCCAAGGGCGCCTTCTGGCAGTTGAGCCCCTACCGCGACATGACGGTCGTCCACGCCACCAAGCAGCCGGTGAGCGCGCCCTACTTCGGCAGCGGCGATACGTGGACGGGATCCCGCCCCGACAACGAGATCCAGTGCCGTATCAGCGGGTCGATGCACATCGACGAGCCGTCGACCGAAAGCGTGTCCCTCACCGGCACGCTCACGTCCGGCATCGACGGTGGCCCCGGGGCAACCGCCCCGACGATTCGTCGTGCCTCCGTCGGCGACATCGGCACCATCAATGTCGACAACCCTGCCCCGGGAGGACCCGTGGGCAGCACTTCCTATGCCATGGAAGCGACGGTCCAGCTCGAGGACACCCGCCATCACGGACTGTCCATGGTCGGCACGGCGTTCTCCCGGTACGGCGAGTACTTCCGCCAGTTGCGCCAGGTGACCTTCTCGACGGGATCGACGTCGCCCATCGTCGTGGCCCCCAGCGCGACTGGTGCAGCGCAACCGATCGTGCCGGGGAGCGCGCGCGTGCAGTGGACCCGCGGTGGGACGTCGATCACCGGCACGCTGAATGTCGACTACACCGAGCAGCCGGGCGACGGCACCATCACTCCCATTGCGGGCGGGGGCATTCCCGCGGGATCGATCACCGTGTCAGCCATCGCGGACCCGATCACGTTGTCGACGACGCAGTCGACGACCGGAAGCACCCGCCTCAGCGTTCCGCTGCCGGCGAGCGCTCGACCGCAGGCACCCGATGTCGCGGCGACCATCCCGGCATTCACGTGGAACCCCGCACCAAAAGCGACGACCGCGCGGTCAGTGCGCTCGACGCGGTCGAGTGGGTCGATCCGCGTCTACCTCGAGCGCCCCTGGTTCACCTCCGGCGTCGATGAGGACCTGGCTGTCCTGGTCCGTCCCAGTCGTGGTGGGAGCGCCGTGGCCGACCTCGTGAGTCGCTGGGGCGGTGATCCGGCCGTCACCGGCGGCGGCAGTCTCCCTTCCGCCTGGCCGGTCGCCCGCCACTTCACCAACGCCGATGGCGCCACGTCGGGCGTGTGGCTCGCCGAGGACTCCTCGAAGAAGGTCGACATCGTGCGCTACAACGTCGGCCGGGAGCGCGCCGATGGTTCGCTGATCGGCTGGGACGCCGAGCGCGACCAGTGGTACGTCGATCTCGACATCGATATCGACACTGCCTATCGACCCTTCATCCGCCTCGCGCTCGCCCGTTACCAGGCGCAGGCACGTGCGCGACTTCGCCTGTCGGCGGTGACGCTCCTCGATGTCGTCCAGCTCGACCCGGGGCGGACCGCCACGGTGGCTCTTCGCCGCGTGCCGCGAGTCGGCCTCCAGGCCGACGTCTCGCTGACGGGACCGTCGTACAAGTCCAACACGTCCGGTGGTGGCCCTGGACGCACCTTCTTGGTCCACGAGCGGCTCAGCGACGACGACACCCCGGGTCCTGCTGCGGTGCTCTGGCAGGAGGTGACTCGGACGGAGATCACGGGGCGCTACTCCAGGGGTGTGGGCAGATGGAGCGGCAAGATCGGACTCGGCTCGAGTGTCGGCGGTGGGCGCCATCGACTGGTGATCGAGCAGTACGAGGAGTGGCGCACCGATGGCGGCTCCGGACCGCGGGGGAGGAAGGGCCTGCGCCTGGTGCACCAGGACGTCATCGCCCTGGGGTAGATGGCACTGCAACAACGAGTCGGGACTCGGTGATGGATTTCCATCGCTTCACCGGCGTCGTGGTCGAGGCACTGCTGCCCTTGGCGGCGAATTCCTTCGTGACGACTGCGGCGTGACGAGACGCCGCAGCCCATCCTCGAACTGTCAGGCGCTGAGCAGTGCTGCCTGCACCCCGTGAGCCTTCGCTAGCGCCGCCTGACCGCGGTCGAGCGTGAGCAGGGGTACGTCGTGCCTGCCCGCGACGGCGATGATCATGCAGTCGATCACGCCGACGCGCAGTCGCTGGTGAAGCGCCGATCGACGCAACTCAGAAGCTGCCCCGAAGTCGGATGCACTGTCGAACTGCAGCAATGGTGTGCCGAGAAGCATGCGTTGCACGCGCTCGATCTCAGGTCGGTCACGCGCACCGGAGAGGACTTCCATCGCCACGGGCTCGCTGTGCGCGATTTCGTCGTCGAGGATGAAGTTGCGCAAGCCTGCTGCAGGCCTCCGGAGGAAGTCGATCCATACCGATGAGTCAGCCAGGTAGGTAGTCATCGTCATCGTCGTCCGGCGGGACCTCGAAATCCGGAATGGATCCGGCCATGGCGAGAATTTCATCCTTGGTCATCGGATTGCCGACGAGGCTGCGCAGCGCGTAGTCGACGGCCTCACGCTTCGTGGTCAGGTGGTAGCGCACCATCACACGGTGAACGAGTTCGTCGTCGATGTCGATATTGGTCCGCGACATGTGGACGACCATACACCTGATTGGTGTATGAGCCCTGGGGCGCGCGGACGTCGGCCCTCTCGAGCCCCGGCGTGTCGCTGGAGTTCGAACACCTGTTCGTCCTACTGTGAGGTCCGGCGCCACTCTCCACAGTCCCACCGGCGCCAGGAGCCACTGTCGGACCCCCGTCCTACGGTCGCTCCACCCAA